>CAZINZ010000064.1:0-11655 GCA_964540715.1 uncultured Syntrophaceae bacterium | reverse complement strand
ACAGTCTCATAGATTGAGCGGATGCAGTCTATCAAAAGCCTTTCAGTATTCCAGTTGACTATGATTATAGAAATATCCATACGAGATTCCGTCTTAACATTCAACATTATGGTGCTTATACCTCACCGTTACTTTTTCACTATAATATAGAATTCCATTATAGCCAAGTAGAAAAACCATCAGTTGTCACATTCTGTTATTTTTTTTCAACTGCATGCGGCGTATTCGAGATGTCTCAGATTGTCTAATTGAATGTTGTCAACATTGTTCTTGACGGGCGAATCGGTTTGAATTAACATCAACAAATGGTGACTTTATAAGAGCTGATTTTTAGAAATAACGATAGCCTTCAGGAGGTAAGCATAAGTGGACAAGAAAAGATATGAATTAAACGTTCAGCTGGCTCAGATGTTGAAGGGCGGCGTTATCATGGACGTTGTCAACGTGGAGCATGCGAAGATCGCCGAGGAGGCCGGAGCCGTCGCGGTTATGGCGCTGGAGCGCGTTCCCGCGGATATCCGCAAGGAGGGTGGTGTTGCCCGGATGTCTGATCCCGCGCTCATCGCGCAGATCAAAGAGGCGGTATCGATACCTGTCATGGCCAAGGCGCGCATCGGTCATTTTGTCGAGGCTCAGATTATTGAAACCCTGAAGATCGATTTTATTGATGAGAGCGAGGTTTTAACGCCCGCCGATGAGGAATGCCACATCGACAAGACCCGGTTTGCGATTCCCTTTGTGTGCGGTGCCCGCAACCTGGGTGAAGCCCTGCGCCGTATAGCCGAAGGGGCGGCCATGATCCGCACCAAGGGTGAAGCTGGCACGGGAAATGTAGTCGAGGCGGTTCGTCATATTCGAACAGTAAACCGCGAAATCAGACAGCTTGTCAATATGCCGGTGGAGGAAGTTACCGGTTTTGCCAAGGCTAACGGGTTTCCTTATGAGCTTGCACTCCAGGTCCGGGAGCTTGGCAGATTGCCGGTCGTTAACTTTGCGGCAGGCGGTATCGCGACACCCGCGGATGCGGCCCTGATGATGCAGCTTGGTTGCGACGGTGTTTTTGTAGGATCCGGGATATTCAAATCGGAAAACCCTTCCACGCGAGCTGAAGCAATCGTTAAGGCAACCGCGTATTACGAGGACCCTGCGAAGATCCTGGAGGCATCAATGGGACTCGGCAGTGCCATGCCGGGGATTGAAATCTCCGATATTCCGGAGAGCCAGATACTGGCAACGCGCGGGTGGTAATTTCCAGGAGGCGAGTATAGGTGGATATGCTCGGTGTGCTTGATCTCCAGGGGGATGTTGCCGAACACATTGACCATCTGGAGCGCCTTGGAATCAAGGCTGTTCGGGTAAAGGAGCCTGCGGATTTTACGCATCTTGCGGGATTGATAATCCCGGGCGGCGAAAGCACATGTCTTTCACGCCTGCTGAGCATTTTCGGTATCAGGGAGATTATTCTACGTGAATTTCAGCGCGGCCTGAAGCTCTGGGGCACATGCGCGGGGACCATTCTTCTTGCCGGAAAGGTTGTTGGTGAATCGTCCTGTCTCGGTCTTATCGATATCGAAGTTCAGAAAAACGCCTTCGGCAGTCAGTTAAGCAGCTTTACATCCGAAGCCTCCGTTCCTCGCGTGGCGCCGCAGCCGATACCCCTCACTTTTATCCGTGCCCCAAAAATCACCCGTGCCGGCAGGGATGTTGATGTATTGCTCCGGCAGGATGATTATATAGCGGCCGCGGAGAGTCCTGATGTCCTTGTGACGGTCTTTCACCCTGAACTGACCCCCTCTCTCGCGTTCCATCGCCATTTTGCCCTGAAATGCGGCCTCAAGCCCTCCCTGGATGAAGAAGCTTCCATGATCGATTCCACTTGGGACAGCAGAAGTTGGACCCGCTATACCCGGCTTTAGTTGCGAAACACAGGACATCCTTCGGGATTTATTACTATGGCAATTAAACATGTCAAATGTCATGCCGGACTTGATCCGGCATCCAGGCCAATTATGGATTCCGGCTTTCGCCGGAATGACGGTTTTGACGTATATTGTTGCCGGAGTAATAACTTATTTATTCTTGATTCCTAAAAAGATTGACAGCCAACAGGGCTGAATCACAGAACTGAATCATTTGGTGACAAGGTAGAGAAAATGAAGTATAAGGGCTTGCTTTTGCGTAACAGAAATATGATAAATTACAGATGAGGAGAAAAAAGTATGTCCCAATCTAATGAACCTGACAACCTTGTAACTTTCCTGGAGGGAAGCGTGACGAAGTATCCGGACAGACCACTGTTCGGGACGAAAAACCTCCAGGGCGAATACAAATGGATTACCTATGCCCAGGTTGGCAAACGGGTGGATAATCTCCGGGCCGGTCTTGCCGGTCTTGGAGTAGGTAAAGATGACGCGGTGGGTATTATTGCCAACAACAGGACGGAGTGGGCCATCGGTGCCTTTGCAACCTATGGACTGGGCGCTTGCTGGGTACCCATGTACGAATCTGAACTCCTGCATGTATGGAAGTATATTATAACTGACAGTTGTGTCAAAGTACTCTTTGTCTCTAAGTCGGAGATATACGAGCAGCTCAAGAATTTTGTGAATGAGATACCCACCCTGGAGAAGATCTTTCTGATAGAGGGAGGGGGCGAAAACAGTATGACTGTTTTGGAACAGGAGGGGGAAAAGAAGCCCATCTCTTCGATCAAACCCGGGCCGGATGATATAGCCGCCCTGATATATACCTCAGGCACAACAGGCGACCCGAAAGGTGTTCTTCTGTCGCATGGCAACCTCACGAGCAATTCCCACGCGGGGCGTAAGATGTATCCGGAACTGATGACCATTACCGGAGTAAGCCTTTCCATTCTTCCATGGGCTCATTCCTATGGTCAGACAGCCGAGTTGTACACCATGATCTATCTCGGCGGGGCTATAGGGATTATGGAGAATGTGAAGACCCTTGCCGCCGACATGGCAAAGGTAAAGCCGACCTGGCTTATAGCGGTTCCCCGTGTGTTCAACAAGGTTTACGACGGACTCTGGTCTAAAATGAACGAGACTGGTGGTTTTCCCCAAAAGCTGTTCGTTATGGGTGTGGAAAGTGCGAAGAAGAGGCGTGAACTGGCCGAGAAGGGAAAATCGGATTTTATTACAAATCTCAAGTTCAAGATAGCGGACAAGATAGTATTCCAGAAGATACGTAACGGACTTGGGGGACGCCTCATGGGGTCCATGACGGCAAGTGCGATGATGAATCCGGAGATAGCCATCTTTTTCTTTGATATCGGGATACCCCTGTATGACTGTTATGGTATGAGCGAGACCTCTCCGGCAATCACGATGAATTCTTCCGTGGATTATAAGCTTGGAACGGTGGGCAAACCGATTGAGAAGGTGCAGGTTGTGATTGACAAATCCCTGGGAGATGAGAAAGTGGGTGACGGCGAAATTGTTGTCTACGGCCCCAATATAATGAAGGGCTATCACAACAAACCGGAGCAGACCAGAGAGGTCATAACCGTTGATGGCGGCATGCGGACAGGTGATCGCGGCAGGCTGGATGAAGATGGATTCCTGCACATCACGGGAAGGATCAAGGAGCAGTTCAAGCTGGAAAACGGAAAATTTGTGTTTCCTTCATCCCTTGAAGAAGATATCTGTCTCGTTCCCTATGTGGAGAATGCGATGATTTATGGTGAGGGGAGGGCTTACAATGTCTGCCTTGTAGTACCGGACTTCCCGGCGCTGGAAAAATACGCGCAGAAAAACAATCTGCCGACGGCCCCTGAAAAGTTGATTGAGATGGAAGAGATAAAGGAACTTATTAGTGGCGGGATAGTCGGGGCCCTTGAGGGCAAATATGGGGGCTATGAAATACCGAAGAAGTTTGTCTTTCTTGCCGAAGGTTTTTCTTTAGAAGATGGTACTCTTACACAGACGATGAAAGTCAAAAGACGTGTAGTGCTGGAGAGGTATCAGAAAGAAATTGACGCGAAGTATAAAAAATAGGGAGATTGGATCATGATCTTTAATGAGGAGTTCGAGACGCTGCCAAGGGAGGCCCTGGATGCCCTTCAGCTCAAGAGACTCCAGCAGGTGGTAGGGCGTGTCTATCACACGGTTGGTTTCTATAAGAGGGCGTTTGATGAAGCAGGCGTAACGCCTGATGATATCAAGACACTTGAGGACATAAAGAAACTTCCCTTTACAATCAAGCAGGACCTCAGGGACAATTACCCCTTTGGCTTGTTTGCCGTGCCTATGAGCAACATTGTGAGGCTACACGCGTCGTCGGGAACCACCGGTAAACCGACGGTTGTTGGATATACTAAGAAAGATATAGAAACATGGTCGAAGTTGATGGCAAGATCGCTTGTGGCGGCCGGTCTCACAAAAAATGACGTCATACACAACGCCTACGGCTACGGCCTGTTCACTGGTGGTCTTGGCGTTCATTACGGCGCAGAGATGCTTGGTGCCAGCGTGATTCCCATGTCCGGCGGTAGTACAAAGAAACAGATAATGATACTCCAGGACTTTGGTCCGACAGCAATCTGCTGCACTCCATCATACGCCCTCTACCTTGCGGAACGTGGAGAAGATATGGGAGTGGACATGCGATCCCTCGGTTTGAGAGTGGGGATCCTTGGCGCCGAGCCGTGGAGTGAGGAAATGAGGCAGGAGATAGAAGACATGCTTGGCATCAGGGCGCTTGACATATACGGGCTTTCGGAGATTATAGGACCCGGGGTGTCTATGGAATGCGCTGAAGGGCGAAATGGTCTGCATGTGTTTGAAGATCACTTCATCGTGGAGACGATAAATCCCGAAACAGGGGAAAATGTTCCCCGTGGCGAGGCGGGGGAGCTGGTCTTTACCTCCCTCACCAAAGAGGCATTCCCATTAATCAGATACAGGACGAGGGATATGTCCAGGCTGATGGAAGAGCCGTGCAGGTGTGGCAGGACGCATGTGCGGATGCAACGTGTAACCGGGCGCAGCGATGATATGCTGATCATAAGAGGTGTGAATGTGTTCCCGTCTCAGATAGAGAGCGTTCTCCTCGGAATAGAGGGACTTGAACCGCATTACGAGCTTATTGTGGACCGGGAGGACAGGCTGGACACCCTGGAGATACGCGTTGAGATGAGCGGGGATGTATTCTCAGATGAGATAAAGGCTCTCCAGAAGATCGAGAGTCGTATAACGAAGGATATAAAAGATTATCTTGGCGTTACCGCAAAGGTAAAGCTGGTAGGATCGCAGACCCTCAAACGGTTTGAAGGTAAGGCACAGGTGGTCATCGATAGAAGAAAAATCTGAGACCTGCAAAACATCCCCTCTTACTCGAACAAAACAGAACATTTTTCAAGGGAGGAATGGCAGTTATGAAGGTAGAGCAAATTTCCGTGTTTCTGGAGAACAGGCCCGGCGGGCTTGAACATGTTACCAGGGTGCTGGCGGATGCGGATATAAACATCAGGGCGCTGTCTCTCGCCGACACCTCGGATTTTGGCATTCTAAGGCTTATTGTAAATGATATGGAATCAGCGGAGAAGGCCCTTCATGGCGAAGGGTTCACGATAAAGCGGACACATGTTGTTGCAGTAGAAATCCCCGACCGTCCTGGTGGTATGCACGGCATCTCAAAGGTGTTGACGGAAAAGAATATAAATGTTGAGTATGCTTACGCATTTGTGGAAAGAAGCGGTGAAAACGCGATAATCATATTCAGGTTTGATGATATCGATGCGGGAATAGATGCTCTTCTGGAGGATGGGTTCACTGTACTGCCCGGCGAAAAGGTGTATCGTCTGTAAGCAACCCAGGTATGCCGGGTTCTCAGGATTCCAGATTCTTCTGCTGTTGCGTCGCCAGGGCGTTGGTTATGCGGTCTATTATGATTGCCAGAAAAACGATGCACAGCCCGGCCTCGAAGCCGCGCCCAACCTCGATCCGATTGATTGCCAGAAGCACTTCCAGGCCCAGACCCCTTGCCCCTATCATGGAGGCTATGACAACCATGGCGAGTGCCATCATAGTGGTCTGATTGATTCCAACCATAATGGATGGAACAGCGAGGGGCATCTGTACATCGAATAATATCTGCCGGGGACTTGCCCCGAACGCTCTTGCCGCCTCTATAGTGTCCTTTGATACCTGTCGTATTCCCACGTTAGTGAGGCGTATGACAGGCGGAACAGCATAGATAAGCGTGGCGAATAATGCAGGCACTTTTCCCAGACCAAACAGCATCAGCGCCGGGATTAGATAAACGAAACTGGGCATGGTCTGCATGGCGTCTAATATTGGCCTGATGATTGTTTCTGCAAGATCGCTCTTGGCCATAAATATGCCGATGGGAATGCCCACGGCCAGAGATACCACAACCGCCGATGTTGTAAGGGCAAGAGTCATCATGGCCATTTTCCAGTAGCCGAAGCTTCCGATTAACACCAGCAGCCCGGCCATAACAACACCCATTGTCCACTTGTGCATGACCCGCCACGCGAGAATCCCCACGAATGCAATTATCAGCCACCAGGGCACCCAGAGAAAGAAACGCTCGATATTCAAAAGCATCATCAGAAAGACATGCCCTATAGCGTCGAACACATCGGAGAAACTGATCAGGACCCAGTCCATGAAGGAATCAATCCAGTCCGCGAGGGGAATATTCAGAAATCGGGGGAATTCACTCATCAGCATGGGCCTCCTTGCCCTGTATCATGTTTTCGAATATTGAACTGATCTGTATTTCTCCCATGAATTTCCCGTCTTCGTCAACGACGGCAATTGGATAATCCGCCTCGGCGGCAGTTGGAAACAGGTCTTCGAGGATCACGTCGGGACTGGTTGTCGGCGGATCGGGCTCAAATGCTTCATTCAGAGAAGAGCCATCATTTTGTATTACCGTCTTGAGGCGGTTCAGGGTAACCAGTCCGAGAAGATGGCGGTTGCGGCTTACCATAAAGGCATAATCTTCCTTTATGTCCCTGAGGGTGTGGAGGGCCGCCTTCGGCCCCTGCCATTCATACAGGAGGGCCTCCGGCTGTTCCATGATTCCGCCGGCGGTCAGCACCTTTGCTGGAGAGGCATCCTGGACAAACTCGCGCACATAGTCGTCGGCTGGTGATGTAATGACATCTTCCGGGGCTCCTATCTGCACAATCTTCCCATCCCTCATGATGGCGATACGGTCTCCCAGCTTCAGGGCCTCGTGGAGGTCGTGTGTAACAAATATGATCGTCTTCTGTACCTTGTCCTGAAGTTCGATAAGTTCGTCCTGCATCTCCCGGCGGATAAGCGGATCCAGTCCGCTGAAGGGTTCATCCATGAGTAGTATTTCTGGATTTATGGTCAATGCCCTGGCGATTCCGACTCGCTGCTGCATTCCCCCGCTGAGGGCTGAGGGGTGGTAGTTTTCCCATCCCCTCAGCCCCACGGTTTCGACGGCCTCCTGCGCACTGGCGTATCGTTCCTCTTTTGAAACGCCTCTTACCTTGAGGCCGTAGGCCACATTGTCGAGGACGGTTCTGTGGGGAAACAGGCCAAAGTACTGAAAAACCATGCCTGTTGTGTGCCGGCGGAAACTCCTGAGCTGCTTTTTGCTGTACTTGAGGATATCCGCGCCATTTACGCGGATACTGCCTCTTGTGGAGTCGATCAGACGGAGCAGCATTCGAATCAGCGTGGACTTTCCGCTGCCGGAGAGGCCCATGATGACAAAGAACTCGCCCCTGGTTACACTGAAAGAGACGTCTCTGACCGCCATCACGTTTCCCGTTTTTTCCAGAATGGCCTCTTTGGATTCAAAACGAATGTCCGAATTGAGGATTTCTCCAGCTTTTTTGCCAAAGATCTTCCACAGGCCATTGACCTCTACGCAGATTTCACCTGTTTGATCTGCCTGATTATTATATTCCAACTTTTGTGCCTTTCTATTTCAGGGCAGCCTTGACTTTCCCGGCTACGTCGGCGGAAACCCATTTGGTCCACACATCAGCCCTGTTTTTGAGGAACCAGACTGCGCCATCTTCGGTGCTTCCCTTTGTGTCCATCATATTGGCCAGAATCTTGTTGACCATCGCGGTAGTCGTTTCATATTTCCGCAGCATCTCAACGACGTCAGGAGCGCTCTTGAAGAGCTTCGTATTAACAAGGATGTTTATCGTGACAGACCCGTAGGTACACCCCTTGTCCGTATCCCATATCTTCTGGTTAAATGACGGTTCTTCCAGGCGTGTCATGTCGAGCTTTCCCAGGACCCATGTAGGTTCCCAGTAGTAGCCTACCCATGGTTTGCCCTTCTTGACCGCAGCAGCCATGGAGCCGCTCAGCGCCGCATCAGAGCCCGTGATAAAGTCGTTGAAATATTTGTCCAGACCGTAGGTTTTGAGCTTGGTAGAATTAATCTTTGTACAGCCCCAGCCCGGAATGGAATTGTAGAAGCGACCTTTGGTTGGAACTTCAGGATCCTTAAACAGTTTCCAATACTTAGGCAAATCAGAAACGGATTTCAGATCGGGGGCCATGGGCTTGATCCCTCGCTTGGCGTCGCCCTTGATCATATAGGTGGGGACCAGCCACCCCTGCCAGTTGTCTGAAAAATTACTTCCAAGATCGGCCACCTTGCCCGATTTGATCATTTTATCATAGAGGTCCTGTATATTTTCGGTCCAGGACTCCATATTGATATCAACATCATCCTGCATCATGGCGGTATTGAGCATGATTGTGTCTCCGGGGATGTATTCCGAATCGTAGCCCATGCCATGCTCGACGATAAACCCGGCTATGCGGTTATGCACCTGAGCGCTGTCCCAGCTGAAATCGGCAAAACGTAAGGTACTCTTTGCCGCGGAAGCGGTAATCGGCAGCAACAAAAGTGACACACACACTAAAAACATACTAAATCTAATAAGATAACTACTCTTTCCTTTCATTTTACACCTCCATATTTGTTCTGGTTGTTAAGAAATTGAACGCCAAATAAGATTTGTTACACTTCGATATGCTTGGGTTTGAAACTTTGAAGATTGAGGCGGGTGTCACGTACGGGCAATCGAGCCGGTACATGAGTATGTCACAAGAAACTCAGGTAAACAGATGACTGATCAATTTGGCTTTCTTCTTCATGGATTTCATAATTAACTTGACCCCCAACAGGATGTTTCTTTAAAGCATATCGCCCCTTTCATGTCAAGCTCTGAGGGTAATAAAATTATAACTTACTGATTTTAGTGGGTTTAATTAATTGTATGTTCCGGACTTTCACTCCTCGCAAGCAACCTTCTCAAGAGAGGTATTGCCTTGCGGATGTCAGAGATGTTGTTCCTGGCGGCCTTTTCACCCTCCGCTATCAGGTTTCCGGCGTGGGAAAAATCGGACCAGTGAAGATTGCCAACATCAGGCCGGATTACCACATCCGCGGCTGTGAGCTCGTATCCTATCAGATGATAGGAAGTTATATCCGCCGCCCTGTCGCATATTTCCTGCGCGGTTTCGAGTTTCTCTTCGGAAAAGATGCCCCGCGTTATATTTACTGCAATTACGATATCAGCTCCTTCCTTTCTGGCTGCATTTACCGGAACCAGAGAGATAATACCTCCATCTGATAGATGCATCGCCCCTTTCCTCCTGGGTTCTATTGCCCCGGGGACCGCGCTGCTTGCCATTACGGCATCGCGCAAAGATCCTTCGGAGAAGATGATCTGTCCTCCACTTATCAGGTCCGTGGTGACGGTTCGGAATGGGATAGGGGTGTTCTGGATCAGCATATCCGGTATGAAGAAATTGATCATGGACTGAAACTCTTCCGCAGAGAGTATTCCCGGTTTGAACATGGCCTGCAGGAGCAGAAACTTGTTTTGCAGAAAACCCTGTACCTGTTGCCTGAGTGATGCGCGCTCCCCGCTATGCGCCTTTTCTATGGTTCTGATTGCGGAAGATTGATATTCCTCGCTGTTCAAATATTCATCTATCTTTCGCTCCATTTCGTCGGGCGTTGTTCCACTGGCGTACGCCCCCCCGATCAGGGCACCGCTGCTTGTGCCCACTATGATATCTATGGGGATTTCTTCCTGCTCAAGGACCCTGATTACACCTATGTGCGCGAGGCCCCTGGCGCCACCCCCTCCAAGTGCAAGGCCTATACATTTGCTTAACCATTTCATGAGTTCCACTTTCCCTGTTGTTTCCGGAATCTGATTTATATATTTACGGGACATACATATCCGATAAAACAGCAGGGTTGTTTATAAGGTGTTGCTTGATGAATGTCAAACGTAACTGTGCAGGTTGTTTAGGCAGAAGGCGGAAGATATTCAGGCTAAGTCAGCAAGAAGAAATAACTTATACACCTTGCTTGTTCTTTTGCTTGTTTCCTGTGTTGTGTCAATGCTTACATAACCCGTTATGCGTGCTTCAACACGCCTTGAAAACAAACAAAATTACGGCGCAATCTGTATAACTTATTTATTCTTGATTCCTAACAGCCTTCAGTTTGCCCCGCGTGCGTCTGGAAAATCTTTGACATTTAGATATGTATAAAATATGGTACCTGTTCAGGTTCATAGGGGTAGAGGCACAGAGGCGCAAAGTGTTGCTGTTGTTACAAAATGCGTAAATCCCCATCATGTAATGTGCCTGCAGGAAGGGCTTATAACGGGTAATGGTTATGGATATACAGGATGTTTTTAAGCATTATACAGATGAAATGGGAATGGTTGAAGGCCTTATCAGGAAACAGCAGAGTTCTTACGTGCACCTTATTCCCGATATTGCCGATCATATAACCGGGAGCGGAGGGAAGAGGCTGAGACCTCTTTTGCTCATAATTTCGTCAGACCTGTGTGGTTACAAAGGTGACAGACGTTTATCTCTGGCATCGGTAATGGAGTTTATACACACAGCGTCTCTCCTTCATGATGATGTGATAGATCATGCCGTAATCAGGAGAGGCAAACCTTCCGCGAACAGTATCTGGGGGAATTCCGCGAGTGTTCTTGTGGGAGATTATCTGTATTCAAGCTCATTCGGTATACTGGCTGAAGATGGAGATCAAACCGTTCAGAAACTCCTCGCGACTACTACCTCTTCCATGGCTGAGGGCGAGATAATTCAATTGGCAAAATGCGGTGATATCAATGCCACCGAAAAGGAATATTTTTCCGTTATTGAAAAAAAGACAGCTATCCTTATCTCCGCGGCATGCGCCATAGGCGCAATCCTCGCAAAGGCAACGGAATCGGAAATTCAGGCGCTCGCAAGGTTTGGAATGAGGCTGGGAACGGCATTTCAGTTAACCGATGACACACTCGATTATGTGGCAAGAGAAAATGGTTTCGGCAAGACCATAGGTATGGATCTCAAAGAAGGCAAGATAACGCTTCCCCTTATCAGGACATTTAAGGCGTGTGACCCTGACGAGAAGAAGATTATAGGAAAAGCTGTGGAAAACACAGAGGAAGACCATATTGAAGAAGTTACATCTCTAATCGATAAATATGAAGGCATAAAATATTCCCTTGAAAAGGCTGACAGACTTATAGAAGAAGGAAAGGCGTTTCTTGAGGTTTTTGAAGATTCGATACCCAAGGAAGGCCTTCTTGCCATTGCGGATTATGTTGTTGAAAGAAAGCTGTAA
>CAZINZ010000063.1:0-11744 GCA_964540715.1 uncultured Syntrophaceae bacterium | reverse complement strand
AGAAGGGCAAAACGGGCGGGAAAGAAAAATGTAAATTAATACGGGAAGTGTACCTGGTTTTCCCCAATTTACACATGTGACTGAAAAAAGAGACGCTGTCTGTTTTTGGAATTTAATAGAATCAGTCTTCTGCATATCACTCTATATGTGGAGATATGCAGTTCTATAGAATAACTTGTTGGTGTTCCCATACAATGCCATCGTATTTACGAAAACGCTTGCTTCGTAGGATTATTGGTAATACATTCTGAGGTACAATAGGAGGTACAAAATGGGCAAGCTATCAAATATCATTCCGGTGAGCGATTTGAGACAGAGTACCGCCAAGCTCTTGAAACAATTGAATAACACTAAAGAACCTTTGATTATTACACAAAGAGGGCGGGGAACAGCGGTGATGATCGGTGTCGATGCATATGAGAAATCTGAAAACGAAAAAGAACTCCTGCGTCTTTTGGCCAAGGGAGATAGGGAAATAGAAATAGGAGAAGGATATGATCTGGATACTGTCCTTGCCGAAACCGACGCCCTTTTGGCCAAGGAGCCCTCGTGAAGGTGAAATTTACCCCTTCTGCCAGGACCCAATTTCTTTCTGCGCTATCATATATCCGCCGGGATAAACCCTCGACGGCAGTCAATTTCCGGAATCGAACTGAAAAAATTTTACGAAGGCTTGAGACCTTTCCCGAATCAGGAAGAATCATACCAGAATTTCCAGAACTTCCCTACAGATAGGTGGTCATATCGCCGTATCGGTTTTTTTATAAAATCAAAGTAGATGTTGTCTGGATTGTTGCAGTGTGGCATGGCGCGCAACTTTCAAAGGAACCAGTACCTTAACGCCCACAAATCACTTCAGCGGATTAGCTACCTCGCCGGTTTCTCAAAGGTTATTGGTGTTAACATACTTAATCGGCTATTCAAAGCTGTTTGCTGTATATCCACAAACCGCTGAGTTTTACGTTAAACTGCGGCCCTGACGGGCCTTTCCCCTTCAGGGTCTGCTCATCCTAAACGTTGTGCGAGAGATGGATAGAGGATCTTGGCATGAATAAACAGATATGATAGAATTCCATTATGGGAAAACTCGAAAAGCTATACGAGCACATTTTGATGCCCAGAAATAGAGGGACACTTTCCGTATTTTACTAAAGGATTTTTGTTGAATAATCGCAAAAACCCGAGAAGGGCAAAACGGGCGGAAAAGAAAAATGTAAATTAATACGGGAAGTGTCCCTGGTTTTCCTAAAGATTACAGGGCAAGGATCAGTGTATCGTTCAGGTTAGGAGATTAATCCTGACTTCATAGCATTGTATTGTATACCTGTACCGTTTCATCAATGTTAACCCTGAAAATGCCCTGCATCTGTAGTGCTGATGTGTATAGTACTGTCATATCAAAGCGGTTATCATGATGCAGAAAGGAGCTTGCCATGTACAATTTTAAGAATATTGTGGTGGGACTTGCCCTGGGACAACGTGATAAGGCCAAGATTCGCTACGCGGGTTTGGTTAGCTGGCTAACCTCAGCAGAAAGAATTACGCTTTTTCATATCGTCAGTAGTAAAAAAATATCAAAAGATTCTGGAATAGATAGCCTCTTTTCTGTTGAAGAATCCGTGAAACGTTTGATGGAAGAGCTTGTCAGTAAATACTATGATGGACGCCCTGCCACGCGGCTTGAATATGAAGTGATCATGGAATCACCGCTGGTGGAGATCAATATTCTGCGAAAATTAAAAGAAAAAGAGGCCGATCTTATTATCCTCGGTAAAATAAGTGGTGAGTTTACGGGGAAAGAAACGATTCCTGTAAAGATCTCGCGAAAAGCGTCGTGTTCAACGTTATATATACCCGAGGGGTTCGAATCCAGAACAAGCCAGCCCGAAGAGATCAATATCCTCGTTCCTGTTGATTTTTCAGAAAAGGCATTAGATGCAATGAATCTGGCCGTTGAATTTGCTGCTGCCCATGAAATACCAAGTATTTACTCTGCGCATGTCTACGATATCCCCCTGGGATATTACAAAAGAGGAAAGGGATACGAAGAATTTGCCGAGGTTATGGGGAGAAACGCAGAAGAGAAATATCAGGAATTTATTAAAAGAATCGATCTCAAAGGGGTCTATGTCAAACCGATTATACTCCGGTTGAAAAAAAAGGCTTACGAGACGATCAAGAAAACCGTAGAAGAGTACAACATTGATCTTATCATTATCGGATCAAGGGGTAAAAAAACCGCCGCGAGATTTTTGCTGGACAGTGTGACGGAGCAGCTTATCAGGACAACGACGGCACCGCTGCTTTCTTTCAAGAAGAGGGACAAGGATATGGGTCTCCTCGAGGCGCTCCTGAGATTGTAGGAAGACATCCGCGGAGTCGGTGAAAAAGGGTTGTCTCAAAAAAAGCAGGACTGAGAGGTAAGAGGGGACCGATATGGATGACATGATCACCCGGAAAATAGAGGGACACTTCCCGTATTTTACTAAAGGATTTTTGTTGAATAATCGCAAATACCCGAGAAGGGCAAAACGGGCGGGAAAGAAAAATGTAAATTAATACGGCAAGTGTACCTGGTCCAAACCAAACAGCAGCCCGCCAAGGGCGGGCTATCACGCAAACCCAGAAAACTTTTGTTTTTGCTTTTGTGTTGCCCGCCATTTCGGTTTCTCCTCTTTTCAGTATTTGTGTTTGTTCATATATCTTGCTACATCACGTTTTCTTTTTTTCGGACAAAGCGGCTACTGCAGCTATAATGGCTGCACCCTTGCCGGAGCCGTCTTTGGAATGAACTAATGTTATTTTTTCCGCTTTTTTACCGTAAAGTATTTTGAATACATCCGTCATTTTAGTTTCAAATCCGGGGTATTTCTCAAAGAGTGAGCCGTCAATAGCAACAGTGTGCATATCTTTAAGTTCCGGATCCATCCAGGTAATTACCGCCGAGATGGCAGCCGCTCCAAGCCTGGCCGCTCTGGCTGATACAAATTCGCACAGCCTTTTCAGCATTGTTCTATCGTGAAGAGTACTATTTGAAATTCCACTATTGTTGAAATATTCCTCTACTTTGCTGAGATTTGTTGTTTCATCTCCTTCAATCAGGGACATATGATCTGTCTTCAGCGAATCTTTTTTCTTAAAACTTTCAGCGGCATCGGATTCATTTAATAATATTAAGTCTTTCTTTATCAAATCTATCAAAATAAGCCTTGTAATCTCACCAAGATACATACCGGACACCATTTTTTCAAGGTACATTGCGCCCGGATTAACTGAAGCCTTGTCCAACTGTCTATCGTAATGTGTAAGCCTGAGTTTATCAAAATTGCCCCATTCCATATTGACGATCATATGCCCGTCAGGACCCGGTACTCTCAATTTCAGTATATTCGAGAGTTTCTCCCGATAACACGCATTTGTTCCGGTCCCCATTATAACGCCCAGGTCACATGTCGGGTCGGTATAGCTTCTGGCAACCAGGGTACCTACAGTGTCATTGGCAAGGGCTGTGACTTTAATGCAGTTGATATTTTTCCGGCTTAACGCTTCATTCAAAAGTATTATGATATCTTTCCCTTCGACGCCTTTCGCTGTAAAACCTTTTGTCCAGACAAGGAGCTTGCCGGCAGCAATAGTTGTCTGCTCTACAGGAAAAGAGAAAGTAAACGCGAGGTTATAGAATCTTTTTCTGTCAAAACTATTTTCTGTTAGGAAAGAATCAATACAGCCGGCAATAAAATCAAACAGTTGTACACCTGTTCCTCGCATCTCTTTTTTCGGAATGGCAAATTTACTGACAGCGAGAACGGTTGCGCTTCTCTTTCCGTCAAGTTCGACCACAAGTACTCTGAAGTTTGTGCCGCCAAGATCAAGCGCGATAAGCTTACCCTTTTCATTTCCCTCAGGCCTGTCAACAAATGAAGGTATCATCTTCAGGGAACTTTCATAACCCGAAAGGCCTTTTAGCATTTCCGCGTGACAGTCTGAAATAATTATCTTGATATCGTCCGGTGAGATTGTAAAAAGTTTTTCTAAATATGAAACAAATTCTTCACAGGCAACAGGCGAGGACATAATCATTGATTACTCCATTTCTCTAATTAAGGAGCCACGGGAATAAGATATCAACGCGTTACATTACAATCCGTGACATCTTCATGATCAGAATCCTCAAAGAATGCCGGCGAGTTGCGCAAAAATAAGCCCTGTCTCTCTTCTCTCAAAAAACAGGGCTTATTGTACTCAAACTGCGATTCCTCCTTGTACTCACCAAGGCTGACCATGTAGCGTTTCAAAATTATTACATAGGATTTCTGGTGCTGTCAATTTTTATGTGTAAATTTCTTGTAGGCCAATTCTTTGAGTACACAGTATAGCACAGCGAATGCGCCATAGCACATTCCTGCGCCTGACGCATCATTCATCATCACGGTAAGGAAGCGGGGGCATACCTTGCTTAGTATGTATTCCTCACACGCCGCACTTCGCGCGGAAATATATTGATATTTTCGTTTCAGGGTGTATTATCGCAATCAGTTCAACGAGTTTTCACGGCTATTTCAAAATATAACGTTTTATCCACAGCCCACAAAGAGGGGCGCCGTGGAGTGGTGGAAGATAAGGCCCTGATTCTTGGGAAAAAGAGAACGGGGTTTTTGTTTTATCAGGTGTAAAAGAGGGCGATGTCCCTGTTTAAGCTATTTAAGGTAACGCCATGACACATGATTTTGACAGGACCGTTGACAGGCGCGGCACAAACAGCCTGAAGTGGGACCTGTACAAGGGAAAAGAAATCATTCCGCTGTGGGTGGCGGACATGGATTTCCGCGTTTCGCCGGCGATCATCAGGGCCCTTCAGGCCCATGTCAACCATGGAGTGTTCGGCTATACCCTCGTTCCCGATGAACTGATCGATGTGGTTATCGGAAGGCTCGCCACACAGTACCAATGGAAGATCGAACGCGACTGGATTGTGTGGCTCCCGGTCTAGTCACGGGAATCAACGTAGCCTGCCGCGCCGTGGGTGATACAGGTGATGGGGTTCTGACCACGGTACCGGTCTACCCGCCCTTTCTGACGGCCCCGGGAAACTCTTCACGAGAACTCGGAACGGTTCCACTGATGGAAGGTGCGGGGGGCTGGGAGATTGACTTTGACCTCCTGGAGCCTGCCATAACGCCGCGCACTAGGATCCTTTTGCTGTGCAGTCCCCATAATCCCACCGGACGGGTCTTTACCCGTGATGAACTTTCAACCCTGGCACAGATCTGCGAGCGGCACGATCTCGTGATATGCTCCGATGAGATCCACTGTGAACTGGTACTCGATACGGACAAGGAACATATCCCCACGGCGACCTTGAGCCCGGACGTGGAGAGGCGGACCATAACGCTCATGGCACCCAGCAAAACCTTCAACATACCGGGGCTGGGCTGTTCGTTCGCCGTCATTTCCGATGAACCGCTCCGCCGGCAATTTCTGCGGGCGATGAAGGGCATCGTGCCCCACGTCAATGCCCTGGGATATACGGCGGCGCTGGCCGCCTACCGGGACAGCCGGGACTGGTATCTGGCGATGATTGACTATCTCAGAGAGAACAGGGATAGTGCCGAGCGCTCTATTGAAGCAATGCCGGGCCTCTCCATGCACCATGTGGAGGCGACCTACCTGGCCTGGATCGATACCAGGCAGACCGGTATGAAGGACCCCGTCAAGATCTTCGAGGAAGCCGGAGTGGGCCTCTCCGACGGTAAGTCGTTTGGAGCCGAAGGGTTTGTGCGGTTGAATTTCGGCTGCCCCCGATCGGTGCTGGAGGAAGCCTTCCAGAGAATGCGGAGAATTATGCGAACATAGTGATAATTCCCAACATCTGCACCGTTTCTTCCTCCTGAGTTAATCAAAATTCTTTTCATGTCTTTACAGATCGCATAATCCGGATCTCCTGCAGTATCTCTGTCCTTCTCATCGGCCACCTCCTGGTGACCATTTTTAACCGGAGAGATTACGTGCTCCTGACGCTTCAAGACAAAAACACTTGACACTACACTTAGTCTATGACATTCTCTGGGGCAGAATAAATAATATTTACCAGATGGAGGTAGCGTTGTGGCTACTTTGGACGATTTACATGAAGAGAAAAATATAATATTATCAAATATTTCCAATTATGCAAGCAAAAGAGAAACTGATTTGGTGTTATCGGAAAGCGAGAAATTAGAAAAAATAGAGCTTCTGATCAACCGCCACGGACAGATTGTCTTAGAGCTAGAGGAATTAAGACGTAACAAGTCTATCCCAGTTTCCACCACAAATACCGCCAAGAAAGAAACACTTGGAAAAGACACTATGACGCCTGCATTGGCAAGAGAGATAGGAAAGAAACTTCGAGAGGTATTTTTAAGTAAACTGGAAGGAGAAGGGATTCATCTTCAATTGATTAAAGGAACGACTATTTATAGAACACAGTCGGGAAAACGAGTGGGTATTGCTTCTGCCACAGAACGGCAACCTCACCGTTGGCTTTTAGGCCTCCCGGTCGGTGGCTTTGATCATGCGGTACTTCTGTGCCAGCGTGAAAAAGGAGATGTAGTCGAAGTTTTGCTCCCAGAAAAATTCTTTATGAAATATGGTAGTTCTATGAGCCAATCGAAGGGGCAAGTTAAATTTAATATTGTTCAGAGAGGTAGCGAGGTGCTCGTCCTGGTGCCACGTACAGATGGTGTAAATGCCACATCCTTTTCAAGTGACTATTCATTTCTGTTGTAGTCGCGGCTGATTTCTATGGTTTTTCATATTGCCTTTGTCCAAATTGTTTTTCACTTGAAAAAGACTTAAACACTATTTCGTACACAATTGACTTAACCTGACCGCAAGAGCATTGGTGAGTCAGGTTAGCTGCGCCTTTATCTTTTTAATGTTTTTAATTACTTGAAAATTTTCGAAGCTGAGGACTCGTTTTCCCTCAAACAATGTCTAATAAAAGACATTGAACATCTAAGAAAAGGAGAGAAACTCGATGCATAAATCTCACCATAAAGAACATGTGACCACAGCATTACTTCTTGCAGCCGGTATGGGTAGCCGTCTTTTTCCATTGACGCATAATGCTCCAAAATGCCTGACAATGGTTAATGGCATGTCGATACTTGAACGGCTGATCTCAAATCTAAGTCAGCATGGTTTCAAACGGCTGGTTGTGGTTACAGGGCATCTGGAAAATCATATAAGAGAATTTCTGGGAACTCAGGCAGGTGGCATAAAAATAGAATATATTTTCAGTCCGTTATACAAGACGACCAATAATATCTATTCTCTCTGGATGGCACGTAAAATCATCAATGAGCCATTTCTGCTGCTCGAAAGCGATCTTGTTTTTGACGAATCACTTCTGGATGACATGCTGTATCCTGATAGAATCGCTAGTGCAAAAATGCAACCGTGGATGGATGGGGCATGTGTTACAATCAATCACGCTCACCAGGTTAAAGCATTTTTGGCGGGTGACGAAGACTCCTTTGGTGAGATCAAATATAAGACTGTTAATATTTACAGCATTTCAGGTAACTCCTGGCATGAAATTATAAAAAGATTAGACAAGCATATTTTAGATGGCAAAGTAAATGACTATTACGAGACCGTATTTGCGGAAATGATTGCTGATGGCAGTCTCTCTTTTGAAAATGTCTCTTTTGATGGTAAGCCATGGTATGAAATAGACACTGTTGAAGATCTGGAAGCGGCGGAGAATTTATTTTTCGCAGACGATTATACGATCACGGAAACTGCTACTCTTTCACATCACGATTTTTTGCTCAATGCCTCACCCTCTCCATGGGAAACAACAGGAATCTTAAGTGACGCAAAATAATTATAAGACTCAATCCGAAAAATACGAATTCATTTCCGGCCAGCACGGGGGTTACTATCGGCATAATTTTATAGATCATGCCTATCTTTATAACCTTTATTTTCCACCAGAGGCTGTTTTCACCAACTTCAAAGATCAAATTTACGACCTTGTTCTGAATTATCCGATGGCACAAGATGCCCTTGCCGGGCTTGTTGGCAAAATAATTGACCAACCTGCGGACAGAATTGTTGTGGGAAACGGAGCTGCTGAATTAATAAAAATAGTATCCGGTCACATATCAGGCAAGTTAATCGTTCCCGTACCATCTTTCAATGAATATGCCAATGCAGCACCTTCAGGCCAGGTAGTCGAATTCCCGCTTGAGTTCCCATCTTTCCAGCTGGATGTAGATAAATTTGCTGCGGAAGCGGTCAGGGTAAAAGCAGATGTAGCTGTTGTAGTAACGCCTAACAATCCAACATCTATATTGATGCCCAAACCCGATCTCATTCGGCTTGCGAAAAATCTTGAAGCTCATGACTGTAAGCTGATTGTTGACGAATCATTTATAGATTTTGCAGAGAACTCCGATCAAATAAGCCTGGAACAAGACATCGTAAATTACCCGAATATGGCAATTTTTAAAAGCATGAGCAAGGCCTACGGTATCTGTGGGTTGAGGATCGGTTACATGCTGTCTGCAAATTCACAATTTGCTGAAGCGGTAAGAAAGGGCGTGCATATCTGGAATATTAACGGATTTGCAGAAGAGTTTCTACGGATTTTGCCTGATTACAAACAGGAATTTATTAAAAGCTGTAAACAAGTTCGATCCGATAGAGACAGCCTGTATAAAAAACTTTGCGACATTAAAGATATGACTGTTTTCAAGCCTGATGCAAACTTTATTTTTTGTCGCCTACCCGATTATGTGCAAAGCGGACCTGAAATTACGAAACAATTATTTATTGGACATAATATGTACATAAAGGACTGTGTGGGCAAAACTCAACCGGATTCTGATCGTTATCTCAGAATTGCCTGCCGTACAGAAGCAGAGAATTGTAAATTAGTTGAAGCATTGATCGATGTAATGAACGTAAAAACCGGAGACGTATAAAATGATGACAAATTCCGAACCGCAACAGCCACATCAGCCCACGATGCTTTCCTTTGCCAGGGATCTTCCCAATATCTGTTCGCTTGCAGGTCTGTTATGTGCGGTGCTTGGTATTTATTTCGCTATTTTGCGCAATTTTCCTCTTGCGATAATTGGAGTTCTGTGGGCTGTTCTATTTGACTGGGCTGACGGAATAGTTGCTCGCAAAATGACGGGGCGAACAGATCACCATCGGGCTTTTGGGGGCCAGCTTGATTCGCTGATAGATATTGTAAGTTTTGGGGTATTCCCTGCTATCTTTCTCTTAAGCTATGGCAACTTCGGTCTCTGGTTCCTGCCGGGTGCATTTCTTATTGTCGCCGCCAGCGCTATACGATTGAGCTATTTCAACATTTTCGGCCTGATTGACGACAAAACCTACAGGGGGCTGGCATTAGACAACAATGTCCTTATTCTTGCTTTTGTGTTCTTGTTCGAAGGCTTTATTAATCATACGGTTTTTTCAATAATCCTTTATGTGCTATTGATGGTATCTCTGGTGTTTAATGTGACCCCGATACGAACGCCTAAATTTGCCGGAAAATGGTTTTATGTTCTTATGGTCTACACTTTTGTTTTGACGATTATCTATAGCTGGATACTATGGAACAGAGTTTAATAGGAGTTAAAAGGATTCATGCATAAATATTTTACATATTTCAGATCTGCATTTCGGTCCCCGACACTGGGAGGGAAACGACCAGATTCTGCTTGAGAAGATCAATTCATATGATGCCGATATCGTTATCAACACCGGAGACAATACCACAGATGTTCTGGAAGATGAGTATGCCGAGGCCGGGCGTTTCTTAAAAGCCATAACATGCGAAAATGTTATCTCCATCATCGGTAATCATGACAAAAGGAATATGCGTTCCCATGAACTATTCCGGAAATATATTTACAGTCCCGACATCATCTACATACCTGAAACGGTGAAACCCACCAAGAAACACTTTTTTTGAACCGGGCAATAACCAAGGTCCGAGATAATTTTACCGATATAAATTTTATCCAATCCATTGCGGTCAATTGAAAATCCGTATTGATCATCAGCATCGATTCCAATGAACTTTACAGTGATGATGGGTTTGTTGAAAAAGAGATCCTAAACGCGGTATCAAGGAGAATCCTTCAGACAGAATATGACCTGCCGCTACTGCTGATCCATTATTCTATTTTGGGCACAGACTCACATGGCTACCTGCCTGTCCAGGTAATCGTCAAAGTCCTGCATCACGTCGATGATGCCGTCCGGAGTGATTTCGACAATCCTGTTTGCCACGGTGGATACAAGCTGATGGTCATAGGAAGTAAAGAGCACCACCTCCGGAAAGGCCGTCAGGGCGTTATTCAAAGCCGTAATTGACTCAAGGTCGAGATGGTTGGTGGGTTCATCAAGAATGAGGGCGTTGGCGTCGGAGAGCATCATCCTGGAGAGCATGCAGCGTACCCGTTCGCCACCGGAGAGGACTGAGGTATTTTTCATCGCCTCTTCTCCGGAAAAAAGCATCTTGCCCAGGAATCCCCGGACAAAACTCTCATCCTCCTTAGGAGGCGCAAACTGGCGCAGCCAGCCTACAAGATCAAGCTCCTCATTATTGAAATACGCGCTGTTCTCTTTCGGGAAATAGGCATTGCGTATGGTCACTCCCCAGCAGAAGCTTCCTTTGTCAGGCGCAAGCTCCCCGGCCAGAATCTGGAACAGGGTGGTCTGTATAAGGCTGTTAGACCCGACGAAGGCGATCTTGTCGCCCTTGTTGACAGTGAGGGTGAGATCCTCAAACATGGAAACCCCGTCGATTGTTTTGGAAAGATCATTGATCTCCAGAATGACGTCACCACAGGGCCGTTCAGGTGTAAAGGCAATGTAGGGATATTTTCGTGAGGAAATCGGCATGTTCTCGAGGGTGAGCTTCTCAAGCAGTTTCTTCCGTGAGGTGGCCTGTTTTGCCTTGGAGGCGTTGGAGCTGAAACGCCGGATGAATTCCTTGAGTTCCTCCGCCTTTGCCTTGGTCTTCTTGCCCTCGGTCTCCTTCTGGTGGAAATGGAGCTGGCTGGCCTGATACCAGAAGTCATAGTTGCCGGTATAGACCTGGATTTTGCCATAATCGATATCCGCCACATGCGTGCAGACCTGGTTGAGGAAGTGGCGGTCATGGGAGACGATAATCACGGTGTTCTGGAAGCGGGAGAGAAATTCCTCCAGCCAGATGACGGTCTTCAGATCCAACTGGTTAGAGGGCTCATCCAGAAGCAGGATATCGGGGTTGCCGAACAGGGCCTGGGCCAGTAGCACCCGCACCTTATCGCTGCCGTCAAGCTCCTTCATCTTTTTCTGACGCATCTCTTCCGGGATGCCGAGGCCGTTTAAGAGTACTGCGGCCTCTGCCTCTGCCTCATAGCCGTTCATTTCACCGAACTTCCCTTCCAGCTCTCCGGAACGGATGCCGTCTTCCTCGGTAAAATCAGCCTTGGAATAGAGTGCCTCGCGCTCGGCCATCACCTTGTAGAGCTTCTTATGCCCCATGATCACGGTATTGAAGACGGTGTGTTCATCAAATGCGAACTGGTCCTGGCTGAGTACTGCGATGCGTTCTCCCCGCCCCTTGGTAATCTCGCCCCGGTCAGGCTCAAGCTGGCCTGCCAGGATTTTCAGAAAGGTGGATTTCCCGGCGCCGTTCGCCCCGATCAGGCCGTAGCAATTGCCGGGGGTGAACTTGATATTGACGTCCT
>CAZINZ010000062.1:0-12653 GCA_964540715.1 uncultured Syntrophaceae bacterium | reverse complement strand
TGGCAGGCTGTCTATGGCAGCTTAACTGGGTGTCTGTTATTTCGGGGGAAGATCATTCTATACCACAGAAGGGAACCCTTTACCACCTAAAATAAGAAAAATGCTTACTTTTTATACTCGTAAAAGACTATGCAAAGGGTGCGAAACTTGAGCAGTTCACTTTTAATTCGTAAATGACAGTAGAATTTTTTAACAGTGACTATTATTTACAGAAACCCATTACCTTGTCAATAAAATTAATGAATGACATTCAGTAATTCTAAACTCAAACCCGAGAACCTATGCCTTATTCTGCATCTTGGAATCGATCTCTTGAACTATTCTTCGATGCATTGCATCATTAATCGGATAAAAGGCAAGTACAATCATACCAAGTATGATAAAGGCAAGAGGCACAAAGGACATCATCAGCCGTATCCCCATTAACGCACGTTCAGTTTGTGCAACATTTGGCATATATCCAGACAGGGATAGTCCCCACCCAGCCAGAAAGCCTGAAATGGCGGAGCCAAATTTAAAGCAGAAGAAGTAGCATCCGTAGAGTGTCCCTTCTCGGCGCAGTCCGGTCTTCCACTGGGAATATTCCACCGTGTCAGGCACCATCGCCCAGGGAAGCTGGTAGACTGTGGATAGGCCCATACCGCTGATCCCGAAAAAGATAAGTGTCAGTGTGGGATTTTTTTCTCCGAAGAAAAAGAGCACGACCAGCATGGTACCCAGAATAATCATACCGAGATTGGCTGCGAACTTTTTGCCCTTGCGGTTGGAAATGAACACATAGAGGGGCAGGCACAGGATCGCTGTCCCGAACAGTGCCAGAAAGGCCACCGGTATCAGGGCCTCGGCATTCAGGTTATACTTGAAGTAGTAGTTGACCACAATAGCTAGCAAATTTGCCGCCACCATGTACAGGATGGTCCATACAGCAAGAATGATGAAGGGGTGGTTAGCGGTAATCACCTTGATGTTCTGAATAAAAGGCTGCATCTCTTCTTTTACATGGGTAACCCGCTCTTTAATCGAGGCAAAAGCAACTAGGATAATCGTAATGATGATAATTCCATAGATAAGGCCTACCATGCGAAAACCGGTAGCTTCGTCCGGGAACAGTGCCACCAGCGGTTTGGTAGCAGCTGCAGCAAACAGAGAGCCGAGCAGCGCGAACGCCATCCTGAAGCCCGTGATTGTGGACCTCTCTTTTGAATCCAAGGTCATATCTGCAGTCAGAGAGCCATAAGGTACATTTACAACGGTAATGGCGGTACAGAAAAAGATGAAGGTGGCATAGCCATAAATAATTTTGAGGTTCCCGCTCAAATCAGGTCCGAGGAAGAGAAGGAATATTGACAGGCCAAGGGGAATCGCCCCGAAGAGGAGATAGGGCCGCTTCCGTCCCCAGCGCGAGTTCGTGTGATCGCTGACGATGCCCATCATGGGGTCACTCACCGCATCCCACAGCTTGGCAATCAAAAACATCGACCCTGCTGCTGCGGCTGGAATCAGAAATACATCCGTGAAAAAGTAAATCAAGAAGAACGCACAGACCTGGAACCCCAGGTTGTTTGCAAAATCCCCAACCCCGTAGCCAACCTTCATACCGAGAGGAACCTTGTTGCTACCCATAATTTCGCTACTGGCGATGCCTCCATTTCCATTATCTTTCATAAAACCTCCAAAAACTAAATGCATACAATTTAATTGAAGCTTATTCATTTATAAAGGATAAAAAGTAGTGTGTCAATTAAAGAACCAAAATTCAATACAAAAATCAATTAGCTGCCTACAAAATTATTGGCACCCAACAAACTGTTCAAAGGGTTTTTAGGGGATTGCGAGACAAAACATACTATTTTTTTTCATTTTCAACCAAGCTCTGTTTCACTATACCATAGAATGCCATTTCAAGTGCCTGTTTAATCAGCACTTCAAGGCC
This sequence comes from uncultured Syntrophaceae bacterium, assembly GCA_964540715.1. Classification (GTDB taxonomy): domain Bacteria; phylum Desulfobacterota; class Syntrophia; order Syntrophales; family UBA2210; genus UBA2210. Next base: position 10,720 of record CAZINZ010000062.1, on the reverse strand, counting down.
AACCCCTGTTACATTCTCTATATTATTCCGTTCTGTGAGTAGAATAAGACCATCCATCAGCCCCCAGAACACGCTCACTGATTTCCATGTATCCATCTGGATAAATTCACCGCTTTTTACACCTTCTATTATTACACCTTCAATCATCTTTAATAAATTATATGTCTTCCTATCTATGATCCTGCTGATTTCTGTTTGCGTTTCCTTGAGTTCATCTGGGATGGCACTCAGTACAGCCATTATATCAAAATATTCCCTGTGTTCATTATAGTAACAAAAGTAGGTCCGAGCAATCTCTGAGAGTTTCGCAAGCGAACTCATTGCCGGCCAGGAGATTACCTGTTTCATCATATCAAAGAGGATATCAAGACCTTCATCTTGCAGGGCTTTATAGATTTCTACCTTGTTTTTGTAATACAGATAAAATGTGCCTATACTCACGCCAGCCTTTTGAGTGATCATCTCGATCGTGGTGCAGTAGTATCCCTTATCGAAGAAAAGCTCTTTCGCTGCTTCGAGAATCTTCTTTCTCTTTTGCTGTTTGTCTTCATGTGTTTTTGCTCTCAGATTCATAGCTTAAATAACAAACCTCCGCTTCAAGATAATTGGCATTAGTGATCTCTATTTATCGAATAAGGCATTATCATTCATGTCAAGAAAAATAATGGGGATTATAGGATCAAACCTACAATATACAGTTAATTACGCCTATTTCACTCTTCAATACTTTTAGATTCAGAGAGGATTATCCCTTTGATACTCTTTATTCATCACTTGTAGCAAATTTTTTTGTATTGATCTATTGCTCCTGACTTACCCTCTGCAAATTGAGTGTTCTTTATTAGATAGGGAAGAGGCGGGCGGGAGATCCTTGAAAAAGCCTAGATTCATATATACTAAAAACGTACCAAGTGCGTGCCTTCCCTGTACCAATGCGGGCCTATGAATTTTGGACGGCAGCGTGGTCCGCTTAAAATGAATCGGTTTTTCCTCCAAGTATCTGCAAATCTGAAAAATCCTCCACAAAGTTATTTTCATACAAAGAGTCAGAATCAGAGTTGATTTACAACATCGAATCCTTTACCTTTAGTTTGGCTTCAATGAGTTGCTTGTGGGAAACATGAAGTAGCGTAGCCAGTTTGTGCGCCAGATAATTAATATACATGCTACTCTCAACATAATTCTTTGTCAAATTATCCCTGAATTTGCAGGCAGATGGATAAATGAAGTTTGAATAAACATTTCGAATCTCGGATTTCGATTTGCGAATCTAGAAACAAGGGAAAATACATATTACTATAAGGGGAACGAAGTGCTCGCATCTTAAATATTCATTATTGACATAGGAGGTCTATCGCGCTTATGGGATTGTCGGAACGGGGAATCTGGGGTTGTCAAAATCCCATCATAATAGCTTGGCTCCTAACCAAATGGGGGCCCCTTGGAATTCCGGCAAATTCCAGGGACACCTTACTTAACTTTCTTTTTAGGTCCAGGTTTTTGAGGTTTGAGCTTTCGGCCCAAAAGTAGTTCCATTGTTCCAATAAAAGAATCAACGCCTAAAGGTCGCCCGGTCCGTTCGTGTTTTCTAAATAACTCTATTTCCGGCTCCTGAGCATCAATGTCCAAAAAATCATCCCATGGTTTATTTACCATTTCCAGCAATAACTTTGTTCTTACAAGGATATCATCTTGAACTTTCATGTGTGGTCCTGCACTACTCCAGTGCCACTCTTCGGGGTTCTTTACCAAGCCTGCCCGGACCGGATTCAATTCTACATATCTCGTACATGCTAAGAGGTACATCTCATCCATGATAAAAGATGAAAACCTTCCCTGCCATAAATGCCCAGGCCATCCTTCACGAAAATTGATCCGCCTTGTGTATCGTCTGTGAGCTTAACCAATTGCCTGATTTAACCCCTCCTTCGTTTCAGGTACAACAATTAGGTGAATGTGGTTTGGCATAAGACAATAAGCCCAAGTCTCCACTCGAAACTTCATACACCATCTCGACATTAACTCCAAATAGGATTGGTAATCTTCATTGTTGAAAAATGTCTGCTGCCGTCTGTTCCCTCGCTGTGTTACATGATGCGGGATTCCAGGAGCTACTGCTATTGCCATTCGTGCCATATTAAAAATAAATCAAATGCGCTGGCTTTTGTCAGTAATTAAGTAAGGTGTCCTCGGAACTGCCTTCCGGGGTCAGTTGCTTTCTATTCATCAATGGGCAGCTCCAGGGGAGTACACGCTCTCTTGTTGAAAAAGGGGCAGGTATGTTGTACTCATCTTCTGGACATGGAAACAGGAGAATATAATCTTCCCTTTCTCGACAGAGTTCTCTCGGGACAGAGATATGTAGTGGTTAATCTGTGGCGAAGGAAACAGGGACTGATTGTGAAGAAGGGCAATCCCATGAGACTGCGGGGACTGAAAGATATTGTAGAGAAGGGGGCGAGATTCATCAACAGAAACGAGGGGTCCGGTACACGTGTCCTTCGGGAATACTTTCTGAAAGAGAGAGATTTGAAAGAAAAAGATATTGCCGGTTTCGGTGAAGAAGTCGACAGCCATCTGGATGTGGCCCTCAAGGTCTTTTTTGGTGAAGCGGATGTGGGATTGGGCATAGAATATGTCACATATCCCCTTGGTCTGGATTTTCTGCCGCTCAAGGAGGAGATGTTTGACCTTGTTATTCCCGGTGAACTGTGGTCCACAAGCGTTATAAAAGGATTCATGGACTACATCGACCCGGTCAGGATAAACAGCCTGTCCAAAAACCTCCCCGGCTACAACTTGAAAGATACGGGGAAAATCAGATTTGAGAATTGATGAAGTTGAACAGATGGCTACCTGAAGTAGATTAAACACTTTGAGGTGAGTTGTCTCCATAACAAATGCAACCAGGGAGTCACAAAAGGAGAATCCCTTTGAAAAAACTGAGCAGAATCGTACAGGAATTAGTCCTGATTGAAGGTGCGTGCTCCGCAGGTATTGTAACGACCCAAACACTTGAAGGAGGGCCGCCCTCATCAGATCTTACGTATGTCCTTCCCGGCGCAAAATCAGCTATAGCTTTTGCCGTAGCCCTTGACCCGAAAACCATACCGCCTTATCTGATGAAGAGAGACCGTCTCTCTTACGAACAGGGATACATGCGTGTAAGTGCTTTGGCCAGCGGCATCGCCTTTCACCTTTCCAATTATCTTAATCAAAAAGGGTATCCTTCCGTCCCTGTTGCTGACAATTGTGTGTATAGGCTGGAATCTTCAGGCGGACCCTATGACTATGTTCCCGATATAGCACATCGATATCTGGCGGTGCGTTCCGGCGTGGGGCATATGGGATTGTCCGGGAATATTATAACCAAAGAGCAGGGTGCTGCTATTATTCTTGCTGCTACTGTCACTACTGCCGAGCTGGTGCCGACGGATCCCCTGCCTTTGGAAGAAAATTATTGCGACAGCTGCCGTTTATGCATGGCATCATGCGTATCGGGTTTTATGCACCAAAAAGAAAAAACTAATATAAGCCTTGGGGATTATGAAGTGGAGTACTCGAAGCGACGTCATTACGGGCGATGTGACTGTGTATGCAGCGGCTATACCGGTTTGCATTCATCCGGCAAATGGTCCACCTGGTCACCGGGCCGGTATAAAATTCCTGAAAGAGATGATGACATAAATGCGCAACAGGCGAGAATGATTGACAGGCATGCGCAGTGGCCCGAATCTCCGGGCGGCAGATATTTTTTCTTTACTGATGACAAACTTCGCATATCGTGCGGTAACTGCCAGCTTGTATGCTGCCCGGATAAAAATGAACGAAAAGCCCGTTACAGGATGCTGACTGAAAGCGGTGTCGCTGTTCAGAACCAGGATGGAACCATTGAGGCTGTTTCTCCAAAAGCTGCTGAAAAAATACTGAATAATATGCGGTCTGACCAGAGGATGTTATATGAAAATCCTGAATAAAAGCATTTAATCTCGTAGCTGTACACTGACGTACAGGCTGGCCGGATTTCCCGTATTCTCACCGTCCATCTCTCTGTCCACATCCAGGTGACCATCATAAACCCTACAGATTAAGTGCTTCTGACACAGCGGTGATTTTCTCTTGATTATAACCTTAATCTGAAATAGTGTAATTACCTGAAGATTCAGGGGTGCCTGATGCGTAGTGATCCCGGGCTGAGATAATACCCTTTGAACCTGATCTGGGTAATGCCAGTGTAGGGAGATAGAGCTTGATATCTTTTGAAGGCATTTCCAAACCGGGTATGCCTTTTTTTATGGCTTTATAAAAAGTCCAACTTCTGCGCTCCGCTGCATCCTTCCCCGGTTTTCGCCGGGGCAGGCTTACTGCGGCGTACCGTAAGTGCGTCTCATTCCTCAGGACTTGCGCGCATTGACCTTGGAGCTTTTTACTTTGCCATCTTTTTTCTGCCGTGAGGGGTGGATCGCATGGGACGTATGGTTTTTGTCATATCGAACGGTGTCATGGACGATATCGGGTTTCTCGGTGAAGAGATCGTGCGCGTCGGCGATCCGGTCCTTATCTGTACCGACGGAGCGGCTGAGAAGATCAGGGGGCTCGGCAGGGTGCCCGATATGATCGTGGGGGACATGGATTCCGTTGACGAGGCCACCCTGAGATATTTCGAGGCGAAAGGGAGCAGGATAATCAGGCATCCAGCAGACAAGGACGAGACCGACACGCAGCTCGCGCTGGAGCTCGCCTTCGAGATGGACTTGGACGGGATGCGCATATTCGGTGCCCTCGGGGGGAGGATTGACCACGCGCTGGCGAATATATCTCTCCTTGTAATGTGCGCGAAGCGGGGTGTCGATACAAAGATAGTGGACAGGGAGTGCGAGCTCTTTATTGTAAACGGATCGTGCGTGATCGACGGCAGGGAAGGGGATACGGTTTCCCTCCTCCCCCTCTCATCGGATGTCCGGGGGATTACCTTGGGCGGGTTCGAATACCCCCTCTCCGGCGCGGTGATGGAGATCGGGGTGCCGTACGGCATCAGCAACCGCTTGACCGGGGCGCGGGGGACGATCTCGGTGGAATCGGGGTATCTACTGGTTATACGACAGATGAGAATATAGGCCTTCCCGGCGGGAAGGCATGTGGATTGCGAGGCGAGAATAGAGATGACGGTAGCAAGGGTGTTGACGATAGCGGGGTCCGATTCCGGCGGAGGAGCCGGGATACAGGCGGACCTCAAAACAATCACCGCGCTCGGCGGATTCGGAATGAGCGTGATCACGGCCTTGACAGCCCAGAATACCTTGGGGGTTCACGGGATTCACGAGGTTCCCCCCGATTTTATTGAGAAACAGTTTGACGCGGTGGCTACCGATATCGGTATCGATGCCGCGAAGACGGGGATGCTCTCCAGTTCCAAGATCATGACAGTCGTTGCGGAGAAGATAGAACAGTACGGGATAGAAAAACTTGTTGTCGACCCCGTGATGGTGGCCAAGGGGGGCGCGATGCTGATACGGCCGGAGGCGAAGCAAACACTGATTGAAAAACTTCTGCCGCTGGCATTTGTGATTACCCCCAATATCCCCGAGGCCGAGGAGCTGACCGGGATGAAGATCGCGACCGTCGATGACATGAACAGGGCGGCCGAGGCCATACACCGGATGGGTGCAAAGAATGTCTTTCTAAAAGGGGGGCATATGTCGGGGGATGCCTTGGATGTCTTCTATGACGGGACGAATTTCCATCAGTTTGTCTCGGAGAGGATCGACACGAAGAATACCCACGGCACCGGATGCACCACCTCCGCCGCCATAGCCACGGGCCTTGCCCAGGGGATGGATGTGTACGAAGCGATCGGGCGGGCCAAGGACTACATAACCGCGGCCATCCGGTCTGCCTTCCCCATCGGAAGCGGGCACGGGCCGACCAATCACATGGCCTGGGTCCTGGACAGGTGCAAAAGACCGTAGGGAAGAGGAGAGGCATGCTTTCAGTTTCAGGCCTGACAAAGAGATTCGATGACCTTTCCGTGATGGAGGGGTTCGACCTGACTCTTCGCAGGGGCGGCTTCACCACTTTGATCGGGCCATCCGGATGTGGCAAGAGCACACTCTTCGATGTACTGACGGGCGTTTTTCCCAGGGACAGCGGCAGGATATCCTGGCTGGGGGAAGACATCCCCGACCTTATGGGTAAGGCGGCGTACATGCAGCAGAAGGACCTGCTTCTCCCGTGGTTCTCCCTGATTGACAACGCCATGCTCCCGGTAAAGATTGCCGGAGGACCGACGAGTCGGGGTTCGCTGGAAAAAACTATATCCCTGTTTGAGCGCCTGGGACTGAATGGATTCGAGGATTATACACCACAGAAAGTGTCCGGAGGCATGCGCCAGCGCTGCGCACTGGTGAGAACCCTGATGTTCGAGCATGAACTGGTTCTTCTGGATGAACCTCTTTCTTCCATTGACGCCATAACCCGAAGAAGTCTTCAAGGCCTGCTTCTGTTACTCCAGAGTGAGTTTAACAAGACCATCCTGATGATCACGCACGATATAGAGGAGGCCCTCCTGATGTCTGATGAACTGCTTGTCCTGACGCCTATGCCGATGCGGGTAAGAGAGCGGTTTGTCCTGGAGATGCCGAAACCCGGAAGGAGCAGTAATCCTGAATTGCTGAAGATAAAAGAGCATGTACTTGAAGAACTGGAGGGAGATTAGGATGGAACGATCTAACTGGATTTCCGTGCTGATTGTTTTGACTGGTATTGCAGTCTGGGAGTTTGCCTGCGGGTGGTTTTCTGTCCCTGATTTCATCCTTCCCGCCCCGAGCGAGATATTAAAGACGACAGTATTCAAGGCCTCTCTTATTCTGCCGCACGCGGGTGTGACCGCGCTGGAAATAATCATGGGGATCGTTCTGTCCCTACTGGTTGCGGTGCCGATTGCGACGGTTATGTTTGCCTGCCCTTCGGTCGAACGTGCCCTGTCGCCCTTTCTTGTGGCATCTCAGGCAGTGCCCGTATTCGCCCTGGCCCCCCTCCTGGTGATATGGCTTGGATACGGTCTTGCCAGCAAGGTTCTGATGGCGGCGATTATCATCTTCTTTCCTATCACAGTTAGTCTGCTTGAGGGATATAAGAACTGTGATCGTGAATATGCGGTCTTCTTCGATCTGATGGGAGCTGGATTCTGGAAAAAGATGCGTCTTCTCTACTGGCCATGGGCCCTTCCATACTTCTTTTCCGGGTTGAAGGTGGGAGTCACCGTCGCCACGATAGGGGCGGTCATCGGAGAGTGGGTGGGCGCGCAAAAGGGTCTGGGTTATCTGATGATACAGGCCAACGCGAGGTTGCAGGTGTCACTGGTCTTCGCGGCGATATTGTGGCTCTCCGTTATGGGGCTCGCCATGTGGGTATTTGTCGGCTTTCTGGAAAGAAAGGTCATTTACTGGAAATAATTGTAGGTTGGGTTGAGGTACGAAACCCAACAAAAGCCTGGAAACAAAGAAAGGGGAAATGTGATTATGAAGAACAGTTTTAAGATATTCGTTTCAATTATTCTGACGTCGTTTTTTCTGCTTACGGCGTTCCCAGCCTGCGCCGCGCAAAGGATTACAATCATGCTGGACTGGTTTCCCAACATAGACCACCTTCCCATCTATGTGGCGCAGCAGGAAGGTTTTTTTGGCGATGAGGGGCTCGATGTCACGATACTGACACCTTCCTCGACTACAGATGCCATGAAGCTTGCCGCTTCCGGTAATGTTGATATCGCTGTTTCGTACGAACCACAGGTGATTATCGGCGCCTCTGCCGGACTTGATATACAGGTTGTCGGAAGGCTGGTGGAACAGCCCCTCAGTGTTCTTCTCTTTCTGGAAGGGAAGGGGATCAAAAGCCCGGCGGACCTGGAAGGCAAGACGATCGGTTACACCGTACCGGGCATGATGGATGTGCTGATGGAAGCATTTGCGAAGATCAACGGGATCAAGAACTACGAGCCTGTCAACGTGGGTTTCTCGATTGCACAGGCTCTGGTATCCGGCAAGGTGGACGCGATTATGGGACCCTACAAAAATTACGAAACCGTAGCGCTTGAGGAAAAAGGGTACAAATCGGGGTATTTTGAGTTGAGCGACTGGGGTATACCGGATTATGATGAACTGGTCTTCATAAGTGGAAAACAGGCGGTGACAGAAAAGCCGGAGGCCGTCAGAGGCTTTGCACGCGCGATAGATCGCGCCATCTCCCGGGCGAGGAATAACCCCCAAATGGCCCTTGAGACCTATTTCAGCGCCGTGCCGGAAGCCCCGCGAGGCATGGAATCCAAGGCGTTTGAGATAACGCTTCCGCTTTACGCCCACAGTCAGACGTGCGACGCACGAAAATGGCAGAAATTTTCCGATTTCGCCCTTCGTTACGGTCTCATTGGAAAGAAGGTGGACGTGGCGACAATCTTGGAAAGATAGGAGAAATTCCATGAAGATTACAGTTGAGAGTATCTATGCGGATGTCGTGAAGATCAGGGAGACATCGCCTCTGATCCACAACATAACCAATTACGTGGTGATGAACACCACTGCCAACGCGCTACTCGCAATAGGTGCTTCTCCGGTTATGGCGCATGCCGAACAGGAGGTGGAGGAGATGACGGGGATCGCCCGTGCCTTGGTGATAAATATCGGGACCCTGAGCACTTCGTGGGTGGCGGCGATGTTTCGCGCCGCGCTGCGGGCCGGCGAACTGGGGATTCCGGTTATTCTGGATCCGGTAGGGGCCGGGGCAACCGCCTATAGAACAAAAACCTGCCATGACCTCATTGACGCTGTCTCTCTATCTATTATCCGTGGAAATGCCTCCGAAATCATGGCGCTTGTCATGGGGGAAACGAAGACAAAGGGAGTAGACAGTTCCGATTCTTCATTCGCCGCGCTTGATGCGGCAAAGCGTCTGAACAGGGATACGGGCAGTACCGTTTGCGTGAGCGGAGAGGTGGATTATGTCGTGGTTGGGGAGAGTGTGATAACAATTGAAAACGGACATCCGATGATGGGAAAAGTTACCGGTATGGGCTGCTCGGCTACCGCCCTGTGTGGCGCCTTTGCCGCCGTCAACTCCTCCTTTCCCGCTGCGGCCGCGGGGGCCATGGCGGTGATGGGTATCGCCGGAGAGATCGCCACTGAAGGGTCCGAAGGACCGGGAAGCCTCCAGGTTAATTTCCTGGACGCCCTCTTTCGCCTCTCCAAGAAGGACCTGAAGGAGCATATCAGGATAGGAACGGAAGTATGAAGGGATTATATCTCGTTACCGATCGTGGTCTGTGCGGTGACAAATCACTCGAAGATGTAATATTGCAATCTGTAAGGGGAGGCGCACGTTATGTGCAGATACGTGAAAAGGATCAGTCCACACGGGATTTCATCGAAGAGGCCGTGAGAATCAAAGAGATCCTCAAACCCTTTGGCGTCCCCCTGATCATAAATGACCGTGTTGATGTGGCGCTTGCAGTGAAAGCGGAGGGTGTACATGTGGGGCAGGATGACATGCCCTACTCGATGGCGCGCGCGCTCATGGGGCCCGGCGCGATTGTCGGCCTGTCAGTGGAGACGTGGGAGGATGTTGAGGAGGCCGAGGCCCTTGATTGTGATTACATCGGCGTCAGTCCTGTTTTTGAAACACCCACGAAGACCGACACAAAAGGAGCGTGGGGGCTGGATGGACTGGCCAGGATCAAGGGCTTTTCACGGCACCGGCTCGTAGCCATAGGGGGAATCAATGCCTCCAACGCGGCGCAGGTGGCAACCGCAGGGGCCGACTGTCTCGCCGTGGTCTCCGGCATATGTGCCGCGGTTGATCCTGAAGCCGCGTCGAGAGAACTGGCTGATATAATCGAGAATTATGTTTAAAAAACTTGCCATATTTGACTATTCAGGCACCCTCAGCCTGGACGCTGTCCGGTTTGCGGAAGATGAAAACCTGACGGAGGAACTGGAACAAAGCGGCCTCGCAGGCCTGGGGATAGTGGACCCGGAGACGTTCTGGAACGGGATAGTCAATCCGACCTGGGAGGAGGGGAGCACCACGCCCATCGGCTACAGGGAGGTCATGTGCCGGAGAATTAATGAGGAGTTTTCCCCGGCGGTCTCAGATGAAAAAATACGCCTGAGCGCCGCGCGCTTTGTCGACAGTTACCTTGAGTATTCCTCTGTCGATGTTCGATGGCGTCCCATCCTGGAAAAACTGGGCGAAGATTCTTCCGTCGGCACTTTGATTGCCACCGATCATTATGCCGAGGCTACCGGTTATATCATCGGATTTCTCAAGGAAATGGGAGCTGGGGCGATATCGTTAAAGGATGTATCCGGCGCGATTGTATCTTCGGAATTTATCATCGCCAATTCCGCTGATATGGGTGCGCGCAAGGTCGATCAGGGGTTCTGGGAGATGGTCAGAACTATTTTGAAACTGGACGCAATTCAGAGCATCCTGATAATCGATGATTTCGGATTCAATGAAGAAGCGGGGGACAGCTACGCGGATAGTCGGAAAGTGGAGGACAGGAAGCGCAAGACCATCGGCCTGCTGGAAGGAGTATTTGATATCCCGATTTATGCTATACCTTTTGTTCTTGCCGGCAAGGACGATAAGACCCGCGGCGATTCCATAATGCGGGCATCTCTGGAAATTGAACAGTGGCTTAGGAATCAAGAATAAATAAGTTATA
>CAZINZ010000061.1:0-12941 GCA_964540715.1 uncultured Syntrophaceae bacterium | reverse complement strand
GTGTCAGTGTTAATGGGCAGCCCTTCAGCATTTCGCAACTCCGGGAATCATTTTTTCGTCCCAACCTTGTCCAGGTCGCGCTTTCCGGCGGGTCTTTGAGGGAGCTCAAAAACGTGGCAGATGTAAAACCGCCTCCCATTGTAGCAATTGTTGATACTCCTAAAAGCACAGATAAAAGCGATGCTGTTATAACCTTAAAGATTTCCGATGCAGGCGGGGGTATTGGCGATATCAGACTATATCTCAATGGCTCCGCAGTTATACTGGACAGTACAAGAGCCTTGAAAATTGTCGCATCCAACCAGAACGAAATCTATAAAACATATAACCTGAAACTTTCCAGCGGCATGAACACAATAAGAGGCATTGTCTTTAATGCCGATAATACCATGCAAAGCACAAACGCTATTCATGAAATATCGGCATCGTATAAATCAATCGGCAAGCCTTCTCTTTATGCTCTTGTAATTGGTATCAACGAATATAAGAATCCTAAACTCCAGCTTAATTTTGCCGTAGCAGATGCAACCCTCTTTGCCGACACCCTTAAAATGGGTGCGTCGCCTCTTTTTGACAAGGTCGAAATAAAAAGACTTTCTTCAAAAAAAGAGACAACAAGAGAGAATATAATGAAGGAACTTAAAGCCATGCAGACTTTAAATCCTGATGACCTGTTTGTCTTATATGTGGCGAGCCATGGAACAGTTGACGATGGAGAATATTTTCTCATTACTTCGAATGTAGGATCAACGAGGACAAAGAGACTCAAGACCGACGCTATTGGTCAGTCGATATTCAAGGAACTTATCGGTAATATCCCTGCCACAAAAAAGCTGATCATCATCGACACATGCAATGCGGGGGCTTTGGGTGATGCAATCCAGGTGGCACTCCTGACGAGAGGCATGAGCGAGGACACGGCGATGAAGATCCTGAGCCGGGCGGTGGGCTCGACCATTCTTTCGGCATCTACTTCTTTACAGGAAGCGCTGGAGGGCTATCAGGGTCATGGATTGTTTACTTACGTGCTGGCAGAAGGATTGAAAGGAAAAGCGGACAAGGGAAATACAGGTTATGTGAAGACAACAGAGCTTGCGGATTATGTGGACTATGAAGTGCCTGCCCTGGCGGAGAAGATATTCAAGAAAGCCCAATATCCCATGATATCAATAAGCGGGCAGGCCTTCCCGATAGGAAAAGTGAGGTAAAATTAATATTAGCAATTAATTGTTCCACGACAGAATGTTGAGCAGGCTTGCCGCGTGGACAACAGGATTTCATTTCGTAATCATCAACATCCGGGCTTTTCAAAGTTATTTAGTAGTAGGTGAAGACAATAACCGGCTCATGTCATATTTTCATGAATCGACTCACTCAGTTCAAATACCTATACGTAACAAAGTGATGGTTGACAGTTTATAGGATACTTGTCATCATCTGTCTGTTTTTCTTATTGAATTAAGAAAAGGAGGACGTGATGATGAACAGCGATATCAATTTACACGAGGCAGTCATATCTTCAGATAAATTCACGATTCCCCCGCCAAAACCTTTTGATTATTACCAGACCCGTCTCCGTTTTGGCTCACATTCTGAGGGAAGTATAGAAGCGCTTCAAAAGATATTGAGGAAGCTATCGAGGATGGATCTACCGGGCAAGGAGCATGCTGAGGGTTATCTTCGCTATATGGTTCGCAGTAACCGCAGGCCGCGAACAATGTATAGCCGTTGGGGGACCATACATATTTTTCTTGGTCTGCTAAAAGCCAATGGCAAGAACAGCCTTGAAGAAGTGACGAGGAAAGATGTGGAGGCATTTATCGAGCATGAGCAGGACCGGGGTATCAAGATTACGACGATCAGGATGAGACTAACGGGCGTTCAGTCCTTTCTTCGGCATATGGTGGAAGAGGGGATTGTTTCCCAGGATGTTTTTGGCAAGAGGATACGGTTGCAGTTGCCGGAGCGATTGCCGCGGGCCATGGATCCCGACGATTTGCAGAAACTGCTTTCTACCATTGACAATACCCGTGACCGGGCCATGATTCTGGTGCTGTTAAGAACGGGGATGAGGATCGGGGAGTTGCTCAATACGAAGGTTATCGACGTCCACATGAAAGAGCGAAGGATAGAGATCTATGAGGCTGCGAAGAACCGTCTGGGACGGGTGGTTTATCTCAGTGAGGATGCGATCATTGCCTTGGAGGCTTGGTTTGAGAAAAGGAATCCCTGGGAGGACTACCTTTTCTACAGTCAAGGGAACACGTACACGCTGTCATACAGCACAGCCCGGTGCAGATTCAAGAAATATATTGTTAAAGCGGGATTAGATCACAAAGGGTATACCCCGCATACTCTTCGTCACACCTTTGCCACGGAGCTTCTCAACGTCGGCATGCGCCTGGAGTGTCTCCAGGTGTTGTTGGGGCACCGTAACATTGAAGAGACACGGCGCTACGCTCGACTTACCGATAAGACCCGCGAGGCGGAATATTTTAAGGCCATGGACATAATAGAAAGGGGGGACAGTCATGGTAATGACCGATGCGATCCTGAACTGGAAGCGATTTTTAAAAAGGCGAAACTGTGCACCGAATACCGTTAAGAGCTATCTGAACATGATCAAGCATTTTGTTATCTGGGTGGATGTTCCGGTGGAAGAGGTAACGTATGCGACAGTATCCCGCTACATTGACTATCTCATGAAGAAGCGGCGGGTGCCCAAGACTGTTAACTGTCATTTGGATGGCATTCGCCAGTTCTACCATTACCTGAAGGAAGAGGAAGGTATGGCCATCATCAACCCAATCCGAAAGAATCATATGCAAAAGATGTCCAGACCTCTTCCTCGGCATTTAAGAGATGAGCAGGTAGAGATCTTTTTTAAAGCCGTGCGTGGGTATCGTGACCGGGCTATGTTTATGTTAATGCTGCGGTGCGGGTTAAGGGTGGAGGAAGTTGCGAATCTTGCCATAGGCGCTATAGACGTCAACCGCAGGACAATCCTGGTTGAAGATGGCAAAGGGGCGAAAGACCGGATTGTCTACATGAGCAATGATGCGCTTCATGCCTTGGCTGCCTATTTACGGGTTAGGCCCGCATCCAGGGCAAGAAAAATCTTCCTTGTGGAAAAAGGAACATGTACGGGGCAACCCATCTCCATCCGTGGGATTCAGAAGCGCATGGAATATTATGCCCGCAAAGCGAAGGTCCGGGTATCCTGCCATCATCTCCGGCACACGATGGCGACTCAAATGTTGAATGCCGATGCTGATCTCTCCACCATTCAGGACCTTTTAGGGCATAGTAGTGTGAAAACCACGCAACGGTACTGCCGGATATCAAATCTGAAAGTACAGAGAGATTATTACAAGGCTATGGAGGTGATTAGGCAACAATGGGTTGGCAACCCAGATAATCCTTGACGGAAAGACAAAGATATGAATACTTAAACAACGGACAACGCATTAACATCAATAAGAAAATCAGATTATGTTACGTATAGCAAATACAAAGATGCAGGTTGGTTTTTCAGAGCGGTGCATTTAGTACGGGATGAAATGTTCAGATTTTTGAGTGTGAGCTTTTCGGGGTCAGGTGGTATTTGTAACTTCCTCTAACAAACAAAATGTAATTGTTCCAGTTTGTTGCAGCTTACTTGTGGTATCATTGATAAGAGACAAGGGGTAACCTGAGTCTGTATCCGACGTTTGTCAGTGGTCAGGGACTGATCCTATTTTATCGCACATCAAAAAGCCCGCGCGTTTAGCTCCGACTCTTACTCACTATTTTTGCTGCCACAATTTACTTGACACACAAATTCTCATTTCATATACACCATACAAAGCAATTAAGCTTTCTAAGTAGCGCAGAGATATTGAGTTGAGATATGCTCTTTCCGGAAGAGAGCGAGGAAATAAATAGCGAAGGAGGAAATAGGCTCATATGGAAGTTAAATCCCCGTCAACGAGGTCAGTCGATAAGATCGTGGAAGAACAGATCAAAAGGTGGCAAAGTGAGCGGAAGAAGAAATACAAGAAACCCATTCGTCCGGTGATAACCATGTCCAGACTGCCGGGCGCCGGAAGTCAAATTCTGGCCCAAAGTCTGGTGGATGATCTGAAAATCGATTTTTTCGACTCGGAAATTGTCGAGAGGATCGCGAAGGATTCAAAGGTGAGCGAAAGAATCGTTCAGACCCTCGACGAACAGGATCGTTCCATCGTTGACGATTGGATCCAGTCGTTAGGCAAGGGCCATATGTGGGCTTACGAGTATCTGGGGCATCTCACCAAGGTTGTCAACAGTATCGGTGCCCACGGTCATGCCTTGATTGTCGGTCGCGGTGCCGGGTTTATCTTGCCGACGGAAGTAAGTCTGCGATTGCTGTTGGTGGCGCCGCTACAGACACGCATCGACAATGTGATGAAGGCATACAACGTTTCTGGGAACGAAGCGAGACGGCGTGTGGTCAGGACGGAATCGGATCGTAAGGCCTTTATCCGCAAATATTTCGACGCCGATATGACCGATCCGATACATTACGATCTCGTCATCAATACACAGAATCTCCATATCGATGTCGCCGTTAAAATAGTTGAAGAGGCATTCAACTCACGGCATTGGTATAACTACAATATAAGAAAATAACAGCGCGGCTGGAAAATGTGTATCAAGCAAGAAAACCCGCTGGGACTTATTGACCAGGGGGTTTTCTTGCTTGTCTTTCCGGTCCAATGAATTCCTTTCTCACGGCGACAAAGGTTGTTGTTATGTCTGGTCTCGGAAAGCAATTGTCAATTTGGCAATCGTTCTTCTTTCCGTATCAAACCCGCTTTTTTAAAAACATGCAGCATGGGAATATTATCCGAGAAAACCTCTGCCGTAAAGCCAAGGAACCCCTGCCGCTTCGCCAGATAGGTGAGCTAGGGCAACAACGCTCGGTGTGGCTCTTTGCATGATTTGATCCTATCTCCGGAAGCCGGTTGAACGTGTTATAAATCCTCTACGACGCTTTTCCCCACCAGATCCGCCAGGATAGCGATTTTTTCGCTGTCCTCGGGTGTAATCAGCGCCTCCAGCCGGTCTATCTGCTTGGCCACCTGAAAGGTATCGTGGGCGACGAGGAGCAAGGGGATGCCCTGCTCCCCAGCCATTGCAATGATGTTTGAAGGGGGGATGATATTATTAGTCAGGAGGACCCCGGCGCTATCGCTTGCAAGGGCGGCGACGATCATATCGTCCCGGTCGCCGCTGGTGATGATCAGTTTGTTTCCCTGGCTGAATACGGGGTTTCTCATGCATGCCTCCGCGGACATGGCCCCTACAAGCACATGCTTCACCAAATTGCCCAGTCCGGCCTCACCGCTCAGGACCTTCGCAAAGAAGGCATCGGCGAGAAAACGCATGGAATAATAGGAAAGGCATTCTTCATAAGGGATGACGCCCAGGATAGGGATACCCATGGCGGTAATGTCTTTCATGAAACTGTCATTAAAGTCCTTAATATCCTGAACCTTGTTGATGACAACACCCCGAAGACTGCATGCGGACATATTGAAATATTTGTGGATGAATTGAATGTCGTCCATGATGCCGTCTGGCTCGCCTGACACAACGACGACGACTTCTGCACCGGTGTAGCAGGCCAGTGTCAATGAATCGAGGAATACAGAGGCCCCGTAATAGATGTCCTTGCCGCCTTCGATGAAAAGGCCGTCCATACCGGTAGAGGCATTTTTGACCATCGCGCTGGCAACACGCCTGACACTCTCTTCATCATGGACAAAGCGCAGCTTGGCGTGATTAAACCCCAGCGTGACACTGTCGGGATCGCAATCGAGGCCCCACAATTTGATGATCAGACTGGCGTCGTAATCCCAGTTTTTTTTCCGCTGATAGATCAACCGGTCGCCGAAAGGTTTCAGATAGCCGTATTTCTTCTTTCGCGCCGCCGCCAGTCCCACAATAAAGCTGGTTTTCCCCGCGTTTTCATGCATTGAAGCGATAATATAGGCGTTCATCTATGGGTCTCCTCCTTCTTGTTTTTAATGAGGATTCTGACGTCCACGGCGGTGAGGCCGCGGTCCTGCTCGTAAACGACAACCGGATTGATCTCAATATCAGTGATCCTCCGGCAATGGTTGATGACGGTGCCGATCTTGATCACCGTCGAGATCACCTCCTCGATGTCTTTTCTTTTCTCGCCCCGGACGCCAAGCAGAAGGGGAAACGAGCGGATGTCCTTGAGCATGGCTGTCACTTCTTTTCTGTTCAGGGGCAGGGCTCTGAAGACGACGTCCTTCATGACCTCCACATAGATGCCGCCCAGACCGCACATTACGATCGGGCCGAAGGACGAATCGAGGCGGGCGCCGATGATGATTTCCATACCAGCCGGCACCATCTGGGTAACTTCGACGCCGTCGATGACGGCCTGGGGATTGTAAGCCTTGACGTTGTGTATAATCGCCTCGTAGGCATCGATCACTTCCCCGCGATTGAGGAGGTCGAGGGCGACACCGCCGGCATCGCTTTTGTGAAGGACATCCCGGGAGACGATCTTCATCACGATGGGGTAGCCGATGTCTTCGGCAAAGTTCACGGCCTGGTTGATGTTACGGGCGATGCGGCTCTTGGGGACTGCGACCCCCGCGGCATTCAGAACAGCGATGCCTTCGTTGGCCAAAAGAAATGTCCGGTTGTCCTTGAGAGCCCCGTCGATGATGCGGTTGATCGCTGCCGCGTCGATGGGCGCTTCTTCCGTCTCGACGGTCATATCACGCAGGTAATTCACGTACCGATAGGTGATTCCCAAGCAGGAAACGGCGTCATAGACATCGGAAAATAGGGGGATGTTGCGCCGTTTGAGGGTCTGTACCGCCTCCTCGACATGAACGCCGCCGATGGCCGCATAGGTGATGGGCTTGCCCTTCGCCTTATGCTGTTCATATGTTTTCTCAATCATGGTGGCCAGGTTTTCCGAATCAAAGGTGGCTGTTTCACAATACAGGGCCATGGTGGCATCCATGGACTTACTTTCAGCGGGTGCTGCCAGGGCTGTTTTATAATCGGCGGAATTGGCCCCGCCGGTCAGGTCGACGGGATTCTTGGTGGAGCCGAAGGCCGGCGTGAGAGGGGCAAAGACCTTTTTCAAGATTTCCTGATCGTCGTACAGGTCGATGCCGAACTTTTCGCAGGCATCCGTGGCCATAACGCCGATGCCACCACCGTTGGTGATGATGACGCTCCGGTTCCCCTTCGGCAGTGGGCTTTCAGCGAGAAATTGACACCAGTTGAAGGCCTCGTCAAGGCTTTCGGCGCGCATAACTCCGCACTGTTTCATGACGGCGTCGAAGATATCGTCGGAGCCTGCCAGGGATCCCGTATGCGAAGCTGCGGCCAGAGCGCCCCTTCGAGAGCGCCCCGATTTGATTGCCAAAACCGGCTTTCTCGCCGTGGCCTGGCGCAGGACTTTGAGAAGGCGTTCGCCTTTTTTCACGCCTTCAATATAAAGGAGGATAACCCTGGTCGGTTCATGGTCAATGAGATATTCCAAGAGGTCGGCCTCGTCGATATCGCACTTGTTTCCCAGGGATACAATGGCCGAAAGGCCCAGGTTATCCACAGCGGCCCTGCCGATCAAGGCGATGCCCAAGGCGCCGCTTTGGGTGAGGATCGCCACCGGACCAGCGGTAACGCCTGTCGCCGAGAAGGTGGCATTGAGGGAGACCGCGGACGAATAGATGCCGAAGATGTTGGGACCCAGAATGCGCATCCCAGCCGCGCTGGCGATGCGGATAATTTCCCTTTCCGCTTCGGAATTACCCGTTTCGGAAAACCCGGATGTGATGATCTGGACGTGTTTGACCTTCTTGTCGGCGCAACTCTGAACGGCGGCAACTACGTCCCGGGCCGGAATGACCACCGTCGCCAGATCGACGGTGCCCTGAATTTCCTCAATGCTTCTGTGGGACTTCAATCCCAGTATATCTTCACCCTTGGGGTTGACCGGATAGACAGCGCCCCGATAGCCGCCTTCGATAATGTTGCGCACGATGCTGTAACCAATTTTTTCCGGATCCCCGGAAGCGCCGATAATCGCAACGGATTGCGGCTCAAAGAGTTGGCGGATGTCGGCTCTTTTCTTCATGACGATCCATGCCTCAGAAAAAGGTTTAAATAAAACGCATCTTCAGTTCATAGGCCCCGGCTTCTATTTTCTTTTCCATATCGAAGCCCATTTTTTCAAAAACATGAAGCATCGGCTTATTTTCCACGAGGACATCGGCGGTGAATCCCTGAAGGCCTTCTTTTCGAGCCAAGATCGTCAAATAGGAAAGCAGTTCGGTGCCGATGCCCCTGTCCTGGTAACTGTCCCGCACAGAAAAGGCAACTTCCGCCGTATGGGTCTTAGCGTCCTTGATGGCCTGTCCCATTCCGACGGCCACTTCCCTGCCATTTTCCTCGATCGTGGCTAGAATAACCATTTCCTGGGTGTAGTCGATGACGACAAACTTTTGGCGCATTTCGTGGGGAACGTCTCTACGCAGCGACATGAATCGCCGCTGGAGGCTTTTATCGGACATGTCGTAAAATAAATCTTTGATAAGAGATTCGTCATCGACCTTTACCGATCTAAATAGGACCACCTGGCCTTTCCTGGTCGTCCGGACTGTTTCCAGATATTCTGGATATTCGCCCTTTTTTCCGGGGATAAAGGCCTGATCTTTGTAGATGAGATTGAGTTTTTTTGCCTCTTCGATCAATTGAGGCCGGAACTTGGGATGGGCGATGGCGATGAGGCTCATGGCGCGTTCCCGGATGTTTTTGCCGTGAACGTAGGCAATGCCATATTCAGTGACGACGTACTGGACGTCCCCCCGGTTCAGTGTGACGCCGGCGCCGCTGTCAAGAAAGGGCACAATGCGCGATATCTCGCCGTTTCGAGCTGTGGACTGGATGACCAGAATGGTTTTCCCGCCGGGGGCCAAAACGGCGCCGCGCATGAAATCGGCGCTCCCGCCGATGCCGCTGTAAAACTGTTTGCCGATGGATTCCGCCGTGGCCTGTCCCGTCAGGTCAATTTGAAGGGCGGCGTTGATGGCGGTCATATTTTCTATCGTGCCGATGATCCGGGGGTCGTTGGTGTAATCAATGCCCCGAAATTCAAAGTTGGGATTGTCGTCGATATACTGGTAAGTCTTCGCGGTACCCATGCAGAAGGACGCGATGGACTTTCCTTTGTCGATATTTTTCCTTGAATTGTTAATAACGCCTCGGCGGATCAGCTCAACCATGGAATCGGTCAGGAGTTCCGTATGGATGCCCAAGTCGTTCTTTTCGCTGATGTTGCTCAAGATGGCGTTGGGCGTGCTGCCGTATCCCAACTGAATCGTATCGCCATTGTTGATGATTTTTGAAACGTATTTGCCGATTTGCAGGGCGATTTCTCCGGGTATTCCCGGGGCGTATTCGAGGAGGGGCTCGTCATGATGGATCATGAAGTCGATTGCGTCCATGTTGATGAAAGTGTCGCCGTGAACCCGGGGCATATTTTCATTGATCTGGGCGATGATGATGTTCGCATTGTCGATGGCAGCCCGGCAAATATCGACGCTGATGCCCAGGCTCACAAAGCCGTTTTTGTCGGGAAGAGAGGTCTGAATGAGGGCGACATCAATGGGTATTCTTTTGCTGTTGATCAGGTTGGGAATTTCGGAAAGAAAAACGGGCGTGTAATCGGCAAGGCCATGATTAACCGAGTCCCGGGTGTTGTCCCCGACAAAAAAGGAGTTGTGTCGGAAGTTATAGGTGTATTTTTTATCGTCATAAGGGGCAACGCCAAGGGTCCAGATATGCATGACTTCCGCTTCGGCAAAGGCCTTGGGGTTATTCTCCACATATTTCATCAGGGCCTGCAGGGCGTACTGGGGTTCGCCGCAGGCCGTACTGATGAAAATCCGGTCGCCTCGCTGGATGTGGGAAAAGATTTCATCCTCGGGTGCAAATTTTTTCTGATATTTTTGTTTAACGTCTTTCAGGTGCTTCAGATCTACGGATGACATGGGTTACGCCTCCTTAGACTGGGGACAGATTCGGAACCTGTTCCCAAAAGATTAGGATAGAATCCGCCGCTTCATAAAGATGTTACACTACAATGCCATGTATGGGAAAGATTTTTTTTGATAAAGGCCGCGATTCGGTCCGCTTTTTTGCGGCATTTTTGTTTTTCCGTTCCCTTGAGAATAAAAGGAGCATCTTCCTGGTTGCTGATGCGCGCTTCCCGGCGGTACATCATACCCGTAGAGTAGAGAGCTGGCGTCAATACCCAGCACTCTTGACATTTCCCTTTATGTTACCTGAGCAGTACTGGTTAAAAGCTACTACGCAAACATTTTCATCCAAAATCTCGACTTCAAGAAATACTCGGTAACCTCTCGGTACGGTCAAGGGCGTTGGTAAGTAGGTGTATGCTGATATTGATTGGAGAGAGTGGGGATAAATGGCGTCAAAAAAGAAAAGGGTTACAGGCAGTTTTGCTGTAACCCTTTGATTACTGGTACCCCCGGTGTGATTCGAACACACGGCACACGGATTAGGAATGCGAAAAAAGGAATTTTAAGACAATTTTAACCCCTTGATTTAAGGTTTGATTTCCCGTAACCCATTAGAAAAAGGCATAAAGTAGATTCCATCTATTTCCGCCTATTCTGTCTGTTTCCCTTCTTTTCCGTTGTGTTTATCACATATCTATCACATTTTAAAACGGAGTATCAGTCCGTGTGTTGTTTCTTTGCTGTTAAAATAATCATAGCAGTCTTGAGTAGTTATGCTTAATGTTGCCATTCTCTGTTTTTGCCATTATATTTGTTCCTTGTACTTTCCTTCAATTCCATCACAAATTCATCACATTTTGTGAACAAGATATTAAAAAAACAAATTGAAATACTGTCTTGCAGATTCAATCCCGGTTCCCGGCGTGAGAGGCGAACCTGAAAAATGTCTAAGTCACCTGTTTTATTACAACTATTTGAATTAATTGCGACTTGAGTATCCCCTCTTTTGCTCCCGTGTAACCTTTTGCCACCAGTTTTGAGGAAAAGGACACCCAAAGGGACGCCCATTTGACTTTGTGTATTATTAGTTTCTTCCTGAAAATGTGATTTTTATAGAGCGGCTATCCACAACACATTACAGATGACAATCTTCAATAGATCACATATAAACGGAAACTATCTAAACATCCGGCAACATATGGCATAAACAGAATGCCAGCTTTGCCATGATCGTCATATACCTAACAGCTCGTAATAATTGTTTATCCTGAGAAGTGTTAGGGCTTAAGTAAACTTCATGTTGACAATGGAAACAATATATGGTACCAATTATTAAAAATTGATACCAATTGACGAAAATCTGGAGGTGATGAAATGAATGAAGTATCTATAACAATAGACCAAAACTTAAAGTATACCATTGAATTACAAGAAGAATATGACGCGAAAGAATTTATATCAACCATTGAAGGACATTTAGTTAAAGTAAAAAAACTGTTTTCATCGGAACCAGATATATTCCCCAAAAATAGATCAGAGAAAAGTGGGGGGCATACATTATTGTATCAGAATGATTTATTCAAAAAACTAAACAAGCTGATAGGGGGGTTGGGTAATGACATTGGTCAAAAGGATGGAACTACCATGCGAACCTTTACATCAATAATGAAATCTATAAACAAAAAGCGAGGCCTTGCGTGGCTCAAACCAGTGGGGAATTCTCTTATAATTTACTTGCGTCTTGGGGACCACAGTGATTTAGACGCAAGAGGAAAAATAATTTATTCAGAACCTGGGAGAAGTACTTTTGGGAACTATCCTATGATGCAAATTAACAAAGGTGATGACATTGAATACGCGTTTAATATAATTAAAAACATATATAGTGCTTTCGATATAAAAACCATAAAAGAGATTGAGGACAAAGGGGAAGCACCTCCACCGACAGACCGAATAGGAGGGATTCCCCTGAAAGAGAAAATAGGTTGTGATATCCGATCTCACCTAAAAAAGTATGACAATGATGGTATCGTGCAGATCTTCAAGGCAATGTGTCAAAAGATTAAGGAAATTGATACTAAAAGAAGCTACATCAAGGTAACTAAGGATTGGCTTAATTTTTACCCCGATGGGTCTAAGGAATTTTTCATCTGCACTAAAATACAAAAATCCAGTATTCATGTTGGACTAAAAATAAAAGAAAAGTTAGATGATCCACGGGGGAAAACAAAACCAAGCAATGATTACGGGTGTGATTACATATTCAAAATTGACCCCTTAACGGATCTTGATTACTCGATTTTCCTCATCAACCAAGCATACGACCAACTCAAGATTGATTAATAAAAAAATCTAAGTCGAAGATGACCTTATACCGTGTGTATTTAAATCGGGAGAATATACGAGAGCGTAAAATAGGCAACATCGTCGATCTGATTCTTCCTGTACCACACACCCAGTCACCCTTGAAAAAAATGCAAGACTTCGACGCGTAATCAATTGATTTTTTTCCTCTAATTTTATGACATGTATGGTAGACTCTTTAACATAACACTGGTCGAATTGTTATCTGGTTAATCTAAAACAGGATTTATAACCTGGATGGGGTGATGTTAAAGTGTTTTGGTGAAAATGGGGGTTGAGATAGACTAGATGATTGTGAAGAGAAAAAAGGGGTGGTTAAGGCTAACATGGGTTACATCTATTTTGGGGGGATTATTGTTTAGTATTTTTTGTAACCCTCCAGGTTTTGATGACGCTATTGGGTTAATGATAACTTTCTTTATATTTACTTGGATTCTATATTTTTCTATTATCTGGATAATCAGTGCAGATTCCGGCTCAAACCTGCCACCCATTCCGGAACAAAGTTGCCACTGATTC
>CAZINZ010000060.1:0-13260 GCA_964540715.1 uncultured Syntrophaceae bacterium | reverse complement strand
TCTTCCTTTATCTCTAACTTTTCGGTGTGTCCATCACTTTGGGGGAACTTCATTTTGAGGAGTAGTAGGTGTAGTGTGTATCAGAGTTACAGTATTTACCGACATCCATATAACCGTCTACCGCTGTCTACTATCTGGCCGGTAACACAGGGTGGAATTTTGATTCGTAATGGGTGTTACTTTCTACGGTTCAATTCATTTTATGTTTCCTGCCAATGCTGTTTCTATGAGAATATTTAGAAGCTCCTGATACGTGCCACCGATAGCCCGGAAGGCTTTCGGTGCCAGTGAGGTTGAGGTAAATCCCGGTAAAGTATTTGTTTCAAGAACATAAATAGTATCTGTGGAGACAATCATATCTGTTCTTGATATACCGCTGCATTTAAGCAGAGTATGGGCTTTTAAAGCAACCTCCTGGATCCGTTCTGCAAGCTCAGCACTGCACGGTGCCGGAACTATCTCTTCGCATTCCCCTTCACTATACTTGGCGGTAAAATCAAAGAACTCAGATCTTACGGGTTTTATTAGAATGGGGGGGAGAGGACGAATATCTCCATTGGGATACTCTAATACCGGGCATGAGTATTCTTCACCTTCAATATTAGATTCAACGAGTATTTCGGTAGTGTACTCGAAAAAGGAATGAATCATTTCCTCGAGTTTTTCTCTACTATCAACACGGCCCAAAAGTCTGCTCGAACCTGATTGAGGGCATTTAACAAAACAGGGATAACCATGTTTTTTACTGATTTCATCAATGGTTATGCCTTTCCCGTTTGTACAATAAATAGAACTTGGCGGGGTTACTATACCGTTTTTTTCATAAAGGTATTTTGATGCAATTTTATTCATACCAACGGCACTTCCAAATACGCCTGAACCTGTATAGGGAATGCCTAAGGTTTCAAGAAAACCCTGAAATTTACCATCTTCACCAAATTCACCATGGAGGGCTAATAAGGCAACATCACAACCTTGCCATATTTCCTGCGACATTGCGGGAGTAAAAGGGCCTTTAAAGCATTGTGATTTTCCCGGGTCAGATAAGTCATCCCTGGATAACTGCAAGACAATATTATCTGTATAGTAAAAAGATTTTTCACCTGTAATAACAACCGTTCTCGACTTGTATTTTTCTGTATCGAGATTTTTCAACATTTCCCATCCTGTCGCTAATGAAACTTCATGCTCTACTGATGGGCCACCCATGATTACATTAACTTGTTTTGCCATTTTACGTATTCCTTATCTGGATTGATATCAAAGTAATGAATTAACGGATTTTCAAGAAAATCGGTACATATTTTTTCAGCTTTTTCCGGGATTCTGTCATATTATCACGTCCGAGCTTCACCTTTGTAAAGAGGCAATAATACTCACCCGGGAAGAAGCTATGCCTTCTATTATTTTGAAGCGATTTTTATCCCAAGCTTAACTCTATTTCAATAAAAATTGGGTTATTCTGACATTTTTATTCTCTTGACAAAATCAAATTATGAAAGTAGTTTATTTCTAACGGTTTAAACAGGGCAACCTGTTTGTCATGAAAGGAGATTTTATACCTATGGCTCTTACAAAGGCAGATATCATCAAATCAATCCATGACCAGATTGGCTTTCCTCAGAACAGATCCACAGACATATTCGAATCCTTCCTGGAGATAATAAAACAATCACTTGAGAATGGAGAAGAAGTTATGATCAGCGGGTTTGGAAAATTCAGTTTCATTGAAAAGAACGCCCGGAGAGGAAGAAATCCTCATACAGGTGAAAGCCTCATGATAGCGCCGAGGAAGATAGCCACGTTTAAGGCCTCCCCAAGGTTAAGGGTTAAGGTCGACGGTTGATGGACACATGAAATCTCAAGTTATCCCGGCAAAGAAAAACTAATGTTTTATCAAATGATTTAAGACTGCTCCATCCCGTCAGTATCTGATCACATGAATCCGTTGAGGAGCTCTGATGGTTAAAAGATCCTTACCGGTCCCGGTGACTATCGCTGCCATTCTTTTTCTCGGAACGACACTGGTTCAAGCATACGAGGTTCGTATCAATGAGGTCATCAATAAGCCCACGGTGATCTACAAACAGGCCTTCAGCGTCGACGTCACCCTGGGAATATGGAACAGTGTTCTGGACAACCCCTGTCTCATGGGGCAGCTCTGGGAAATATACAAATTTCAGCCACATTACAAAGTGACCACGGATGATGCAGACATCCATGTCTCTGATCCATCGGGGATTACGGGTGACATCCGGCAGATCGGTCAATCCGATCACGCAAGAATCTTTTACGGAACGGGCCAGTTCAGTCACTGGGCGGTGCCTTCTTTCTTTACCGCCAATGGCGTTGTCATCTTTGAATACAACACGCAACGAAACGGCCTTTCGGGAGTGGTGAACATCTTCATGCGGGGGGACAACGGTATCTCAAGGTTCATAATGAGAATCTTTTCCGGAATTCTCACACGTCGCATCGACAATCGCTTCACAAACAATCTAAAAGATATGAAGAAGATTATCCGGGATATCGCCCACAATCCCCACAAGGTCAGAGATACGCTGGCCGGTCGGTTACTGAACGATTTTAACAGTGTGTTCCCTGTGATGGAGACCAAACCGGCGGAAGATTGAAAAAGGTGTCCGGCGCCGATCAGGACCGGTCAGGTCTCCTCTCTACTGTCTTTTAAACTTTATGCACCCAGAAAGTCTTTTTTAGCGGCGCCGACAATCTCCCGCAGTGATTCGGGGTGTTGTATCAATATTTCCTTTTGCGCCCGTGGGAGGCGCTTGATCCTGTGCTCCAGCCTCAACGCCGCCCCATGTCCGCCGGCATGCACTGCAAGCAAGAGCTGAAGCGGCCCCCTTCCTCTCAGATACCGTGCGGCCCTGGGGCCCGACGTCTGATGCTCGGCGAAGCGACGGTCCACATTGGTGGTTATTCCCGTGTAGATAGCTCCGCTCCCGCACCTGATCATATAGACATACCAGTTCTCCATCAGGTCTCTATATGTTTCTCTATATTGTCCTCCTCGAATGGGAACATGCCTATGTCAGTGTCCCCTCCGCGTACATTTCCCTGAGACCCTTTTTGTCAAACTTCATGACGCTGGTCTTCGGTAAGGCACCCATGAACGCATAATTCTTGGGTATCCAGTATGAGGCCTTCACCTTGTCTTTGAGAAATTCCTGCATTTCCTCAGCGGTAAGGGTCTCTCCGGGCTGAACCACGATGCACCCGAAAGGCACCTCCTGCCATTTTGGATCGGGCACCCCGATAATAGCGGCCTCCACAACCTTCGGATGGGCCATTATGATATTCTCAAGATCAACCGACGATATCCATTCGCCTCCGCTCTTGACCAGGTCTTTTGTCCTGTCGACGAGCCTTACATAACCCTCATCGTCCATGGTTCCCATATCCCCCGTGTGAAACCAGCCATCCACAAAGGAGAGCTTGGAGCGCTCGGGCTCCTTATAATATTCATCGGCAATCCAGGGTCCCCTGAGCCATATTTCACCCATCTCCTCGCCGTCCATCTTCACGTCTTTCCCGGTCTCCGCGCTCACTATCCTCATATCGAGTCCAAGAACGAGCAGGCCGGCGCTGCCTCGCACGCTATAGAGTTCATCAGGAGAAAGATCCGTCATGTAGCTCTTCTCCAGTGCCGCAGTTGCCAGCGGTGATGTCTCGGTGCCGCCATAGGCCTGTCGTATCGGGAAGTTGTATTTTTCATTCAGTCCCTGCATCAAATAGAGGGGACACGCGGAGCCTCCACTCGCGATGACCCGCAAAGATGAGAAATCGTGTTTTCCTCCCTTTTCGAGGTAGTCGTAGAGCATCAGCCAGATTGTGGGTACACCACAGGTAACTGTAACTTTTTCATCCGCAATAACCCGGCAGATCTTTTCCATGTTGAGCGTTTCCTTGCCTGGCAGGATCTGCTTGATACCACCACCTACACAAATGAAGGGCAGTCCCCATGCGTTTGCGTGGAACATCGGGACTATATGAAGCGCACAATCACTCTCCGTAGTACCAAATGTTACCCCCACCGCATAGGTATGAAGAACTATGCTCCTGTGTGAATAGACGACTCCCTTTGGATCACCCGTGGTTGCGGATGTATAGCACATGAGTGCCGGGTCTTGCTCATCGAGGTCTTCAGGAAAGTCGTACTCTTCCGGAAACTTAGAGATCCATTCATCATATGAATAGGCAGGTGAAAGAGTTGTCTCGGGAAGCTTGCCGCTCTGAGACAGGATTACAAAATGCTCCACTGTCTTGAGCTGGTCCCTGATTGCCTCTACGATAAAGACGAGATCTTCTTCGATAAACAGGACTTTGTCTTCGGCATGGTTGAGAATATAGGAAAGGTGGTGCGTCGGCAGTCTGAAGTTTGCCGTATGAAGAACCGCGCCCATGCAGGGAACCCCAAAATAGAGTTCAAGATGCCGGTGGTTGTTCAATGCGAGACTTGCGACCCTGTCCCCCCTCTTTATGCCGAGAGATTCAAGCGCATTGGCCAACTGACAGGTTCGTTTGAAATAATCCCCATAGGTGTATCGAAAAATTTCATCGGGATAAATCGATAATATTTCCTTTTTCGGGAAATACCTCGCCGCTCTCAGAAGAAGACTCCTGAGCAACAAAGGATAATCCATCATGATACTGTCCCCCCTTTCACGTATAATGTTATTATTAAAGAACTCCCCCGTTTGCCTCTCCGTACATAATAATGAAAATCGAGATTATGTCAACTATTTTAAACGGGGAAGGTTTCAGGGAGTCGAGTGAAATGTCAAAAACCACAAAGAAAGTAGCGTGCCTCCTCTGTGGGGCACAGAGGAGGCACGCTACTGTGGTACACAGGGGGGCACACTACTAAACCTCTGCGCAGAGAGGCGTCCCTATTTAATCCTGATGGTGATTTGGTATCCGTCACTCTCTTCAATAACATCCGCTACTTTCCACCCCTGAGTTGTGGCGGCACGGGAGACATTTTCTTGAGATGTATCTGTGTCTACTAAAATTTCGATCTCGCTTGCTCTTCCCGCTTTTATCTCATTTAGTGTCATCAAAACGGGTTGAGGACACGAAAGCCCCCTTGCGTCAATTTTTGTTCTCATGCGTTGCTCCTTTTTCTCATCGTGAATCCAATTAACAGACAGACTGTAAGGCCGATAATTACGGCCTCGATGCCGTAAGAACCAATCCCTTTGGGGGAACTGGCCAGACCGAAATTGTGGGCGAGACCCGCTCCGACGATCATTCCCATCACAAAAACAGCGGCATCCCCGTCACCCTCTCCGGACAGGAAAAGCTGACGTCCGGGACACCCTCCGGCAAGAGCAAAGGCCAGACCGGCCAGAACCATTCCCGCGAAGTTCCAGATATGCATAGTGTGGGCGACAGGCTGATTCTTAAATCCCGGATGAAACTGACCGACGATGAGATTTGTGATGAAAGCGGCGGCGACAAGGGCGATGAATCCAAGCAGGAGGTGATTCTGTCGAAAGAGAATAAAGTCTCTTATTGCACCCATGGTGCAGAACCGGCTTCGCTGCGCTAGGAAACCTACCGCAAGGCCTGCTCCGAGAGAAATAAGAAGGGGCGCGTGCATGGAACCGGGACCTTTCAGACTGTAATAGAGAACTCCGCTTCTGCTTTGGCCTTCAATCTGCGGAAAGGCAATGAGAAGTGCCAGAAACCCAAGCATTATAAGCGGCAGCATCCATCCCGCCGCGGCATTGGTGGTCTGGGTGCGCCCGAGAGTGTAGCCTTTTCTAAGAAAAAGAGTCCCAATCCAGATGCCTAATATCAGCCCCACGAGACCGAGAATGGCATTCCCGTCGCCACCGGCCAGCCGCAACGCGGCACGCCAGGGACATCCAAGAAAAACAAGGGCGCCAATCATGGCAAAGGCGCCCAGAACGAATCTTACAATGGGAGCAGAACCGAGACGAGGACGATATTCCTTGAAGAGATACGCGGCGATGAGCGATCCCATGACGAAACCGATAATTTCCGGTCGTATGTATTGAACGACCCCGGCGCGATGCAGGCCGAGAGCGCCCGCTATATCCCTCCCAAAACAGGCAACACAGATGCCCATATTTCCAGGATTACCCCACTTCTGCAGCAGGGCGGCACAAACACCTATAAATAAACCAACAAATATAATTCCCCAACGGGTGGCAAAAACATTTCTTAATCTCACGGATTAAATGCTCCTTTCTGATTATCAACTGCAGGACGTCTAAACCAACTTTATCTATAAGTCAAATTCATAATATGAATAATAGCGGGCTGCAATATAGAGTCTCCATTCGCAATAACTGCTTTGTTTGGGTAGATGTTGGTCCGAGGGGTCGGAGATCAGAGGGGTTTTACAACATGTTTAATCGTGTCTATAGCCCAACGGGCAACCGCTGTTTTTTTCATGATTAATTGAAAGGTCGGGTTTTGACTAAACCCTGATCCCTGACCCCCGTTAACTTTGCCGCGTCAGGATTTATTGATGGAGATACAAGAGATTAGAATACCTTGATCTTCCCTTTTGGTTCCGTTACGACCTCGCCAACGATAGTGGCATCCTTTATTCCTTCATCGTTCATTTTCATTACCAGGTTTTTCGCCTCTTTGTGCGGGAGGGAAATGAGGAGGCCTCCTGATGTCTGAGGGTCAAAAAGGACGTCCACAATCCATTCCGGACAGTCGGGGCCGACTTCAATCATGTCCATTCTGAATTTTCTGTTCCGGTTTAACCCCCCCGGTATAATGCCCATTTCAACAAATTCCTGTATTTCATGAAAAATTGGCACAAAAGAAGAGTGTATGACCATCCCGACATCGGTCCCCTCGATCATTTCCGAGGCGTGACCGAGAAGTCCGAAACCTGTAACATCTGTGCAGGCATGAACATTAGAACATTTGATCATTAAATCGGCTGCTTTTTTATTGAGTTCGACCATGCACTGCACTGATTTAGCTACGAGGTCATCGCTGGCCATATTCCCCTTCAGAGCCGTATTGATAATGCCAGTTCCAAGCGGCTTGGTAAGGACAAGGGCATCGCCTGCCCGAGCGCCCCGGTTAAGGAGGACCCTGTCGGGATGAATAGTACCGGTGACTGACAGACCATACTTTAATTCATCATCTTCCACGCTGTGCCCACCCACAAGGAGAACACCGGCCTCGCGCATCTTGTCTAATCCACCGAGGAGAACTTCTCTGAGTATTGATATTTCCATTGTGTTGATGGGAAAGCAGATGATATTCATCGCCGTAAGCGGTTTTCCACCCATGGCGTACACATCGGACAGAGAATTTGCAACGGTAATCTGACCGAAGGTGAATGGATCATCAACAATCGGCGTAAAAAAGTCGAGAGTCTGTATAATGGCGAGGTCATCGCTCAGTTTATAAACCCCCGCGTCATCGGCATTTTCAATACCTACAATCAAATCCGGATCGGATATAAGCGGAAGCCCACTGAGCACTTGATTCAGGTCACCCGGACCTATTTTACAGGCTCACCCGGCGCCATGGGTCGTTTCTGTCAGTCGAACCTTCTTGACGTTATCATCCATGTTGCTGTCCTTTATGCTTATGTATTACACAATTTCAAGAGAATGACCGTAGCGTGTCTTTGGAGTTATTACGAAAAAAAGATGAATATGTCAAATTCAATCTGGTTATAAATCCTGTTTGCTTATAGATATCGCTTATGATACCTAAACAGTCATGAATCAATCCATGAAGAACATTACCATTCAACAGATGAGAGCCCTGGTCTGCCTGGCCGAAGAAAGGAGCTTCAGCCGTGCCGCCAGAAAAATGTACCTTACACAGCCCTCTATTACAAAACATATAAAGAATCTGGAGGAGGAGGCCGGTGTGCCATTAGTTGACAGGAAAAGCGGTGAGATATCTTTGACACCCGAGGGCAAAATCCTCTGCGAATCGGCAAAACGCGTATTCGGCTTGATCGACGATACCGGAGAAAAAATCGCGAGGATGAAAAAGTATGAATCCGGGGATATAAGTATCGCGGCCAGTACAATCCCTGCCACATATATCCTCCCGCATGCTCTCAGCAAATTCCGGGGACGCCACAAGGGCATACATTGCCATGTAAAGACAAACGACAGTGATATAACGCTCGACATGATACTTAATGATGAAGCGGAAATAGGCTTCATAGGCAGAGAGGTTGCCGGCAGGAAATTGCATGCAGAATCACTGTGGCGCGACACCCTTGTCCTGGTGGTTCCAGCATCCCACAAGTGGAGCGGAAGGGGAAAAGTATCCCTGGATGAAGTTTCGACAGAACCTTTCGTGTCAAGAGAACGGGGCTCCGCCACACGCAAAGTACTGGAAGAATACCTCCGCAAAAATACGAATCTGTCCCTTTCCGAATTTAATATCGTTTGCGAACTGGGAAGCTCGGAGGCGGTGAAAGAAGCGGTCCTGGCCGGATTGGGGGTATCAATAATCTCCATCCACGCGATTGGGCGCGAAATAGAAAGTGGATTGCTTTTTACGGCTCCGATAGAAAACTGCTCTATTGAGAGAAATTTTTGTGTGATATACAAAGCCCGGGTTGGCCTGATGAAACATCACAGAGTGTTTCTTGATTTTATAAGAAATTATGAATTGGACGCACGTCATGGAAAATAGAATCCTTTACTACAGCACAAACAGAAATCTTGATAACATGGATGGTATCGTCCCTTTCAGGGGAAAGGTCGCCTTCAGAGAAGCTCTCCTCCAGGGTCAGGCACCGGACGAGGGGCTTTACATGCCCGACCGCTTACCCCGTATATCATATGAAGATATCATCTCACTTAAGGACAAACCCTATGCCGAAGCGGCAATACTGGTCACCAGAACATTTCTAAGCGACGAGATAGATGCCGGTATCCTTCGAAAAATTATTGAAGATTCGTATCCTTTTGACATCCCCCTGCAGAAGGTGTTCGACCGCAAATATATCATGCGTCTCGATCAGGGACCGACCGCATCTTTCAAGGACTTTGCCGCAAGGATGATGGCAAGACTGATGGGACATTTCCGTAACAGAGATAAAAACCTGAATGTGCTGGTCGCGACCTCGGGTGACACAGGCAGCGCCGTCGGAGAGGCGTTCAGGGGCATAGAAGGGATCGATGTAAATATCCTCTACCCGCGGGAAGAGGTAAGTGAAAGACAGAAGAAACAGCTTGATACCATAGGTGACAATGTCAGGTCTCTTTCTATCAATGGAAAATTCGATGATTGCCAGGATCTTGTCAAACAGGCCTTTTCCGACCCGTCAATTGAGTATCTCAATTTTACCTCGGCAAATTCCATCAATTTCGGGAGAATTCTCCCTCAGATGGTCTACTATTTCTACGCTTACGCGCAACTATGCCGGGAGAGAGAAAGCATTGTTATATCGGTTCCTTCGGGAAACTTTGGTAACGCTCTGGGATGCGAGTACGCGAGAAGAATGGGGCTGCCCGTAAAAAAGCTGGTCATGCCAACAAATGAAAATGACGAGTTTCCACGATTCCTGAAAGGGGGGATGTATGAAAAATTATCTCCATCGCTGGCCTGCCTCTCGAACGCCATGAATGTGGGGCATCCCAGCAATCTTGCCCGATTCTTCGAACTGTACGGCGGGACGGTTGACCGGACCGGGAAAGTCCATGCTCACCCGGATATCGAGACAATGAGGAAAAACATTTATTCAATAAGCATATCCGACGAAGAAACAAAAAAATGCATTAAAAAAACATATGAACAATATGGTGTAATTCTGGAACCTCACGGCGCGGTGGGATGGCGGGGTCTTGAAACATATCTCGAACAATATGGCGATTTTCCGCTCTGCGTGTCACTGGAAACAGCGCATCCCGCAAAATTTCCGGACGAGATTGTGGAGCTTCTCGGAATCACGCCCGAGGTGCCGGACAGCATGAAGGGAATTGATGAAAGAAAAGGGAAATCTCAGGAATTGCCCGCAAATTACAAGACATTCAAGGAATACCTCACAGATAATCTGAAGTCGGGGGTATAGAGCCTGTAGTCCGTGCCTCTGTCCCGACACGTCGGAGTTGATATGCTTTTTTATTGCGCCGGACTTGACTTTATGAGACTACAGCACCCTGAATCCTACACATATTTAGAGGGGGTTATGTACATTTGAAAGACAACGCGAAAGACCTGTCAAAACACGATAATCTCTACAAGACAATCATCGAGACGGTGAAAGATATGATCACCGTGTGGGACATGAATCTTGCCCTCATCTACGTAAGTCCGTCGGTTAATGCTCTCCTTGGCTATACCAGGGAAGAAACAAATGAGATTTTAAACCATTGGAGTAAATCCGACTTAACACGCATAATGACACCAGCGACTATTGACTCTCTCTTTGAGGGAATGCACAGAAGAATAAATGAGTATGATAAATTGGATGCATCTGAACTGCGACATCCCTTAGAGCTGGAACTGATCAGAAAAGACGGTTCCACGATATGGTCAGAAAGCATAAGCAGCTTTCTGAGAAACAGTGATGGAGAGCGCACGGGCTTTTTCTCCATTACGAGAGACATCAGTGAACGCAAGCATTCCCAGGAGATGCTGCTGGAAAGCGAAGAGAAATATCGCAATATACTCGAAAGTATCGGGGAGGGGTATTTCGAAATTGATCTTACCGGAAATCTTATATTTTTCAATGACACACTTTGCAGGATGTCGGGGTATTCTAAGGAAGAATTAATGGGGATGAACTACAGTGAATACACAACCCCGGAAACCGCAAAACAGCTCTATAACGCCTTTAAAACGATATACGTCACGAAAAAACCGGCAGATGTTGAGGATTA
Source organism: uncultured Syntrophaceae bacterium (assembly GCA_964540715.1). GTDB lineage: Bacteria > Desulfobacterota > Syntrophia > Syntrophales > UBA2210 > UBA2210. The sequence goes on along the minus strand of CAZINZ010000060.1, from coordinate 2,386 downwards.
TGAGGTTATACAAAAAGATGGAAGTATAAGAACCTATGGCCTGTCAGCCTCTCTAATATCCAATTCGTCAAGCGAACCTGTGGGGTATCGAGGGGTTATACGCGATATCACAGAGAGCAAAGCAACAGGACTGGAACTGGAAAGAAGCTACAACGAACTACAGAATATGCTGGAACAAACCGTAAAGACACTGGCGTTCACAGCCGAGGTAAGAGACCCCTACACTGCCGGTCATCAACAGCGAGTGGCGCAACTTGCAGGCGCTATCTCCCGAAAGATGAATCTTTCACCGAAAGAAACGAAAGGTGTGGAAATGGCGGCACTCATACATGACGTCGGCAAGATCCAGGTTCCAGCCGAGATCCTGAGCAAACCGGGCCGACTTACTACAAACGAGATGGAGATGATCCGGATTCATCCCAAGGTGGGCAGTGATATATTGAAAGGGATAGACTTCCCCTGGCCGATATCAGAGATCGTACTTCAACACCACGAAAGGTTAGACGGCTCAGGCTATCCCCATGGCATCCGTGGAAAAGAAATGCATATCGAGGCAAAGATTATCGCTGTAGCTGACGTGGTTGAGGCAATGATGTCCCACCGTCCTTACAGGCCGGCTCTTGGGCAGGACAAGGCTATCGAGGAAATTTCACAGAATAAGAAAATCCTCTACGATGCCGAAGTGGTGAAAGCCTGCGTGTCACTCCTTACCGAGGAGAAGTTTACGTTCGATTAACAAATAATTACCGCGTCATAACGTATCGTTGCTCACCTTTGGGAACATACCATCTTATGAAGTTATAACCGATGCCGATGGGAGCGGGTTTTATCCCGCGGAAACGGCTGCTGACAATGGGCAGCGCGTCCGGAACATAGAGGAAGGTGTATGGCTGTTCTTCAGCGAGTATCTCCTGAATCCTGTCGTAACATCGTTTCCTTTCGGTTCTGTCGAAAGTTCCCCTTCCCTTCTCCAGAAGTTCATCCACCTCTTTATTCTTGAAGGATATAAAATTCAGTTCTCCTGGTTTTGTCTTGCTTGAATGCCATACGTCATAGAGATCGGGATCAAGGGTAATCGTCCATCCAAGAATTGTGGCATCGAACCTTTTTTTGTTAATAAATTCATTTATAAAGGCTGCCCATTCAATGACCCTGATTTTTACCTCTATTCCTATATCAGCAAGTCTCCTCTGGATAATTTCGGCGCACTTTGCTCTGACCTCATTCCCCTGGTTCGTAATGATCTCAAAAACAAAGGGCCTGCCATCGCTATCCAGCACGCCATCTCCATCCGAGTCTTTCCATCCCGCCTCTGTCAGAAGTTCTTTTGCTTTTCCAGGATCATAAGAATATCGCCTGACACCGGGATTATACGGCCATGTTCCCGGCTTGAAGGGACCCGTAGTCTCCTGCCCCAGGCCAAGCAGAACGCCTCGGACGATTTCTTTTTTATCAATGGCATAACTGATGGCCTGCCTGACCCGCCTGTCACGGAAAAGAGGATTTTCCAGATTATAACCAAGGTAGGTATAAGAAAATGACAGATAGCGATACTTGTTGAAATTCCTGCGAAACAGTTTGTTTTCCGTCTGTCTGGTATATTGCAGCGGCGTAAGGCCCATCCTGTCTATCCCCTTAGCACGCAGCTCCAGAAACATGGTGGCCATGTCGGGGATGATTCGCATAATGTATCCATTGATATAAGGCCTCCCTTCAAAATAGTCCTGGTTGGAGGTAAGCACTATCTTCTGGCCCGTCTTCCATTCCTTGAACATGTATGGTCCCGTGCCTACCGGATGACGTGCAAGTGGCGTTTCTGTTATATCCTTCCCCTCCAGCAGGTGTCTCGGTAAAACCGAGGCGCTCCAGCTCATGAGGGCAGGGGCAAATGGTTCTCCGTAAGTAACACGAAAGGTCTGGGGATCGATAACCTGCGCACTCTTTACCCTGAGGAAGTCTCCTGCGTAGGCCGTAGGTGTCTTAGGATCTATGGTAAGTCTGTATGTGAACAGAACATCATCAGCAGTAAATGGATGTCCATCATGCCATCTGACACCCTTCCTCAAATAAAAGGTGATCTCCAGACCATCATCGGAGATATCCCACGATTCTGCAAGATCACCAGCTACCTTCATATCTTTGTCATATTTCACGAGACCATTGAAGATCATGCCCGCAATACTGTGAGATGTGCTGTCCGAAGAGAGTATTGAAATCAGGTTGGAGGCATCTCCTGTCGAGCCCTCGACCATTATGCCCCCAAAAGCGGGACCGACATCGGATGTTTTTCCCGCACGGGAATCGCCAGTCGGTTTGTCGCCCTCACAACCACAAAGCGGTAACAGGGTGATTATAATCAATACCGGGATAATGCGGTTGATATATG
>CAZINZ010000059.1:0-14625 GCA_964540715.1 uncultured Syntrophaceae bacterium | reverse complement strand
AGCTGGAACGTGAAGAGAAGTCGGGCGGCTTCATCATCAAGAGTTGTCACGTGCCATAACAACCCTTGGGCCGATCGAGTATCAGCCGTTGCAATGCCAGATCGGCAGCATCTCACTGGTTGCCATGGGCTATGAACACTGGGGAATAGAGGGACACTTCCCGTATTTTACTAAAGGATTTTTGTTGAATAATCGCAAATACCCGAGAAGGGCAAAACGGGCGGGAAAGAAAAATGTAAATTAATACGGGAAGTGTCTCTGGTTTTCCCAGACTTCAAGCTACTTCGCTTTCCATCCTTTCAGGGCACCGGCGAATGGATTTCCCGGTGTTTTTTTACCTGCCTCACGTCGCGCGGATCTGCTGGCGGATTTCTTTTCCCCTGGGGCAGGGTCTTTGTCCCGGCTATCGTGCGGCTCCATCGGATTTGAACGCATGGAAAGCGCGATGCGGTTTCGTTTCATGTCAACATCCATAACTGTTACCGCGACTTTCTGATTTACCTTTATGACATCATGGGGATTGCGAACGAATTTGTCGGCCAGCGCGCTGATATGCACGAGCCCGTCCTGGTGAACTCCGATATCCACAAAGGCGCCGAACGCGGTCACGTTCGTCACGACGCCGGGCAGTTTCATCCCCACCTCCAGATCCGCCATTTCATTGATGCCCTCGGTGAAGGTAAAGAGTTCAAACTGCTCACGCGGATCACGGCCGGGCTTCGCGAGCTCACTCATTATATCCGTGAGGGTCGGCATGCCGGTGGTGCCGCTGACATAGTTTTTCAGTATAATCTTTTCACGCAGATCGGCGCTGGTCATCAGGTCTGAAACCGCGCATCCAAGATCGCTCGCCATCGCTTCAACAACGGGGTAGCTTTCGGGGTGGACCGCCGAGGCATCGAGGAGGTTTTCCGCGCCCCTTATTCTCAGGAAACCGGCCGCCTGTTCAAAGGTTTTTGCACCCATTCCCGGAACCTTCATCAGTTCGGCGCGCGAGAAGAATGCCCCCCCTTCATTGCGATGGGAGATTATATCGCCGGCCAGTTTTTCTGAGAGGCCTGATACATAGCTGAGGAGTTGTTTGCTCGCCGTATTCACCTCTACGCCAACCGCGTTCACGCAACTCGCCACAACATCATCCAGAGATTTTTTCAGGGCTTTCTGTTCTACGTCATGCTGATACTGCCCGACACCGATGGCCTTGGGGTCGATCTTTACCAGTTCCGACAGGGGATCCATAAGGCGTCTTCCGATTGATACCGCGCCACGAACGGTCAAATCATAATCGGGGAATTCCTCGCGGGCGACTTCGGAAGCGGAATATACCGACGCGCCGCTTTCACTGACCATAACCACCGCGGTTTTTCTGCCGAAGTCTATGCCCCTGCAGAACTCTTCCGATTCGCGCCCGCCTGTGCCGTTGCCGATTGCGATGGCCTCGATACCGAAACTTTCCACCAGTTTCTTTAAGGTCTCTTCCGATTCTTTCACGCGGTTGCGCGGTTGGAGCGGGAAGATCGTATCATTGTGCAGGAGCTTTCCCTGTGGGTCGAGGCAGACAACCTTGCACCCCGTACGCAGCCCGGGATCAATGGCAAGGATCCTCTTCTGGCCAAGCGGGGAGGTAAGGAGCAGGTTTCTGATGTTCTGCGCGAACACCCTGATTGCCTCTCCGTCCGCCCTGTTTTTGCTTTCAAGGCGGGCCTCCGTTTCCATAGAGGTTGAAAGAAGACGCTTGTAACTGTCTTTCACCGAGAGGCGCACCTCCTGCGTCGCGGCAGTATCACCCTTTACAAAATGCCGTTCCAGGATGTCGATGGTTTTCTCCTCATCCGGGAGCACACGAAAGATGAGAAATCCCTCGGCAGCGCCGCGGCGGATAGCCAGAACACGGTGCGATGGCGCCTTGGCTACGGGTTCTTCCCAGTCAAAATAATCCCTGTATTTTGCCCCCTCCTCTTCTTTGTTCTTCGCAACCTTTGAATGTATGGCGGCCTTCTTGGCGAAAAGTTCCCGCAGGGCAGCTCTGACCTTTGCGTCCTCGTTTATCCATTCCGCGATGATATCACGCGCGCCGGCAAGCGCGTCTTCGATCTTTTCCACACCCTTTTCGGGATCGAGAAAGGCGGATGCCTCTGCCCGCGGGTCGATATCACCCTGCTCAAATATTTTTGTAGCCAGCGGCTCAAGCCCGCGCTCCCTTGCCACCATCCCGCGGGTACGCCGTTTCGGCCTATAGGGCAGATAGATATCTTCCAGGATGGCCAGGGTTTCGGCGGACAGCACCTTTTCCTTCAACTCGTCGGTAAGCTTGCCCTGTTCCTCCAGCGATTTGAGAACGGCTTGTCTTCGTTTGTCCAGCGTGTCGAGCTGCTCAGCCCTGTCCCGAATGGATATGACATTTACCTCGTCAATTCCACCCGTTGCTTCTTTGCGGTAACGGGCGATAAATGGAACAGTTGCCCCTTCTTCTAAAAGCAGCAAGACAGCCCGTACCTGCTTTCCCGTCAATTGCAGTTCCTTCGCGATCTTTGTAACGTGTTTTTCCGTCATACGTAATATCAAACTCCATTTATACAAATTTGATGCACCGGTAAAGAGTCCCCTCGGGTTAATTGGGGACAGCGCCCTTTTTAACCTGGCGACATACGTTGTCACATTTGTTGGGTTGTGTAAATAGGGCGCTGTCCCCAATTAACTCCAATTAACTAAATAACCTGTATTTTTTTCTGTTGTTTTTTCTTGACATCTTGATACATATTTAATAGCGTCAAAGGAAAAAAACAGGAAAAATCATGAAGGAATTTATTGCAGCGGGTGTTCAAATTGCGGCAAAGCCTAATAAGATTAAAGATAACATTGAAAAGAGTCTTGTGTGGCTTGAAAAAGCGGTCAAGGAATATGATGCGGAGCTTATCGTATTTCCGGAGACAATGACAACAGGGTTTACTCCCAATATGCCGGTAGAGGAACTATACCATATGCTAAGTCCTGTGCCCGGTGAATTGACCAAAGCGATGCAGGATGCTGCCAGGAAAATGAGCGTACATATTATCTGGCCGACTTATTCTCAGGGGTCGGAGAAAAATATCGTACTTAACTCTTCAATTCTTATTGATGATAAAGGTGAGATTGCCGGAATTTATAACAAGACGCACCCTTTTCCCACCGAACGGGTGGAAGGGGGCGGATGGTGCACAGCCGGCACCTGGGCGGAAGTATATGAAACCAAACTGGGTAAAATCGGAATGATTATCTGCTACGACGGAGATTTCCCAGAACTTTCCCGCGTTCTGGCCCTGAAAGGTGCCGAAATTATCACTCGTCCTTCAGCTTTACTGAGAAGTTTTGATATTTGGAATTTAACCAATTGCGGTCGTGCCTACGACAACCATGTTTATATGATTGCCGTCAATGCCATAGGACCGGATGCGGGAGATAATTACTATTTTGGTCACAGCATGATTGTGGACCCTATTGCCAACCGTTTGGCTCAGGGCCGCGGAACTGAAGAAATTATTTATTCCAAGTTGGATCCGGATCCGATCAAGTATGTCAGCTGGGGAACCAAATCACCTATGATTTTTGATCATTTGGAGGACAGAAATGTAGGGGTTTATCGTGAGATTTTAATGGAGGCAAAGAGTGGCTTCGAACCTTCCCGCAGGATTCCCTATACGAAAGTAAAATAATCAGCGGAAACGGTTACGAAGCCGTAATTTTTCATTCAGCTTTATCAACAGGTTTCTTGTTAAAGGAGGAAGAAATGAGTTCTAACGTGAATGTTATTGCCTACAGTGGGAAAAAGCTTTCTGACTGGTCAGAGAGAAATATGCCCAATCCGTACTTGTTCGCTGTTATTCTTACGTTTATTGCATTTTTGCTGGGATGGGGACTAACAGAAAATGGCCCTCTTGATATGGTCAAACACTGGTACGCCGGATTCTGGAAATATCTGACGTTCGCCATGCAGATGGTATTGATTCTGGTTACCGGTCATGCCCTTGCTATTGCTCCGGGCGTACATCCACTTATAAAAAGGATTGCGCAGATTCCCAAAAATGGCGCTCAGGCAGTCCTGTTGACAGCTTATGTTGCTACTCTTTTCTCATACATGCACTGGGGTTTGGGACTTATTGTTGCGGCTATTTTTGCAAGAGAAGTGGCAAAGGTGGGATATATAAAAAAGATCCCTATGCACTATCCTCTAATTGGTGCAGCCGCTTATGCCGGCCAGATGGTATGGCATGTTGGGCCTTCTACGTCTGCCGGCCTGCTGTCAGCCACAGAGGGTCACGTTTTTGAACCCATCTTCGGGATTATTCCGATCACCGAAAGTGTTTTTACCATTTATGGGTTTCTGATGGCAATCATGCTGGTTCTTTTCGTTGTTCCCATTACCATGTGGTTGATGTCACCCAAAGATCCGGCTGAATGCCTTGGGGTGGAAGAATTTGCGCCCCAGGTCTTGGAGGAAGAGGACCTGAGCCAAAAAGACCAGGTCATCACGAAAAAAGGCTTTGCGGATTATGTTGAAAATAGCACAACAATATCTTGGCTGATAGGCCTTGGAGGAATTGTCTATATTGTTTATTACTTTGCCACAAAGGGTGTAAGCCTCAACCTAAATATCTTTAATTGGATATTTCTTATTCTGGGGATTATCCTGCATCGTACACCTATTCGCTATGTGCAAGCTATTAACATCGCAACACCAGGCACCAGCGGAATTATCCTTCAATTCCCATTTTATGCCGGTATCATGGGCATGATTTCCTTTTCCGGTTTGGCATCAATAATTACAACCGCGTTTCTTGGTTTTGCTACTGCCGCTACTTTCCCTATTATTGCCTGGCTAACCGGCGGATTTGTTAATATTTTTATCCCGTCCGGTGGCGGTGAATGGGGTGTTGTCGGCGGAATTATCGGGGAAGTTTCTCTCAAACTGGGAGTTCCCGTCGGAAAAAGTATCGTGGCCTATGGGCTGGGTGACTGCTGGACCAATATGTTTCAGCCGTTCTGGGCCATCGCCCTTCTGGGAATAACTGGTCTGAGAGCAAGAGATATCATGGGGTACTGCATCACACTTATGATTGTTTCCGCACCGTTTATTGCATTGGGGTTGTATTTTTTCCCATATTAAACACCGATTTTCACAGATAGGATACTCGGCTCCAAGGTGGTGGCTTTAAACCACCACCTTGGCTAAGAGGTGCTATGCGTGCCTTAAAAAAGAAGGGTGGCTGTTTATTTTATTCTTTTCTTATTCTCATGACGGGATTTATGATTTCATCAACTGCCTTAGCCGGAGGCGGCCCCAGTGAAGAACAGTGCAGCAACCAGTATGTAAAAGTAGATTGTTATAACATGGCTGGGAACAGTTATTGCGGATTCGTGCCTGGAGATGGGTGTTACGAAAATGGCAATTGTGCGGTATGCGGGGGGACATGCCAATATACTTCAAGCTGCAACAGAAATTGTTCCGGATGCTGTAAACCTGATGTTATGAGTTTGGATAACGGCTACAGCTCGGGCAACAACCTTGCCGCATTCGATGATCCGAAGATCGATATCGATGCCTATATAGCGACCGGCAAGGGAGAGAACAATGATCAGAGATCCCTGGATGAATGCAATCGAAATGTAAAGAAATAGGATTTCATTTACGATGCGGATAAAGACTGTTTTATGTGTCCCGCCGGCCATGTACTGGAATTAAAAACCAGAACCGGTGATGACAAGAAAATATATCAGGCTCGAAGTGAAGATTGTGATCAATGTCCCTACCGGAGCCGATGCTGCAAGTCAAAAAAAGGTAACCCCCGGACAATTTCGACTGACGATAAAGAGCTACTGCGGCAAGAGATGATTGAAAAGATGGAAAAGGAATCATCAAGGGAAATATACAAAAAGCGAAAGACCATCGTTGAGCCTGTCTTTGGTCAGATAAAGAAGAACATGGGTTTTCGGGAATTCAGTATGCGTGGCTTTATAAAGGCAGGTGGAGAGTTTTCCCTTGTCTGCGCCGCACATAACATTAAAAAGATTGTATTATCAATAAGATATAAATTGGAACATCTCAAAGAAGACAAGTTGGCTCCCATGGCTGCCTGATAAAGGGTACCTGTCTGGCCGGCATACAGGTCGGGGCACGAGAAAACACACTGTTTCAGAATAAAAGGATGCGATCAATAGCCGTAAGGTGAGTTCTGTTGAGGACAATCACTTTTCATAAAATGATTTGACGAAATTTGATACTTATTTCCAAATAGGTTGTTTGCCAGCGATTGAATTCTCGGACGGCCTCCTAGCTTTTATATCTCTAAAGATCGAATTACATTGGAGATCAAACCCTGTAGGGAAAGTGCATAACAACCTGCCATTCTTTAAAGAATTGGCATATAAGAAATTTACACATAAAAGTTGACAGTACCGATATTGGCTGTCCTCGCCTGTAATGTAAAGCGCTTCATTCGTCATGGGCAGCAGCATGGCTGTTTGGAACCGGAATTTCAAGGATGCTGCTAAGTCAGGCATCTTTGGCAATCAGAAGCAAAATGACAGCATATACAGCCGGAACCAAAGGTGCTCCATGTTATCAATGTATTCAGGCAGTTGCGTTGCTCTCCTGGATTTTGCCACACAAATGGCTGATCAATGTTCAAATGTAGTGACTTTTTCAATGAGGAAGCAGTTCGGATAATGCAATTTTCGTCAACAAGATTTTCAAAGAACATCTGAGCAAAAGTTAATACATGGTGCTTAATACAGGTTTTCAAAAACCTGCTAAATCAACAGAATCATTTATGATTAAAGGCTCCCTTCAGGATAACCCAGATTATTTCTCCATGGCCTCCTTCATCAATTTTCCCACTTCCCAAGGAGCTTCTGCAATGGGTACATTCGCCTGAGTTAAAGCCTTAAGTTTGCTTTCAGCCGTTCCCATTCCCCCTTCCACGATGGCCCCGGCATGCCCCAATCTCTTTCCCTCAGGAGCATTTCTTCCAGCGATCCAAGCCACCACTGGTTTGGTCATCTTTTCCCGCACGAATTCTGCCGCTTCTTCTTCCATGGTTCCGCCGATTTCTCCAATGATAACAACCCCGCCTGTCTCATTATCCTCCTCAAAAAGGACCAAGATATCTTTGATAGTCGAACCGATCACACCATCCCCCCCAATTCCCACGATGGTGCTCTGGCCCACCCCTTCTTTATTCATTGAGGCTGTGATCTCGGTAGTCAATGTGCCACTTCGCGAAATGACACCGATGTTCCCCGGCATCACGTGGTGGGTGTCCATTAAGCCGAGACTACATTGTCCGACTGTGACGATACCGGGACAGTTGGGTCCGATGACCCTCGTTCCTTTTTTTCGTGCGAAAGTCTTGATCTTCACAGAATCATGCATGGGGATTCCTTCAGTCAATACCACCAGTAATTTTATTCCAGCGTCAATGGCTTCAAAGGCAGCATCTTTAGCAAACCTCCCGGGAACAAATATCCCGGCAGCATCAATCTCGTGGTTCTCCAAGGCTTCTTTCACCGTGTCATAGACTGGGATGTCAAAAACGTTTTCCCCGTATTTACCCGGTGTCACCCCGGCTACGACTTTGGTTCCATATTTCATCATTAATCGGGTATGAAACATACCCTCCTTTCCAGTTATCCCTTGAATTAAGACCCTTGTATTTTTATCAATTAAAATGGCCATTTCCAGTACTCCTCTCCTTTACTATACTATTAAAATCCTAAGCCTTAGACGCCTCCACAACCTTTTCCCCGGCGATCTGATCATCCTCATAAACCTTAACTCCAACATCCTTTAAGATTTTTATCCCTTCCTCAGCTCCGTTTCCCCTCATGGAAACGATCATCGGTACCTTTAATTTTCCCGCCTTGATGAATTTGGCCAAGCCTTCGGCAATGACATCGCAACGAGAAATGCTGCCAAAGAAATTTCCGAAAACCGCCTTCACGTCGGGTCGTTTCACCACTATCTCAACGGCTTTTTCAGCCATCATATACGTCCTCCCGCTCACTTCCAAGAAATTAGCTGGCTCTCCGCCGTAATATCTTAAAATGTCCAGAGTAGTCATATTCAAACCAGCTCCATTACCGATAACGCCGATATTGCCGTCCATCTCCACATAACCAAGATTGTGCGTTCGAGCTTCCTTTTCCAAGTCGGAAAGGAACTCATCCTCTTTTCTGATTTCTGGATGCCTCCACATGGCATCATCATCAATGTTCATCTTGGCATCCGCAGCAATGAGATCCCCTTCGGCTGTTTTGACCAGGGGATTGATCTCCACAATCTCGGCATCGTATTGGTCAAAAATCTTATAGAGGTTGCTCAGAATCTTTGCCCCATCCGCCAGACTCTTTTTCCGCAAACCCATTCTTCTGGCAAATTCTAATGCCTTATAGTTCGGAAGTCCTTCAAAGACATCCAGTTCTTCACGGATCATTTCCTCAGGATATTTTCTTGCAATCTCCTCAACATCTATGCCGCCTTTGGCACTGGCCAGAAGGATGGGCTTGCCCTCGCTTCGGTCAATGGTGATACCTACATAGAGCTCCTGGGCAACAGAGACCTTCTTTTCCACCAGCAATTTTCTCACCTTGTGGTCTTTGATGGTAAGGTCCAGAAGCTCCTCAGCAAATCTCTGGGCCTCCTCCTCATTATTTGGGAATTTTATTCCTCCGGCTTTCCCTCTTCCTCCAATCAGCACCTGAGCCTTAATGACCGCAGGTTTCAAACGAGAAAAGGCCACCCTGGCCTCCTCTGCGCTTTCAACCATTTGACCTTCCGGAACAGGAATGCCATGCTTTTCAAAAATCATTTTGCCCTCAAATTCATACAATCTCATTGCTATTACCTCCAGAAAATTATTTGAAATGGTTAAAATTCTTTCACTTTTTCAAAAACTTTGGAAAAAGCATCTTCAATCCCATGAATTTTAATCAACTCATTAAAGGGATTTATGAAAAAAAATAGTCTTTATTAATCAGTCTATCGTTTCATACGACTTGCTGCTATTAATGAAAATATGAAGAGTCGCTGTTGATGGCTTTGTAAAAAGTCCCAAAAATGTCATGCCGGGCTTGATCCGGCATCCAGAACATATTGAATTTACTGGATTCAGGCTTTCGCCGGAATGACGAAAAATGGTGTTTTCTGACTTTTTACGGGCGCATTACTGTTCAATTTCCAAAGAGCAGCTATAAAAGCGCCGGAGTAAACTAAATTTTACTCCCTGTCAAGGACAATTCATACCCCTGTTAATGCAAACAGGAATTTCACTTCCTGAGAGTGTCAAATCGAAAAAATGACACTGATTCAACGCACAGACTTTTCATAAAAAATCTTTAAAGTCGCGTCAGTCAAGTCCTGTAAACAATGAATCTACCCCAGTATCCCGAGAAACACACCGCCGGCAATCGCCGCGCCTATGGCGCCCGCGACGTTTGGTCCCATTGCATGCATCAGAAGATGATTTTTTTTATTCGCCTTCTGACCCATTACCTGCACAACCCTTGCGGACATTGGGACAGCGGACACGCCTGCGGCTCCTATCATAGGATTTATCTTCTCCTTCAAAAACAGGTTCATTATTTTGGCAAGAATAACTCCTGCTGCTGCAGCGCAGGCAAATGCCACAACGCCAAGAACCATAATCAGCAATGTACTGGACCGCAGAAATACCTGCGCCGGCATCGACGCCCCAATGGCAAGGGTCAGGAATATGGTAATGGTATCAATAAAGGCTGTCTGAGCGGTACGACTGAGTCTTTCTGTAACACCGGATTCCCTGAAGAGATTCCCAACTAGGAAACACCCGATAAGAGGAGCGGAAGTAGGAACTATCAATATGATAATAACGGTCGCAACCAGCGGAAAAAGTATCTTCTCCAGCTTCGACACCTTTCGGAGAGCTGGCTTCATGTATATGGCGCGTTCTCTTTTTGTGGTAAGAAGCTTTGTCACGGGAGGAAGAATAATGGGTACAAGCGCCATATAAGAGTAGCACGCAACAGCAGTAGCGCCTATGATATGAGGGGCGAGCAGTGAGGTAACATATATGGTGGTTGGCCCCTCTGCTCCGCCTATTATCCCTATGGATGCCGCCTCCGGCATGCTGAATCCGAAGATTAGAGCAAGGAAGAATGCCATATAGACCCCGAACTGCGCGGCGGCTCCAAGAAGCAGGGTCTTGGGATTGGCAATCATCGGCCCGAAATCGGTCAGCGCCCCAAGGCACAGAAACATAAGGCTCGGAAGGATTTGCCACATAATGCCAAACGTGAAGATGATCGAGAGAAGTCCGAGTGGTCTGGTAGGAAACTCCGACTGGTTCGTCTGTTCCATCGTTATAAGAGAGGCTATAATATCGCCTTTATCAACATGCCGGCCTTTGGAAACATTCAGTTTGTCAACCCTTCCAAAAACAGGGGCCACCACTTCACCTGAATCGAGTTTGCATATTATGCCACCCTTCGTGAAGTTGTCCCCTTCATGCATCGGCACCTCCATCACCATCCCCGCACTGGGGGCCTTCAGCATCAATTCATAGTCCATCATGCCCCCAAGAGGCAGATTGACAAGAATCATAGCGAACCCTATGGGAAGCAGCAGAAGAGACTCCATCTTTTTCGCAATCGCCAGGTATATAAAACCCAGACCAATAACGATCATAAGTGCGTTCCCCCAGTAAAAAAGAGAGAATCCAGTCTCAAGAAATCCAAACAGCATGCCTATTCCTCCTCCGAACAACCTTTATCCAGCCTGTTTCTTTTCACCTTTGTCACCGGCGATTTTTTCAGTAATCACCCTGGTCAGTTCCACCGATATACCTAAAAGCACAAGTATTCCAAACACCAGGCCGAATCCGCCTATCGCTGTCTTTATCGCCAGGCTCCAGTCAATCATGTCAATACAAGCTCCTCACATCCGGACAAGCCGGAAACAGACCGTTTGAACAAATTAAAAGCAAGAAGGGATAGGATGATATTAGCATCTCCTATCTCTTTTCCTCTCGGTTATTCCAGGACCACCAATACCTGCTCGGCCTCCACGGAATCCTTTTCCTTTACCTTGATCTCTTTGACCGTCCCATCGGACGGGGCAAAGATGGGGTTCTCCATCTTCATCGCCTCATAATTTTTGGTTATTGCGAGAACGATAAAAGTTAGGGCTATTACCCACATTATGACATTGCCGAATGTTAAATGTACAAATCCCATATCTAAAAAGATCTTTTGAAATACACTGAAATCCATGTTCGTTGTCTTACCTCCTTAACCTTCCTTCTTAATCATATTTGTTACACCCACGACAATCTTCGAGAATATGCTTACTCCTGGCTGCAGTATAACCAGAGTAAGAAAAACACCACCAAATCCGACAATAAATGTCTCTAAAGCTTTTCCCCAGTCAATCATTGCTCATCTCTATTATCTCTTGTTATTTTTTCCATGGCGAAGTAGCCTTAAAATTTCCAGTCCCGATTAAAATCGGGACGTGTCCTCCCAATGCCCACTTCCCGGGGAAATTTCACTATGCGGAACGCTATGCCGCATGTTGGTAATACAGGGTTCCATACTACGGTACCGGCACCGTGTCAAGACTTTTTACTCTACCACCGAAACAATGCTGCGAAAGTTTCATATCCTATTGGAATCACTCATTTCTCCAAACCATGGAATATTCATATAAATTTACAAACTTTTTCTCTTGACAAAAAGCGTTTTAATATGGCATGCAGAAACAATGCACAACGTAAAACGGTATTTTGCATTATGGAACAATTTAACAAGGCCAACTTACTAAACAAGATCAATTCCATTGAAAAAGCCCTCATGGTCCTCATGGTATTCCGTGAAGGGCAGCCATCCTGGGGTGTGAGAGAGTTGAGCGCGCATCTCGGTTTCAGCCCGTCCACCATCCAGAGAATCCTGCAAATTCTGAAGGCTTATGGATTTATCAGGCAAGATCCAAACACGCGACTGTACAGTCTTGGAAATATCTATCTTTCATTTTTCCGTGCCCTGCAGGACAATTACCCAATCACAAAAATAGCCATGCCGCTTATGAAACGGCTCCTGTCCCGGACCGGGGAGACCGTATACCTTAGCATAATAGATACAGACCGCATCTCCCGGATCTGTATCAGCAGTCTGGAATCCACCCAGGAGTTGAAGGCCACCATGCTGATTGGAAACAGGGCTCCGCTTTATGCCGGCGCCACATCTAAATGCCTGCTGGCCTTCTCCCCGCAGGATTTTATTGACAAATATCTGGCGAAAATAAAGCTTGAACCGCTAACCAATAACACAACTGTTGAAATAGAGCACCTCATCCCGGAGCTCGCCCTGATCAGGGAGCAGGGTTACTCCTCGAGTCTGGGGAAAGCCTGGCAGGGTCTCGGGGCCCTGAGCGTTCCATTCTCTGCCTTTTATCAGGGTATGCCCGTTCAGGCCGCGGCAAGTCTGGCAATGCCTGAGGTACGTTTCAACAATTATGACCACCGCAAGATGTGCATAGAGGAACTGCTTCTCGCGGGCAGAGAGTTTTCAGAGGCTACGGGATGTTACAGTGGAAATTCATCTTAGAGGGTACGTTATTCTCCTGATAATCATAAGGGCTTTACCATTAAAACAATCCAGGCAATTTAGGAAAGAGGAAGGGAGGATACAAAAATGATACCCTATTTAAAGATGGAAGAGTTCGGCAAACCCCTGAGGGATTCGCAGATAAAGAGGATGCAGGAGAGCGTCGCCCAGATGAATGAGGTGATGAAGGGGATCGAGGCGTAAGATCAGCGAATCCGGGACTTCGGCCTTCCCGTTGATTTAGTTCATAAGCGCCGGCAACTGACTGTCTGGGAACGGATCGAATATCTCGTGGATCCGGGAATGTTCTTTCCGCTTCACACCATATATGATCCGGAGCATGAAGAATCGGGGAGTACCGGTGTTGTGGACGGCATTGCAAGGATCAGCGGCAAGTGGTGCGTGCTTATCGGCTTCAACAACAAGTGGATAGCCGGCGCATGGATCGCGGGCCAGGCGGATAATAATCTCCGTGTGA
This sequence comes from uncultured Syntrophaceae bacterium, assembly GCA_964540715.1. Classification (GTDB taxonomy): domain Bacteria; phylum Desulfobacterota; class Syntrophia; order Syntrophales; family UBA2210; genus UBA2210. The sequence goes on along the minus strand of CAZINZ010000059.1, from coordinate 1,535 downwards.
CCGACATCGCCAAAACATAAAATCTGCCGCTTGTATGACTGGTCAACTGTTCCGGCGTCAAACTGCCCGAGCAGGAAAAGATCTACGCCAATCGTCGCGGACAGGGAACATGTTTTTTCCGCCACGCGGAACTGGAAACGTCAGGTGTTCCAATCCTGGCAGGAATTTACGGAACTAACCCCGCCGGTGGCGGCTACCAGGGAATCAATCCCACAATACTTCTGGCCCACAAGGACTGCAACATTGCGGTAGGAGGCGGCGGAATCGTCGGCGGCATGAGTCCCAAAGGGGCTTTTGACGAAGAAGGGGCAGAGCAACTGATCGACGCGACAAGGCATTTCAAACAGGTGCCCCCCGGGAGCGTCAAGGTCCATTACGACGAAACCGGTTACTTCAGATATGTATTTGAAGAAGAAAATCAGGTCCTGGATGCCCTGAAAGAGTACATGGAAGGGATGCCTGCCTATGACCCCAGATTCTTCAGACTGGACGAACCGGCCAAGCCCAAGTTTTCTCCCTCTGAAATTGCATCCATTGTTCCTTATAATCAGAAGTCGGGTTATGATTTTGACAATGTTCTTGCACGGTTGGTCGATAACTCCCGGCATCTTGAATTCAGGCCCGGTTACGGTCCGGAGGTCTATACGCGACTCGTCATGATCGACGGTTTTCTGATGGGCGCAATCGGAAACCGCCAGGGTATTTTCCCGAACTATCCGGAATATACGAATGAATACATGTGAGTGGGTGGCAAACTCTACCGCCAGGGATTGATCAAGATAAATGAATTCGTAACACAGTGCGGTCGTGACCGTATTCCTATCATCTGGTTCCAGGATACATCCGGTATCGATGTCGGCGACATCGCGGAAAAAGCGGAACTTCTCGGACTGGGACAATCTCTCATCTATTCCATCGAGCAGAGTAATGTACCACAGATGGTGATTATCCTCCGCAAAGGGACGGCCGCAGCACATTATGTAATGGGAGGCCCTCAGGGCAATAATACCAATGCTTTTTCACTTGGCACTCCCGCGACAGAGATCTACGTCATGCACGGGGAAACAGTGGCTGCAGCCAGTTACTCCCGAAGGCTTGTCAAAGAGAAGGACGCCGGCAGGTCACTCGATCCTGTTCTCGAAAAGATGAATGACATGGTACAGCATTACTATGACAAGTCGCGCCCGATGTACTGCGCGAAGGCGGGTCTGATGGATGAGGTTGTGCACTTCGAAAAGCTGCGGGACTACATGGTGGCATTTACCAATTCAGTCTATCAGAATCCAAAATCGATCTGCCCGCGTCATCATATGATGCTCCCGAGACTCATCCAGTCACAGATCGTAACCGGCCTCGACCGCCCGAAAAAAGAAGAATAACGGTAATGATAAAAAACGGTCGCCGGCAGGTTTTTTATAGTGACATAACTGCATCAAATGTGATAGTAGGCAAAACCCTAAACCCTGTACGCAACAGCGCATGCCGGAAATATTAAATCATTCAGGAGGTAATTTTAATGGAAGAAGTATTAGCGC
>CAZINZ010000058.1:0-15127 GCA_964540715.1 uncultured Syntrophaceae bacterium | reverse complement strand
CCTTGTAGCGTTGCCCCTCCGTGGGCAACTTGTTTGCGGGGGACAGAACCCCCGCGCTACGTTGGCTTATTTCCACATCCCGGGGCCCCAGACCTCTGGCAGCACGGCTGTCTGTGACCACTCAGCCGGGATCCTCTGGCCGGTTTTTTCTCCTGCCTTTTCAATCAGTTTTGAAAGACCTGGACGGGCAAATTCCATATGACCACTTTTCTCAGTTCGTCCGTTATATACAGCTTCAGAGCGAAGTCTGCGACCGGCGGTCTTTTCCATCTTTTCACCAAGCCACAGGACACGGTCCACATCGTAGCCGTGCTCAATACCCATCTCATCAATCTGTACAAGCAGATCTTCGATAGTTATAAGACCAACGTAGCGTGGATCCTTATAATAGTATTCACCCGTACCCCTGACCGGCGTGTCATCAAGGAAATTTGCCGGCTGTCCACCCAGTCCACCCAGCGTGCCTTCAAAACGCGTAAAACCTGCTTGCAGAGAGCCAAGAATCGACGCTGAAGCCACACGTTTTGTTTCGTGCAAATGAAGCAAATGTGCATCAGTATCAGGCATGGCATCGAGGATCATGGAACAGTAACGATATACGTCAGCGGCCGAGGCTGAGCCGTCATGATCTGCATGTTCGATGTCATATGCACCTATTTCAAACCAGCGTTTTGTAAACTCAACTGCGTCTTTCAGTTCTGTCGCACCACTGATAGGACTTCCCCAGATAGTACTGACAGTACCGCACATCTTGATCCCTGCATCTGTCGCCTTCTGGATGGAACGTTCTGCTTCCTTCCAGTACTGGCTCAATGTCGTACCGGAATTTGCAAAGTGATGTTCCGGATCAGTAGAAACCATCATAAGGATACGGTCAGGACCGTATCCATCTTTTTTCATCTGAATAGCACGATCCACAGCGGGTTCCCGGATAGAAACTGCCGTAAATGTGAGGTCCTCGCGCTTAATGCCTTTTCGTGCAATCCGTTTTAGAAAACGGTCCCCGGCAAAATATTTCAGCACTTCGTCCGCATCCTTGAACTGGGGAATGCCTACCGGACTTCCCAGGTTCGTAAGCTCAATTTCCCTGCAACCGGCAAGGATCATCTCTTCGGCATAAAAAATCTTCGCTGCCGTGGAAATAAACTTCTCCTCATGCTGGAATCCATCGCGAATGGTAACATCACCAATCATTGCCTTCTTCGGCATTCTCGGAAATATTTTCCATAAATCATATTCTGATGCCATAAACTATGCTACCTCCTGAATATTTCAATTTTATAACCGGAAGGCCATGTCATTTGCCCTTAAACACCGGCTTTCTCTTTTCCGCGAAGGCTGCAAGGGCCTCCATCCTGTCTTCAGTCGGGATTGTTACCTCATACGCCTTCGATTCAAGCGGAAGCGCCACACCGAGGCTTGCCTCCGAACCGTAATTAATTGCAAACTTTGCCTGGGCAACACCTATAGGACCATTTTTCGCGATCTCACGCGCAAGTTCTAAGGCGGCTTCCATCAGTTCTTCCGGCTCCACCACACGGCTGACCAGGCCGATTTCGAGCGCCGTCTTCGCGTCAAATCTCCTCGCCGTGAAGACCAGTTCCTTGGCCTTTGCCACACCGACAACCCTCGTAAGCCTCTGAGTTCCACCAGCGCCCGGGATAATCCCCAGACTTGTCTCGGTAAGACCCATCAAGACATTTGAGGAGGCAATTCGAATATCGGATGCAAGGGCCAACTCGGTTCCACCACCAAATGCAAACCCGTTGATCGCAGCGATAACCGGCACACGAACGTTCTCCACGGCCGTAAATGTATTGCGTATTGTAAAAATGAAACGCCTTACCTGATCCTCCGACAGTGTTCTTCTCTCCTTCAGATCAGCCCCGGTTGAAAACGACTGTTTCTTTACCTCACGATCACCCTGCGCACCGGTGATAATGATGCATCTCAGATCCATATCAAAATTGGCTTCTCTAATAGTGTCACCCAGCTCGGCAAGCAGGTCAAAATTGAAGCAGTTCATCGCTTCCGGGCGATTAAGAGTGAGAATAAGGATGCCGTCATCCGTTTTTTCCTTCAGCAACATATCAGCCATGCTTTTCTCCTTTCGTTCAGTCAGATGAAATTGATCATACCTTCAGGTTTCCAAAGCGAGACTCTTTTACCTGAGTGCGAAGAGCAACCTCAAAGGCCCTGGCCAGCTTATCACGGGCCTCACTGAACGCGATAACACCGTCATGGAAATTCAGACATCCCGTATAAAATGGATGACCCTGTTCGTCATAACGATCTCTCATCATCTGACGGAATTCAACCATCTCTTCTTCATTAACCTCCCCGCCTTTTGCCTCGATACCTGCCTTACGCACAGTTTCAACAATAAAACCGGCAGTCTCACCCGACATAACGGTCGTACGACCTCTCATATTGGTAAAGGAGAAGGTAGGGTTGAACGCCCTTCCGCACATTCCGTAGTTGCCAGCCCCGTGATCCGGACCGATAACATAAGTGATTTTGGGTGTATCAAGACAGGTAGCCGCCCTGACCATATCAGAACCGTATTTACCTATACCGCCCCATTCTTCTTTCTTGCCCACCATATAACCCGGGGTGCCCTCGAGGAAAAGAACCGGCAACTTTGAAGAGCCGCAGCGAATCATCCATTCGGTAGCCTTCCTTGCCGCTTCGATATAGATAATGCCACTGGCGTTCGAAGCAATAACTCCCACAGGAATACCCTTCAACCACATCTTGCCGCAGACGACCGAGGTCCCGCGGCCTGGTCCGTAAGTCGGCTTGTATTCATGGAAATAGCTGTCGTCAGCGAGGCATTTCAGCGTGTCATGGATGCTTATATAGCGGTAGGTATCAGCGGGGGAGCAGCTCATCATCTCTTTATAATCAAACTTCGGCTCCCTCGATTCTCTTCGATCTGTATAGAGTTTCTGGGATGGTTCAAACTCCATAATGTCACGCAGTTTCTTTATTCCCTCTTCCTGGCTTTTGACAAGATGGTCGCAACCGCCGGAATGCCTGGTATGGACATAGGCGCCGCCGAGGTCTTCCGCCGCCACGGTTTCGCCGATAGCGGATTTGACCATTGGAGGACCGGCAAGAAAGGCGTAAGACATTTTTTCGATCATGACCGATTCGCAAGCGAGATAAACGATGTATGCGCCACCGGCAGTGTTCCCGCCGGTAGAAAGTGTATACTGTTTTATTCCCTTGGCAGACATGCGGCACATATTATAAAACATTTTGCCGAAGTGATTGTGGTCGGCGAAACTGCCAATCTGCATGGGAAGATAAACGCCGCCCGAATCGGCGATATAGATACAGGGGATCTCACACATCTCGGCAATTTTCTGCGCCCTCATATGTTTCTTGAGTGTAATGGGAAAGTATGTCCCCGCGGCATAGCGATTTTCATTGGCAAAGATCATGCAATCCTTGCCGTGAATCTTGCCGATAACCGTAATCAGACCCCCTCCGGGGATATGACCACGGTTTTCCTGCTCGTATACCTCCCCTCCGTAAACTCTTTTCTTGCCTATGTCATAACCGGCATCAAGACCCACCTCAAAGTACTCGGTGTCCGGATCGATCAGCATTGATATAAGCTCGCGCATCGGTTTCTTGCCCTGTTTTGCAAGACGGTCTATCTGCTTCTGACCGCCGACATTATAGGCCTCATCGCGGTGTTTGACCAGAATTTCATCCTGTGCCATCCAGTGTTTAAGGTTGGCTTCTCTTTCTTTTTCCAGCCTCTCGGCCCTCGTTAATTTTTTCTCTCCCATTGTAGTTGTTCCTTTCACCACTAAATTTATTTCATTCCTAAGTCAGCAAGAAGAAATAACTCATGCACCTTGCTTGTCCTTTTGCTTGTTTCCTGTGTTGTGTCAAAGCTTACATAACACGTTATGCGTGCTTCAACACGCCTTGAAAACAAACAAAATTACGGCGCAATCTGTATAACTTATTTATTCTTGATTCCTTAACGCCTGGCGGATCACTACTCTTGTACGATTTCCTTAAGGATCAGAACGGCGCACCACATACCGCCGCGCCGTTCATTTACAGACCACGGAAATCTGTCAAGTAACAGAACCTTCCTGTCGGATTCCTTCGATAATATTGCCGCCAGACCCGAATCAGGCGCCGATTACCAACGATGCCCGTACCATTATTACATCGTATTTACCAGACATAATTTCACCTGTTGCACATACAAATATTAATGGCTACATTACAAAAAGTAGCGCGGGGAATCTGTCCCACGCAAACAAGTCGCCCAGGAGCAAGGCTACGACGATATAACGTAGCGCGGGGGCTCTGTCCCCCGCAAATATATTACCCACGGAGCAACGCTTACTTTTGCACCTATTTTCTTTGCACGTTATCAAATAAATACTATAGAACTGACCTTGGATATATTCCGGAAGATGAGATACAGTAGCGCGTGGCCTCTGTGCTCCACATATTGGTTGCCCACAGAGCTTGCTACTGGGATATTTCCCGGGAGATGAGCTGCAGGGGTTTCAAAATGATGCAGCCAAACGCAGTCATGATGAATCAGTATTGACAAAACCATTATTCGTAATTCATGAAAGGAATTCATTAAGGAATGGAAAATCATTTGCCTCGGGAAGTGACGTTACATGAGGTGGTCTTACGTGACGGTATTCAGAACGAGGATACAATCGTTGCCACAGAGAAAAAAGTGCAGTTAATTGACAAGCTTGTCAATTGCGGGTTCAAACGCATTGAGGTGTCATCCTTTGTTAACCCCTGTCTCGTTCCACAGATGGCCGACGCGGAAGATCTCTGGGATAAGATAGAACGTAAAGAGGGTATCCTTTATTCCGCATTAATCCTCGGAGAAAAAAGTCTTAACAGGGCAATTCGTTGTAACGTGCCCCATGCGGGAGTTTTTGTCTCGGCAAGTGAAACACACAGTCAGAAAAACTCTAACCAGACAATTTCAGAGGCCCGTACGGAAGCATTGAAATTAGTTGAACGGGCACAGTCCGTCGGCATGCAAGTACGTACGGGGATCATGAATGCCTTTGGTTGTGCCTATGAGGGGAAGATTTCTGTAGAAAGGGTAATCGGTCTGGCAAGAGATTTCATGAAAACCGGGCCGGACGAAATCTGCCTCGCTGATACATCGGGTATGGCGAACCCCGGACTGATAAAAAATTTATTAGTCCGCGTGAGGGAAGTAACAGGCAACAAGACAATATCGCTCCACCTTCACAATACCCGTGGTCTTGGTTTGGCGAATGTCCGGGAAGCTCTGCAACACGGGGTTTCGATATTTGACACCTCCATGGGGGGCATTGGCGGATGTCCCTTCATTCCGGGAGCAAGGGGAAATATCGCTACGGAAGATACTGTGGATATGCTTCACGGGATGAATATAGAAACAGGAATTGATTTGAATTGCCTGATTGAAACGAGTCTGGAATTTGAAAAAACTATGGGCAAGAAGTTCCCTTCCGCCTTATCACATCTGCGACGCCACTGAGGCTTCTGACACGCGTAAAACTCTTTACAAGAAACGCCGTTGGTGTTACCCTCCGGAATCGCCCTCTCGCTATTAACGATGTTTTAATACACGTGATAGATTCCGGGGTGTTATCAGGTATTATTGTTTTTATTGAGCGCGTCGCCGGCCCCGCGTTAACTTGTATTGCACACAAAGAGGAATTAAATATCGTGACAAACAAAAAGACATCGTACAGAGACGCTGGCGTGGATATCGATAAGGCCGCCAGCTTTATTGACAAAATAAAACCACTCATCAAACCAACGCGCCGCGCCGGCACTGTAGGAGAAATAGGGCATTTTGGCGGTCTGTTTCACCTTGATACCGAGAAATACAAAAACCCGCTCCTTGTTTCAGCAACCGATGGCGTTGGCACAAAGCTCAAGATAGCCCACATGATGGACAGGCACCATACTGTCGGCATCGACCTTGTTGCAATGAGCGTGAACGATTTAATCGTCCAGGGCGCAGAGCCCCTTTTCTTCCTGGATTATATAGCTACCGGAAAGTTGAGTCTTGAATCGAGTGTGCAAATAGTCGAAGGCATAGCAAAGGGCTGCATTGAGGCGGGATGTGCCCTGATAGGTGGTGAAACAGCTGAAATGCCTGGATTTTACAAGGATAACGAATACGATTTGGCAGGCTTTTGTGTTGGGGCAGTTGAATATGACAACCTCATCGACGGCTCCCGAATCAGGATAGGTGACAGCATTATAGGCCTGACATCAAATGGAATCCACAGTAACGGCTATTCGCTTGTCCGAAAGGTACTGTTCGACCAGTCCGGGCTTGATATCAATGATAAAGTGGAGGGGCTTGAAGATACCATCGGCATGGAACTTCTCCGTCCGACAAAGATCTACGTAAAGACCGTCCTGAATCTTATAAAGAATTTCGAAATAAGGGGAATGGCCCATATCACCGGCGGGGGGCTCACCGAAAATATTCCGAGGATACTGCCGCAAGGCGGGGGGGTTGTGATCGACAGAAACAGCTGGGACCCCCTCCCCATCTTCAAAATCATTCAGGACATGGGCGGGGTTGACGAATCAGAAATGCTCAGAGTATTCAATATGGGCATCGGGATGACAATCATCGTTCCGGAAAAAGATTCGGTAGAGATTATTGATCATCTCGGCAGACTTGGAGAACAGGCCCATATAATCGGTCGTGTCACAAAGAGAAAAAATGAGGACCCGGCTGTAATATTCGAGTAGAGAAATGAAAAAAATACACCTTGGCGTGCTGGTATCAGGCAGTGGTTCGAACCTGCAGGCCATTATCGACAATATTGGATCGGGCAAACTGGATGCATCTATAGATGTGGTTATAAGTGATGTTCCAGGTGTTTTCGCGCTGGAGCGGGCAGAAAATCATGATATCCCTGCAATCGTTATCGATCGTGAGAATTTCAGTACAAGAGATGAATTTGACCGGGAGGCCGTTGCCTGTTTAAAGTCATATTCAATAGATCTTGTGGTCATGGCCGGTTTTATGCGAATACTTACCCCCGGTTTTTTGAGGGCCTTTCCAGGAAGGATAATGAACATCCATCCGGCCCTGCTTCCCTCTTTTCAGGGACTTCATGTACATCAGAAGGCATTCGACTACGGCGTTAAGTTTTCAGGGTGCACGGTACATTTCGCCGACGAGGGGGTTGATACCGGACCCATTATCAGCCAGGCTGTTGTTCCCATTTACGGCGATGACACCGCAGACACACTCCAGCAGAGGATATTAAAAGAGGAACACAGGATCTATTCTCAGGCAATTCAGCTCTACGCTGAGGGAAGACTTGAGATTGACGGGCGGAGGGTACATATAAAAGACTCCAGCAAAATGGGTGCATCCCGCATGCACAACCCGCCACTGGAAAAGTTTTAATATGATTATTGTAAGCGCCTGTCTGCTTGGATTTAACTGTAGATATAACGGCGAGAGATCCCCTGATACTCAGCTGCTGTTATCACCTGTAAGGGATCAGTATGTGCCTGTTTGTCCGGAACAACTCGGTGGTCTCCCTACCCCCCGCGCCCCCTCAGAGATCACATGCGGTGACGGCTTTGATGTGCTTGAAGGAAGATCAAGGATTATCTCTGACTCCGGGGTTGATGTTACAGACTGTTTCCTGCGGGGGGCAAACGAGGTGATGCGCATTGTAGAACTATTCGGGATCTCAGAAGCGATAATGAGAGATAAAAGTCCGTCCTGTGGGGTCTGCTGTATAAAGAGAACAGGCTCCATCGTAAAGGGATCAGGCGTTACATCTGCCCTCCTTTCAAAGAATGGCATCGGCGTGACGTCTTCGGACAAAATTAAATACGAGTTGGAAACTAAAACTTATCGATTATGAATCGGGTGATAAAACTATGTATGATACCATTGTACTCGGGAATGATCCGGCCTCTCTGATAGCAGCGGGTGCCCTGGCAAATCGTGGAAAAAAGACTTTACTTCTGACCATGGATAACGTTCCGGATTTCTTCTCGGAATCAGGATATAAATTCGATATTGACCCCCTTCCGTGGACCGGCTTGAACACAGGAGGCGTCTTCAACCAGCTATTGGCTCATCTCGGGATAAACCCCGAGGCCTCCATTTTGAACCCTGCGCTACAGATAATCTTCCAGAATCACAGAATAGATCTTTGCGGTAATACAGAAGTGGACCTGAAGGAAATGGAGCGTGAATTTCCGGATGATAGCGCGAATTTGGCAAAGTTTTACTGCTCTACCGGAACAACCGCTTCCTTTGCATCCGAACTGATAGATAAGGGACTGCATTTACATCCTGAAACAGCAAAGGATTATATCAAGCTCTGTCAGAAAATACCCTGGATTATAAAGAACAAAAGGGACTTTGGCACAAACCTTGATAATATCCGGGAACAGCACATTACGGGGAAACTCCTCGAAGCTCAGATCCTCCTCCTGTCAAATCTTGATCCTCGCAATATGAGTCCGATTTCTTTCGCGAGGACGCTTTCCACATCTTTAAATGAACTCTCTTACCCTAAAGGAGGCAAATCCCATATCATATCCGAGCTCGAGAAAAAATTTGGTGCAAACGGGGGCGTTGTTGAAAGCTGTTCCTCCCTGGTCGTGGACACAGAAAGAGTCATCAAGATTAATATGAAATCGAAAGGCAAGGACAAAGATATCCCTGCCATCTACGGGAAGAACCTCGTAGTAAGCACAAAATATGAGGGTTTAGCTTCTCTGCTCGAGGGAACCAAGGATCTTTCAGTTTTCAGAAAAAAATATGACAGGTTGAAACCCTCATTTTATCCATTCACCATACATATCGGAGTACATGACAAATGTATCCCGGAGAAGATGGGTGTATATGCAGTTGTATCAGATGAAACAAAATCGGCAGAAAACGGCAATCCACTATTTCTTGAAACGAGCATACCGGGAGATATCCTGCGTGCGCCAGATGGAAAGAGGGCTATGAGCATTACCACCTTTCTAAAAAATCCCCCCTCGAAGTTCAACAACAAAGCCCTGGAAAAAATGGCAGAATCCATGCTGAAGAATCTCAACTCCTTTCTTCCCTTTCTTAACGAAAACATCGACTTCATTGATCTGGAAAAATCAATATATGTATCAAAAAGTTATCACAGGACCATCAACCTGAAATACACAATGAAAAAACCGATCCTCGGCATGTCATTCCTGACCGGCAAGACCCCCCTGAAGAATGTTTTTCTCACAGGGGGTATGATGATGCCGGGCCTTGGATTTGAAGGAGAAATCATGTCCGGACTAAACGCCGCGGAACTTGCAATGAGGGAGAATCCGGAATGAAACAAAGGGTACCGGACTTCGGGATTCAGAAACTTGGAGATGCAGCCATTACATCACCTGTTGCATCGGGATACTTTATACACGACAGCAAACGCATTCTTTACGACCGATACCTCCATAACCTGGAGTCCTCGCAAACAACCGAAGGAACCCCTTCATCTATCGAGATCGCCGGTCCGAGAAAAATGATTTATTTCGATCCTTCAAATGTAAAAGCCGCCATCGTTACATGCGGCGGTCTGAGCCCGGGGATAAATGATGTGATAAGAGCGGTAGTCATGGGACTTTACTACCGTTACGGGGTCAGAAACATCGCAGGTATCAGGTACGGTTTTCAGGGTCTTGTACGGAAGTACCATCATGAAGTGCTAAGTCTGACACCCGAAATTGTCAAAGACATACACTCGCTCGGTGGGAGCATTCTCTCCCTGTCTCGTGGCGGTCAGGATATCGCGGAAATGGTTGACACGCTTTGCAGAATGAACATCAATATATTTTTCTGTATAGGCGGAGACGGAACAATGAACGCTGCTGAACTTATAACAGAAGAAATCAACAGAAGAAATTTAAAGATAAGCGTTATAGGTATCCCCAAGACCATAGATAACGATCTGAATCTGATTGACAAGACTTTTGGATTTGATACGGCAATATCCATAGTGGTTAATGCAATTCGATGCGCCCATGTGGAGGCAAAAAGCGCGCCCATGGGGATCGGTCTGGTAAAGATAATGGGGAGAGAATCGGGCCATATCGTGCTTAGCGCCGCCCTCGCGCAAAATGACGTCAATTTCGCCCTGATACCTGAAGATCCATTTGATCTGGAGGGTGAAAAGGGCCTGTTCAAGGCATTGGAAAGACGCCTTCGGGACCGGAAACATGCACTCATACTTGTAGCGGAAGGAGCCGGGCAGGAACTTTGTGCCGGAAACGACCCGAAGCGGACTGACGCGTCAGGAAATACCAGACTCAGTGATGTAGGCATATATCTAAAGACAAGGATCGAAGATTACTTTAAAAAGATGAAAATGGAACACAACATCAAATATATCGACCCAAGCTATACCATACGAAGCGTTCCCGCCAACGCGAGCGACAGTATATACTGTGAACTGCTTGGTCAGCTTGCAGTGCATGCCGGAATGGCTGGGAAAACCGGAATGGTAGTGGGTCTCTTCAATGGAGAATATGTTCACCTCCCATTTAAATCGGTGGCGTTCCGCAGAAAAGTAGACACAGAAGGAAACCTGTGGATGCGTGTCCTTGAAGCAACGGGGCAGCCCGTATCGATGAAGAATTAACACCACTGCTCAGACCTGGGTTTAAAGTAGCGTTGCCCCTGGGGCAACTTGTTTGCGGGGGACAGAGCACCCGCGCTACATGATGCCACTATGACCACTGTATAGTGGGGCCACGGTGATTTTCTAAAAAATTGCTTGCAAAAACACACGATATAGTTTAGGAAGCAACCTGATTTTTTGAAAGGAGTTTGTTATGTCTCGATTTTGTGAGTTCTGCGGGAAAGGACCAGTAGTAGGAAACAGCGTAAGTCACGCGCACAACAAGACAAAAAGGGTCTGGTATCCGAATCTGCAAAAAATGCGTGTTATAGATCCAAAGTCCGGAGGAATAAAGAGTATGAAGGTCTGTACCCGGTGCCTGCGTTCCGGATTCGTCAAGAAGGCCGTCTGATAATACAACGCTGTATTCGTCTGACTAATCCCGGGCGAATACAGTCAGCCCTGTCATGACTTCCCACCCATTATCATCTTTTTAAGACCTGTAATATTTATATGAAATGTTCCACTGCCTGTCTTGCCATACACCTTGCAGTCTTTATTGAGTATCAGTTCATCCTTGTTACCGTTTTTCAGGAGAACCAGGCCCTTCAGATCCCCCTCCTTTAAAAAGAACCTGATGCTTTTGATGTTTTTGAATGGAATCGTATAGGTACCCTCGCCCTTCTCTCCCTCGACAAAGGTTTTTCCGTCCATACTTACACTGCTGCACCTCGTAACAATATCCATCTGATCTACAAAGGTAGCACTGAAATTTTGTTCAGTATCGGGAATCCAGTCCGGTGAGTCATTCCCTGACGTAGCGCCCATGCCCATCATAAAAGGAACAAACAGCATCATCAAAAGGCACATGTATAATTTTTTCATTATTATTCTCCTTCACCAATCTCACAGATATCTATCTCTTGTTTTAACGCCCGGATTATTCCGTCAACATCGGAAACAAAACCCGGCGGGATTAAAAGCTGGACAATCGATTCCCTTCTGTCGATAGTTGTGACGACAGCAAGGCCTTCATATCCCTCAAATATATATTTCGCATATGCAATGTCCCGGCGGTTCAATCTCAGATTCTTTTTTACTATCCCCCCTTCAATCATGTAGTGTTTCGTAACATTCAGGTTTCAAAACATCAAGCAATAAATCCATCCTTGACATGCTACAGCACCTTGACTATATTCAAAGTCCAATCTGAACGTGACAGGAAAAACATGTTGCCAATCACCCACTGGAGATTTCCGAACCCCAACACGAAAGTCCAGACCCGACAAATCGGGACTCTGGCCAGCGAGCTGGAAATCAGCCCGGTGGTATCACAGATATTGATCAATCGCGGCATTATCACCACGGAAGATGCCAAAGAATTTCTCTTCCCATCCCTGAAACAACTGCACAACCCCCTCCTTATAAAGGACATGGAAAAGGGCGTCGACAGGTTGATAGAGGCAATCTCCGGAAATGAAAAAATCGTCGTCTATGGTGATTACGACGCGGACGGCATCACATCCACAGTAATCCTCGTAAAGTTCCTCAGAGAAATTCACGATAACGTATCATATTATATCCCCGAAAGGATTGACGAGGGATACGGACTCAACATGACGGCAATCGACAAATTCAGGGATGAAGGCATAAAACTTATTATAACTGTTGACTGCGGTGTATCAGACCATGAAGAGATCGCCCATGCGGTGTCATCGGGAATTGACGTTATAGTGACGGATCATCATGAGATTCCCGATATCCTGCCCGATTGCAGCGCCGTAATTAACCCTAATCGCAGTGATTGCTCCTTCCCATTCAAATTCCTCGCCGGTGTTGGAGTTGCCTTCAATCTCCTGATCGCGCTCCGCGGAAAACTCCGCAATATGGGTTTCTGGGAAGGCAAAAAGTCCCCAAATCTCAGAGAGTATCTCGACCTTGTTGCTATAGGAACCATAGGTGATGTCGTCCCTTTGCAAGACGAGAACAGGATTCTCACAAAGATAGGCCTCGGGGTATCAAACAATAACAGGAGGATCGGACTTAAGGCCCTGGTAGCGGTAAGCGAAATGAGGAATAAGACTATCAGCGCCGAGGCGGCGGCATTCAAACTCATACCTCGAATCAATGCCGCAGGGAGAATCGGCGCTCCGGGAGACGCCGTCGAACTGCTCCTGACGGAGGATGAGGAAAAAGCTGCCATCCTTGCCGGGCGCCTCGATTCATACAATAAGGAACGTCAGAAGATGGAGAAGGCTATCCTTGAAGAAATACTTGAGTATATAGACACGACAGTCGATATCGATCAGGTAAACTCGCTTGTGTTTTCGTCCCGTAAATGGCACCCGGGTGTAATTGGCATAGTGGCATCCAGACTTGTGGACAGGTATCACAGACCCGCCATACTGATCAGCATAAGAGACGGGATCGGAAAGGGATCCGGCAGAAGTATCGTTGAATTCAATCTGTATGGCGGGATTGAGAAATGTTCATCAATGCTGCTTTCATATGGCGGACACAGATACGCGGCCGGAATCTCGATAAGAGAGGAAGATATCGAAGAATTCTCCAAGGCATTCAGCAGGGCAGTGCATGAAGAAATGGGCGATGAAAAACCTGTTGCGGAAACCATCATAGATGCCCTCTGCGATCTCGATGAAATAGATTATCCCCTCATCTCTCAGATCGAAATGCTGGCCCCCTTTGGAAACATGAACCCCGAACCCGTCCTCTGCGCAAGAGGTATAACGATATCATCCCTTACTACGGTCGGAAACAATCACCTGAAGATGCGCGCATGCGGAGAAAATTCGTATTTCGATACCATATGGTTTAATGGAGGGCATTTCTCCACTCTTCTTTCAGGAGCAACTGCAGAAATAGCCTTTACTCCCCAGACCAACCACTGGAACGGAAAGAGCAGCATCCAGCTCAAGATGAAGGACGCGGCAACAGGATAGCGCCTTGAAAAGATTGATAAACTCGTAAAAAATCGAAAAGTACCATTTTTCGTCATTCCGGCGAAAGCCGGAATCCAGTCACTCGAAATGACAGCCAGAAATGAAGGTTATTTCTCTAACTCTTTACAAAAGAGACACTTCTCACCCTTACACTATTCCCATTCTCTCTTGTCGATAATGGACTTATCCTTGTCGTACAGTCCCTCTTTGACCGGTTTAATCCTGTCTATCCGGACGGCGCAAATTGCGCTGAATACATCTGAGAAACGTTTGTCGCCAACGGCCGCGTATTCTTCATCATCCACTACCACGACCGTAAGAATATCCTTGTAAGACTCTCTCGTTACCTCTACCTGAAATCTGACCAGCGGAAACGCCTCCCCTACCCTTGCCACCTGGCCCGGCGTGACAAACATTCCTCTGACCTTGACTGCGTCGCCCACCCTGCCGGCAATACCGCTCAGGCTACGGGATGTTCTGCCGCAGGCGCAGTCTTCTTCAACAATGCTTGACAGGTCTCCTGTCCCGAAACGTAACAAGAAAAATATATCATTCAGCCTGGTTACCACTACCTCACCGAGTTGTCCCGGCTCGACACACTTGCCTGTGGAGGGATCCACGATCTCGACAATTACATCCTCACAGATATGCCATCCGGCTTTTTCTGAACATTCGTATGCTATGTCTCCAACTTCTGTAGCCCCATACATCTGAAAGGTATCTATTCCATATTTCTCTTCAAACATTATCCTGAGTGATGACTGGAGAGGTTCGGCCACAAAACACGCCCTCCGGAGACCGAAATCCTTTTTAAAATCATATCCCATATCTTCCGCTTTATTGATAACAGCGTTTAAAAAACTCGGCGTGCCGGTATATCCGGTAACTCCAAGGTCTCGAATCAACTGGACCTGCGTCTCGGTACCCGATGTTCCAGAGGGAATCACTGTCGCTCCGGCAGACCTGAGACCTTCATGAAATGTCAGGCCCGCTGCCACCATATGATATGAGAAGGTATTGAGCACCCTGTCGCCCTTGCGAAAACCCGCAGCAAAGTAGCCCCTGCCCCACAGTTGATTCTCCCCGAGGTGCGGTTCATAGACCGGCCCCGGTGATATGAATATTCTATCTATATCCACATTTTCACCACTGAATCCCCCGAAAGGCGGCTCGCGCTGTTCCAGTTCGACTACTTTTTCCCTTGAAATTACGGGTAATTTTTCAAGATCGTCTGTGGAAGTGATGTCTGATGGTTTCAGACCGAGCCTGTCTAATGTTTCTCTGACCATTTTGGAATGTCGGTAGCCCGAGTCAACCATCGCGGATAATCTCAGATTGTTATCTTCTTCCCTGCGCAGTGTTGATCTGATTTCCATATCATCAAAAAACTTCACCATCTCAATCCCCTCTTTTACCGGTTACCAGTTACCGGTTGCCGGTCTACCGTTTTTTAGCCGTGAGCTGTGAACCGGTAACCGTAAACCATTTCTTTGTTGGGTTTCGCAAGCTCTACCCAACCTACAGCTG
>CAZINZ010000057.1:0-15964 GCA_964540715.1 uncultured Syntrophaceae bacterium | reverse complement strand
TACCTTGCCGAGTCCTATTATTGCAATCGTGTCATTTTTCATTTAATCAAAAAGGAGCCTTTCAGACTGATGTCGGAAAGGCCCCTTCTGTTATATATATATACTTTATATTTTGCAGTTGCTGGCCATTCCGTCCCAGTCCGGCGATCCGGATCCAAGCGGTTTTGTGGTACCACCTATCACACAGAGAAGCAGCTTGTCAACGTGTGATTTGTCCAGGAATTCCCCATTGAATCTTTCTTCCTGAAAGCAATAGAATAATATAGAATCAGTATGTTACGTATAGCAAATACAAGTCTTCACGTAAGCTGATCTGGCCTGATCATTGAATACGGGATGAAACATGCGCCTACCTGACAGCTTGTTTCCCGATCATCCAGGCTAATGGCTTCTTCCTGAAGTCAATTAAACCAAGCTTGATCTATTTGTTGAATATTCCTTTTCGTAATCAGCAACACTACGTTAAGCGGCCAGGGGCGTTCAAGCACGATGTTCTCTCCGACACTCGCGGAGATGCATATCCTGATCAAGTGGGCAAAGGGAACGATTCGATTCTCCGCCGGCAAGATGTGACGACCCGGGAAGAGATCGAACAGGCGGAGGTTCTCCCGAAGTCTATAAAGTCAAGAATGAAGATATAGTCGCAGATTTTAAACATAACTACTTTATAGTCAACATCCGGCAAACCCTTTAAGCTTTGGTTTCCAGCATCTCCCGGTGCAGATTCTCTGGCACGTCCATTCCCGATTCCGCAATGGCTAGAGCGGCCTTTAGGATGGGGGAGCTCAGGTCCATTTCTTCCGCCCAGTCAATGACTGTCTTGATGTCCTTGATGGTCGTGTCCTTGAAAGGGATGTCTTTGAGGACGATACCCACAAGCTGGACATACATTTCCCAGTTCTCGGAGCACCAGTTTCTTCCGGTGCCGTCGAAACGATATTGCCGATATCGAGTCCGGGTTTGAGCGCTTTTAACTGCGGCTTTTCCTTGTCGTCGGGTTCAGGTGAAAGAAACTGCCCCTTGACCCACTCGACGAAATCAACGCTGCCGATGATGAAACCGCCCACCGGCGATTTGCCAGGATTGGCGACAGACACCGGGTCGACGCCTTCAACAAAGGCCTTGTAGTTTTTTTGGCCTCTCTAAGGTTTTTCTCGAACTGGGACAGGATCCAATCCCCCGATAGCCAAACGGGCATTTTCAACTTTCCGACAGGACGTACCCGTCATCCACAGATCCGCCAGTTACCTTCGTTGCGGTTATGATTTCATGCTTTTCATCGACGGCACGATGCGTCTTGTATCGTAACTTTGATTTGCTCCCACCATGACGAGTAACGGAAGCATCCGGATCTGTGGTGGAAATATAGCGACTGTCTGCGGGGGTCTTCTTTGATGCTTTTATGTCATCTAATCGACTCTCAAGACGCTTGTAACTTTTGTTCAAATACTTCTCTATCTTTTGTGTATCCACCACCGAATTATTGGAGGCATCCGCATCAATAAGACTTGCATCGACAAAGAGTTTGCTGCCGTCAATCAACCCTGCTTCTACACATTGCCAGACTATACGCTCAAAAAAAAGTTTAAATGCCTCAGTTCCCCATCGGCTGCGGACTTTGCTCAGGACACTGTGATCAGGAATATCACTGTCCAGATCGTATCCTAAGAACCATAACCAATCTAAACGGACAGGAATGGTCTTCATGAATTCCCGTTCTGATCGAACATTATAGAGAACCAGAAGAAGCATCATTTTAAGGATTACAGGAGGGGGAACAGAGACATTGCCATTATCTCCATAGGTATCGATTACTTCGTTGTAGGCAAAATCGAAATCTATGTGGTTTCGTATCTTTCGCAGAATATGATCTTGTGGAATCTTTTCTTCAAGATTGACATAATAATGGAATAGCTTTGGTTGAAAATCAGATTGGTGACCCATCATGATAAAAACCTCGTTACTGTAGAATATAATGGGGCATTTATATCACAATGTTACAATAATAACAAGACGTTAAAAGCTATTATGGTGCGCCAATAGAGCTAAAGAACAACGGTATGTAACAACTAATGTCGGTTTTGTTTTATGTATAATAAGGGTTTGGGCAACAGGCCGTTAAGATGTGACCCCTTTGTCTTCGCATTAAAAAAGATTTCACCGGGATGGGCTCTCGTTTTTTTAGCCCTGTATTAAAGGTCCTCTGCCATTTCCTTATTAAGTTTGGCAGCTCCGGTAACTTTACTAATTTTTGCAGCTATTCCGGGGAAGAGCTCATTAAGGGCCATAAAAAAACGCATTGCTCCTGGTGCAGCAATAAGCTCCATTCGATCCTTCTTCAAAGCCTTAAGAACAGCCTTTGCAACCTGCTCCGCAGTGACTTCTCCCAGCAAAGGAGGAGGCTTATATTCTTTTCCTGCTTTTTCCCGGTAATCAGCAAGCATTCCTGCCCCTGCAACATATCCCGGAATTACTACTGAAAATGATACTCCCATTTCCCTGAATTCATCCCGCATAGCAGCGGACCACTTTATAATCCCTGCCTTGGTTCCTGAATATGCTGCCTGGTAAGAGGTTCCTACCTTGCCGGCCAATGAGGACAATGATACAACATGACCTGATTTACGTTCCAGCATACCGGGTAAAATCATTTTTGTCAGTAATATTGGGGCTTTCAAATTTGTATCGATGGTCTTGCTTAAGACTTCTTCCTCCTGTCTTATAAAGCAGGCTGCGGCTTCAATACCGACATTATTTATTAATATATCAATGGGCCCAAGCTCTGATTCCGAGCGTTTCATAATTGTCTCACGGTCAGACTTTTTTGTTATATCAGCCCCTATTGTAATAACCTTAGCTCCTGTTCCCTGCAATTCATTGGAAATATGATTTAATAAATCCATTTCGCCTGGAAGTGCCACAAGGGCCATATTTACTTTCTCAACAGCCAAAACTCGTGCTATGTAACTGCCAATTCCCCTTGATCCACCGGTAATAATAGCATTTTTCTCTTTTAAAATTTTCATCATATTATATCCTCCTTATAATATCTTTATTACTGCTATTAGGCATCATTGCTGTCCAAAATATATTGAGATTGACGAGACCGACCATGAGAATTCGGTAAGTTACAAGAATGACTTACGAGAAATTCATTTTTGGATAAAAGTGATTTTATGTCTCAAACTGTCAGGAAGCGATGCCTTATCAAATCTTCTCTTTTTAATTTCCCTTCACCCTGAATAAACAAACCTTTTCTTTCCAAAATCTCCCACAGTTTCGCAACCGGCGTCAAGAAGCATCATCGCAATAACATTCTTAATAAACAAAGGCATCTTAGGAAACTCAAGCCGAAAATGATAATCAATAGCCGGCATATTTCTTTTCTTTTTTATTTTGTTATAAACCTGGTGTACAGTAAGACCCTGCGGGTTTTCAGCAAGAATTTTTAAAAGCTCTTCGATAAAGATCCTGTTAAAATCTAGGAGTTCATTAAGCATCTTCATTATATTATCACCCTCAAGTACCTCATGGTGATGAGCATCCAGCAAGATATCAACCTCGTTACCATCGATCATGGCAATTATTTTTTTTATGGAAGCAATGGTCCTGGACCTGCTCGAATCAGGCCAGAGGGGAAATATCTGGAACGTTTCATCAGCCGTAAACAGGAGTTTGATCTTTGGAAGGTAGAAGAGTACATGATCGGGAGCGTGCCCTCTTGATTCAAGAGCATATACATCCCCATCAAGGTTCCAGCCGGTCCACTCCGCGCTTTTAACAGGCATCCTTTTGGCAGGAATATCCTCAAAGGCAATTGCGGTTTCTGGAGATGGCTCCAGAGGGCTGAATTTCTCCAGCGATTGATTAAAAAAAGCATATGGAATATTTTCATTTATATGCCCAAGAAGCTTATAAATTTTCAAAAAATATAAGTATGGTGGTGGAGGCGCGTCAAGAAAATAAAAGTATTCGTTCATCTTCTTGAATCCATCGAGAAAAGTATTATGGTAATCCATAAGAGGTATCCCGTCTTTGCAAATATAATGTTTCTTCTCCTTCGCTTCAATTTCATTAATAATACTATTATTTGCCGTATGGTCAGGATGGCTATGACTATTCAATAGAACAAGCTTCTCAAATGGAGAAAGTCTTTCTACCGCCTCAAGAATTTTCTTCCTGAAGAAAGCTGTTGTACCCGTATCAAAAACATAAAGCGTACCCCCTTCCTTATAAAGAAGTATATTGGCAATGTCAGGCTTGAAAAGCATTGACATTGGCAGTTTTCCTTCAACCATCAGAACATTATCGTGAACTTTTATTATATCTCCATACATTGAGGGGCCTCCTATTAAACGAATTTTAATAAATAAACTTTAGTTCGCCTTTGGGGCGTGTCATGACAACAAATGGGGATCGCTTTAAACTTTGGTTTCCAATATCTTCCGGTGCAGATCCTCTGGCACGTCCACCCCCGATTCCGCAATGGCTAGAGCGGCCTTTAGGATGGGGGAGCTCAGGTCCATTTCTTCCGCCCAGTCAATGACTGTCTTGATGTCCTTGATGGTCGTGTCCTTGAAAGGGATGTCTTTGAGGACGATACCCACAAACTGGACATACATTTCCCAATTCTCCGAGCACCAGTTTCTTCCGGAGCTGGCATTCATCACCTCGACAACCCTGCGCAGGTCGAGATTCCCGGCGTGGGCGATTTTGACGGCCTCCGTGAAGACATAGGCATTGGTAATTCCCACGATGTTATTGACCAGTTTCATGGCGAGTCCCATCCCTAGAGGCCCGATGTAAAAATGCTTGTTTCCCATCGCCTCCAGGCAGGACATCACGGTTTCCATGATAGCCTTGTCCCCTCCAATCATAAAGGAGAGGGCACCCATCTGGGCTAGGATCGGTCCCCCACTGACGGGCGCATCGATCAGGGTGAGACCCTTGGGTTCGGTCGCCTGAGATAGTTTCTTGATAAGATGGGGAGAGATCGTGGACATGACTACGGCGGTAAGTTTTTGTCCTCGTTGCATGCCCTTGAGGAGCCCTTGCTCGCCTAGGAGGACCTCCTCCACCTGTGGCCCCGAGTGGACCATGACAAATACGGCCTCGCAGCCTGCCAATTCGGGAATCTTCCCTGCCGGCTGGGCACCAAGCGTCACACAATCTTTGGTTGCCTCCGGTCTTGTATCGTAAACCAGCACCTCAAATCCCGCTTTCACAAGATTGCAGGCCATGTGGCCTCCCATCATCCCTGTCCCTATAAATCCGATCCGTCGCATAAGACGACCTCCTTTCCTTCATGTATTTGAGTCGAGGAAACCGGGTTCCCCCGACACGGGAAGTTGATGTTTGTTTTCTCCTTTTGCCGCTGTAGTTTAACATATGCATTTAATTTCTCTTTTGGTACCTTTACCTTAACCATATTCAACCCCTGCAACGAGGACGTACTGCTCGGCTTGAAAACGAAGAAAACAGGAGAGGACAGCCCACTTCATCGTCATGACTTTGCTCATTTCTATTTTCCATTTATTGTGAGACTCAAATTTCAAAAACGAAGTGCATTGAAATTTGTAAGTCGAACAATCCCGCACAGCGGAGGGTGTAATACCCCACAGCTTGCTTTGGGGTTCATGCCCGTGATTTTTTTCCGGTCCTGGCCAAAACGGCAATGCCTGCCGCTGCTGAGATGAGGCAAAGCCCGAGATACAGGGCAAACGCCAGATTGTAGCTCTTCGTCGCATCAAAAATGAAGCCGGAAAGCGGTACACCCACAGCAGTACCTAGAGTCGTAAAGATACTCAGAAATCCGTAAATTACGGCAAAGTGTTTCTGCCCCAGAACCTTGGCCGTCATGAGCGGCGGCAGGATCGTCCGGACGGCAATCGAGAAGCCGAACAGGATGTTGAAGACGACGGCTACCCACAGCAACTGCGCCCCATAGAGGAGCGTAATGGAGATCATGAGGCCGGTCATAAGCAGGAGATAGCTCTTCAATATCCCAATCCGGTCGGCGAACCAACCCGCGAGGACCTTGCCGAAGACGAGGATGCCCATTTGCAGGGACAGTAGAGCTGCCGCCGTCGTGGAGGAAAGGCCTATGTCGGTGAGATAAGGCACGATGTGGGCGGCGACACCCATGTTGGCGATGGCGATGAACAAGACGATGAATGCAAGGAGCCAGAAGGCACGTGTGCGGAATGCTTCGGTCGCCGTCAGTCCTCCTATCTCTGTCTGGGACTGCTGGGCAAGCGCCGCTTCCCCGCCCAAGGGAAGCAGCCCCCGATCTGCCGGTTTGGCACAAACGATGAAGATGGCCGTCGGGATGGAAAAGACGCCGATGATGAGGCCGAAGGTCAGATAGGTGGCCTGCCAGCTGTAATTCATGATGATCCAGTTCGCCAGAGGATTAAAGATGAATCCGCCGACGCCCGTGGCGGCAAAGACGATTCCCATGGCCAGCCCCCGCTTGTCGATAAACCAGTTCGTGATCATCATGGAGACAGGGATGATATGCGATCCGGCGCTCCCGATCCCCATAAACACCGCGACGATATAGAACTGGGTGAGCGTCCGGCATTGCGAAAAAAGGGCGAAGCTTGTGGCCATCATCGTGGTGCAGATCGTCATAATGATACGGATGTCGTAGCGCTCCAGGAGCTTGCCCATGACCGGGGCCATAACCATCATGGCGAGTGCGGCAATCGTAAAGTAAAGCGTAAAGCCGCCCCGGGTGAACCCCATGGATTCGGTGACGGGCTTGATGAAGACGCTCAAGGTGTTCATGATGATGCCGATACCGACAAAGTTGAGTAAAAAGGCGCCGACGACAATCCACCATCCGTAGAAAATCTTTTGCCTTGATTTCATTGAACTTCCCTCCTCCATTTGAAATGTGTGTTATGAAGCTTCTTATATCCCCAACCCAAATCATAAATTTGATCTATAATATAATTGAAGGGATATAACTGTCCGTTATGCGTATGTCCTCTTCTCTTCATGCCACGGAAAGCTCTTCTATCGACCACTAGAACAAACAGTGCAGCCCCTCCCAACCATTAAAAAGATCAACTGTCTTACGGTAAGTCAACATAACCCATAGCTGCTAGCTGAGTTACGGAGGTACTCACCGTAACCTATTGAGATGTTTTCGTTACTCCCTTCCGGTATTGCTCGCGCAGATCCTTTTTCAGAACCTTGCCGTTCGAGCTGCGCGGAAGCTCGGATGTAAAATCCACACTTTTCGGTGCCCTGACGCTACCTAATTTCTCTCTGCACACTGCGATCAATTCCTCCGACGTAACCGTCTGGTTGGGTTTTAACTCAACGATGGCTTTGACCGCCTCACCCCAATTTTCGTCGGGCACGCCGATCACGGCACAGTCGCTTACTGCAGGGTGTTCCCAAAGAACCTGTTCGACTTCTTGCGGGTAGATATTAAAGCCTCCAGAGATTATCATATCCTTTTTGCGATCGGTAATGTAGAGATACCCTTCTGTATCCATATGACCGACATCCCCTGTATGCAGCCAGCCGTCAATGATGGTTTCGGCTGTCTTTTCAGGCGCTTTGTAGTATCCCTTCATTAATAGATCACCGTGCACACAGATCTCCCCCGTCTCACCTGCTGGGAGCACTTCATTGTTGTCATTCATAATTTCTACCTTTGAAAGGACACAGGGCCGTCCCACAGAGGCGAGGCGTGAATCATCGGCAAACTCCTTGCCAATCCCCCTTTTGAAATGCTCCTCGGGACGTAAAAAAGCGATAGAAGACGGGGCTTCCATCAGGCCATACCCTTGCGCCATAATCGGTCCAAAGACTTTGATCGCCTCTTTCAATTTTTCCACTGACATGGGCGCCGCTCCATAAAACAAATACCTGACCGAGGGAAAAGCGAGTTTCTCGATACCTGGTATGTCAAGGAGTCGATAGATAACCGTAGGTGGAAGAAAGAATTCAGTGACATGTTGTTTCGTTATGGTCTCAAACATTGTCACCGGGTCGGGTTTGGTAATGACTACAACTTTACCGCCACGTGCCGAGCAGGGCAGTGAAAGCGTCCCCGTTGTGTGTGTCATTGGGGCTGCCGCCATATTTACCGGATATTCATCATTCGGGTAGAATGTGCCCATTAAGAAGTTTAGGCAAAAGGTTGAAAAACTTCTGTTGGTATTCATGACACCCTTGGGCAGACCGGTGGTGCCACCGGTCGGACTGACCGCGATAACATCGTCCGGTTCACATAGAACTTTCGGTGGCGAAGCAGGCTGATTCTTGATGAAATCATCAAGCGACAATGCACCTTCCGCGTCATCGTCGATGCAGATCAAAAGCTTGACTTTTGACAGCTGGTTCTTAAGTGACAGGACAGCTTCGGTAAACTGTTTCGTAAAAAATATAATTTCAGCATCAAACGATTCCAGGATGAAACTGTTTTCCTCCAAGGGACTTCTCGGGTTTACTGGTATCCAGGCGAGCCCGGCGCGCCACAAAGATAGCGTACAGGCCCACGACACCGGATGATTAGCCGACCATACAGCCCCCTTGGTCTCCTTTTTAAATCCAGCGTCAAGAAGGGCGTTTGCTATGCGGTACGTAAGCTCCCCTATCTCTGAAAAGGTAAACTCCCTTCCATCCATGTAGTAAGCGACACCATGGGGGTTAATTCGCCACCCTCGATCGAAAAAGTCAATCGTTGCTACCATTATGTAACGCTCCTTTCTTTTTTTAAAATACGGATAAAAGATAAAATGGGTTCTTTGGCCTTAGCTTCCATTCATCCGTTCAAGGATGTGGATGGTCATAGCAGCTTCTTCAAAAGCTAAGTTGCCGCCACCATTTTCCCCAAGTGCGAGTCTGCACCCCTCAACCTGCCTGGCACCTGCCTCATGCCTGAGCTGTGTGACCAGCTCATGGATCATTCCCAGACCGGAAGCGCCTATCGGGTGTCCGCGCGATTCTAGCCCACCCGATGTGTTGATCGGAATCTTTCCCCCTAACTTGGTGGCGCCGCTCTCAGCAAAGGAACCACCCTCACCGATGTTGCAGAAACCCAAAGACTCATACTGGTGAAGCTCGCCAAAAGCAGTTGCGTCGTGGACCTCGGCGACGTCAATATCCGCGGGACCGACGCCGGCACTATCATAAGCCTGTCGGGAAAGTCTCACCGCTATATCCAAGTCCAGCTGTTCATGCATCCTGTTGGTGCCGGAGCCCAGCACCGAAGCCAGAATTTTCACCGGACGGACAGACTTCAGCTTTTTCAAAAAATCCCCGGAACAAACAATGGCGGCTGCAGCTCCATCGCCAACTGGCGCGCACATGGGTACGGTCAACGGCCAGACAACGATCCGACCCTCCAGTATCTCATCTACTGTCATGGCCTTCTGAAATTGGGCGTAGGGGTTCATGGAACTGTGGAAGTGGTTCTTTGATGCAATAATGGCGAGCTGTCGTTGGGTGGTTCCGAAAGTGTCCATATGCCACCTGCAAATGCCGGCATATAAATCCATAAAGGTGCTTCTGGTCGATCCTGCCCCAGCGCCACCGTCATCCTTTGGAATATCGAGTTTAACTTTGCTCATTATGCCTTTCAATGCCTCCATCTGATCTGCCATGTTGGCCACATCCACTCCAGAATTGAAGGCCATGAACATCCTTGCCTTGTCTTCATTGAACATCTTCTCCATACCAATGGCTAAAGAACACTCGTACATGCCGCTTGCTACGTCCTTATATGCACAATGTAATGCCGTCGAGGCGCAGGCACAGGCATTTTCCACATTGGTGATAGGAATGCCCTCGATGCCAAGGGGTCTCAAGGCCACTTGCCCCCTTATGGAGTGCTGCATATTGAAAAACCCCCAATTTGTGTTTGAAAACCAAGCGGATTGGATATCATTGATTTTGATATCAGGAGCGTCGGCCATAGCCTTTACGAACGCTTTGGCTGCCAAGTCCTTTTCCGTAAGGTCCAGGTGTTTTCCGAAACGTGTCATTCCCACTGCAATGATATATACATCACGCATTTGATCCCTCCATATCGTTTGCCCGCTTCATTGTGAGATGCCGGTTACTCGAGTTTCCATTCGCACCCCAAAAGGCCTTGTTCGGACTTGATTCATGCCAATCCATAGATGGCTTGCCTTGTGAGCGCTTGAATAGGCCCCCTGCAACTCAATTTGAACATCTCAGGGACCCCTGGTCACACAAGACCTCCTTTATGGGCTACCTCCCTAATAGCAAGAAGCGTACCACGGAGGATTTTATTTTAAGTACTTGACAATAAAGTATAAAATAATTTGATATACAGTCACGTGTTTTGAATAAGACATCTTTTGACTGTATTAAGACAATCAAGATAGACGACTTTCTGCCATTTGTAATTTTGTTGAATGTATGATATCGAAATTAGCTATGGTTGTTCGTTTCGAGGTGAATGGTGGTATTTAAAGAATCATATCTCAACCTGAGTCTGGAGCAATGGAGTTTTCTAGCCGTCCTAGAGGCACTCGGCGGCACTGTGCACATCAATATTCTTGAGTATCTCGCCCCGCTTACCGCAGGGCAACTCATTGATCTATTGAAAAAAACGTCCGACTCCGACCTAGTTCGTCAGGACAGAGGCGACATCTTTTCACTAGGCCCATCCCTTCCTGATACCGTTGTAAAGAAAATCAGGGGTATGAATGTGCAGAGGAACCTCTCCGCCTTGGTGGACACTGTCTATACACAGAAGATCGACAAGGCCCTAGATCCGGATGTCTTCATAGGTCTTCTGGAAAGGGCAGGCAGGGCGATCGAGGCCAGCAGACTAGAATTTGAACTTGCGGACAGGGAAGTGGGCAATGGGAGAAATATCGAGACATTCCACAGAAGCCTCATGCGTGCTATCAGGAGGCTTAAAAATCTCGATTTGGATCCAGACACCACTGCCCTGTATATCTCCCAAGCCCTGAAGCTCTCCAACCTCTGCATTCTGCTGGGCAAAGGAATCGACGAGCTTGGGAGGATACTGGATACAGCGCAAGCGCTGGCAGTCAGGCTGGGTGATAAACGTTCCCAGGCCCTGATCAATCTCCGGGAGGGTGAGCTCTATTTATTTACCGGTCGCAGGGAGGAGGCCTTCATCAAATTATCCGTTGGTATGGAAGGGGTGAAAGAGCTGGGAGATGATGATATCCTTTCACAATCCGCCGAGCCGCTTTCGCTGTTTTATTTTATGAAAGGCCAGTTCAATGATGTCATGAAGTACCTGGGGTATCTTGAAAACCTCAACGATATCAAAGATAAGACAATCCATATATTGATCTATGTCACTTTCAGTTACAGCATGCTATACCTTGGCCAGTTCCACCGTGCCTTCGGGTTTCTCGATTCCAACCTCCGCCTCGCCGAGGAGAGGGCCAACAAGACCCTGGCCTCAGTTCTGAGAAGCTTGCTGGGCACAACGCTAGTCCTGGTGAAGAAATATACCGAGGCAGAGGTCCACCTCAAAAAGGCACGGCAGGAGTCAGTCGATACAGGCAATGCCTTCGGATATCACTATTCCGGGGGAGGGCTTGGCCTCCTCTATTTTATGACCGGCGATCTGGAAAAGTGTTTCCAAATTATGAAGGATACCGGTGAAAAGGCAATGAAAACAGGACTCAGCCAACAGTATTCTTCTCCGTGGATACCCGAGATGCTGTACGAGTTTCAACGGTTAAATTTGGGATCTCATCCGCGCTGGAATTTTCCGGAAATCATGGAGAGCATGTTGCATGGGGTAAACGTGCATTTGCGGGGTGTTGCACTGCGGCTGAAGGCCCAGAGAGCGATGGAACAGAGAGATGCGCACAGAGGCCCCATACAGGCCGACCTCGAAGACAGCCGGACATGCCTTGAATTGTCCGGAGACCATATACAGCTGGCAAAAACGGTTCTTAAGATGGCACACTTGGAACTCCTACATAACAACAAGGAAGCTGGACGGGGATATGCACAGGAGGCATGGCGCATTTTAGGTGGACATACAGCCGATTTTTTCCCGGATGAATACAAGGCCCTTTTGGATAAAAAGGATATCTCCCCGGATATGCAATCTGCCAGGGACGAGTGTCTTAGGCAATATTTCGAGGAGATGGATGCCATCAAATCCTGCATGGATCAGGAAGAGACACTGCACAAAGCAATTATTGCCACCAATCGATTTTTCGGCGCCGAGCGAGGTGGCCTGTTCTTGTTAGATGATGGGGAAGACACAAAGAACCCGATCCTAATGACAGCAAGTAATTTAACGAAAGAAGAGATGAAATCGGCTCATTTCAAGCCGTATATGGAGTATATACGCAAGGCATACCGAACGAATAAACCTTTGGTTGTCAGAAAAGGTTCTTCAACGAAAAGCGTGAAAAAAGAGAATGGACGGTCCGTTCTGTGCATCCCGCTTACGGTGCAGGGCACGAAACGTTGCGTCCTATATCATGATAATTCATACATGCCAGAAGCTTTCGATTTCTTGGATCCCATGATGATGATGCTCATTGGCAGGCATACGTCCGACAGGATCGACGTGATCCTGAATACCATGAAAGCCAGGGAAGAAAAGCCAAAGCTTTCCAGGGAGCGGAATAGTTCACAGCAGAAGTATAAGTTCAAACTCATCGCCACGTCCCCGGTCATGAGAGAACAGATATCCATGGCCGGCAAAGTGGCTTTACTAGATACGACCGTACTCCTAACAGGTGAAACAGGCACCGGCAAAGGAGTGTTAGCCCGGTGGATTCACCAAAACAGCCAAAGATCGGAGGGGCCATTTATCGTAGTAGACTGCGCTACGATCCCGGAAAACTTGGTGGAAAGCGAACTTTTCGGCTATGAGAAGGGAGCCTTCACCGGTGCGGATAAACAGAAACTCGGCAGGATCGAGCTGGCGCATACCGGCACACTCTTTCTGGATGAGATTGGCGAGATTCCACTGGCTCTTCAGACAAAACTCCTGAAGACCTTAGAGGAAAAGGTCTTTGTCAGAATAGGGGGAGGGCGACCGATCAGACCGGATTTCCGCCTCATCGCAGCCACCAACCGCAACTTGGAGGAAGAAGTCTCTTCAGGCCGCTTCCGGGAGGATCTCTATTACCGGCTCAATGTATTCCCCATCGTCTTATCTCCCTTGAGAGACCGAGGAAAGGATATGGTGGAGCTGGCCGAGTATTTTTTAGAGATGTATGCAAAACAGTATGGGAGGACCAACCTCTCTATTTCCCATAAAGATTCCGATATGTTGATGGAATATGCCTGGCCTGGAAATGTCCGTGAACTGCAGAGCGTTATTGAACGGGCAGTCATTCTCTCAAAAGACACCGAACTTCAGATACCCTTGTTTCCTGCAGAGCCCAAGGCAGAGGCAAGGGTAACCTTCGAGGACTTGCCCGAGCTCGACGAGCTACAGCGTCGATATATCAGGATTGTCCTCGAATACACACAAGATAGGATCAGCGGGCCTGGCGGTGCGGCCGAGATCCTCGGCATGAAACGCACGAGTCTTTATTCTCGTATGAAGACTCTTGGTATGAAAAAATGACATAAACACTCTAGGAGGCCGTCCGAGAATTCAATCGCTGGCAAACAACCTATTTGGAAATAAGTATCAAATTTCGTCAAATCATTTTATGAAAAGTGATTGTCCTCAACAGAACTCACCTTACGGCTATTGATCGCATCCTTTTATTCTGAAACAGTGTGTTTTCTCGTGCCCCGACCTGTATGCCGGCCAGACAGGTACCCTTTATCAGGCAGCCATGGGAGCCAACTTGTCTTCTTTGAGATGTTCCAATTTATATCTTATTGATAATACAATCTTTTTAATGTTATGTGCGGCGCAGACAAGGGAAAACTCTCCACCTGCCTTTATAAAGCCACGCATACTGAATTCCCGAAAACCCATGTTCTTCTTTATCTGACCAAAGACAGGCTCAACGATGGTCTTTCGCTTTTTGTATATTTCCCTTGATGATTCCTTTTCCATCTTTTCAATCATCTCTTGCCGCAGTAGCTCTTTATCGTCAGTCGAAATTGTCCGGGGGTTACCTTTTTTTGACTTGCAGCATCGGCTCCGGTAGGGACATTGATCACAATCTTCACTTCGAGCCTGATATATTTTCTTGTCATCACCGGTTCTGGTTTTTAATTCCAGTACATGGCCGGCGGGACACATAAAACAGTCTTTATCCGCATCGTAAATGAAATCCTATTTCTTTACATTTCGATTGCATTCATCCAGGGATCTCTGATCATTGTTCTCTCCCTTGCCGGTCGCTATATAGGCATCGATATCGATCTTCGGATCATCGAATGCGGCAAGGTTGTTGCCCGAGCTGTAGCCGTTATCCAAACTCATAACATCAGGAAGTTTGTCCGTTGTTTCTTTGATCTCCTTGATAGCCGGTGTTACTTCCTGCTTGTCATTTGAATTCTGGCTTAGATGTTGTCCCACTATGATCTGATTGTTTTTATCAACCGAAATCTGACCATTGTAGGCATATTGAAAGTTTTCGCCCTTACCCATGATCCGGGCCTCTTTATCGGCAAAGCTTATCTGTTTCTTATCTTTTATCTTTTTACCCGGATTCAGCTCCTGTTCTCTTTTTTCTAAAGCCTCTTTGGCGGCCTTGATCTTTGGCAATCTATTCTCTTTGAACTTCAGCTCTTCCGGTATCTCGTAACCGGTCTTATCGTTATACTCTTCATCTTCTTCGCTGTCAGACTGTTCTGCCTTTTGTATTAATCCTTCTATCTCTTCGGTTAATGCTCTTTCCTTTTCCTTGAGACGACCATAGCTCATGGCCTTATGTTTGGAGGTGTCTGCCTTGAACTTGGAACCGTCAAGGCTTACATGACCAAGTGATACCATCCAGGCTTCCATGGCCAAAAGCACACTCTGTTTGAAACATTCCTTGAAAAACTCGTAATTGTCTTTCCTGAAATCACTCAATACCCTGAAGTCTGGACAGTTTAAATGGGATATGTTCATGAACCCGAGGTCTTCATGACATCTCTTTTTTATCTGACGGGAACTGAAGATCCCCTGGCTATATGCGTATATGAGTATGCCGACTATTAATTTGGGATGAAAGGCATGTTGACCACGTACACTGTATTGTTTCTCTACACTTGTCGTATCGAGTTGTTTAAATATCTCTTAGTAGATGTAACATTCATGATCTTCCGGTAAGAGGTCGAATATGTTCGAAGGAAACAGCAATCGTTGATTAAATTCAACCGGATCTTTCTTGAAAGGAACTGTCATAGATTTCATAGAGTTGTCAATATAAAACTGTCTTTCTACAATACTTTTTGAGAGGGCTTTTACTCATATATGAATTGCTTCTTCACTAACCCTCTGCTATTCTCGGATAGCCTCCTAGCGATATACGAAAAGTATGTTCCCCGCGTACGCGGGGATGAATCCGTGAAATGATTCTGATGACTCGTAGGTTGTCGAGGACCGGTGTATATCATTTTTCTTCGATCACTTTTGTGCATTACCAAAAGAAATCTACTCACAAATTTTTTTCCTCAAAACCTTGACTTCAATAAATAATGGGTAATTTTCCAGTACAGTCAAGGGTGTTTATGCGGTGGGGACAGCAATTTTGCCGGCTGGTTAATCTCCAAAAGTATGCAGATATAATTTCTATTGATGCCTTCCTGAAACCGAGGAAATCAATTGGGATCGAGCCTAATTGTTGGGTTTCGTACCTCAACCCAACCTGCGAGTCCTTCTACAGGAATACCGTCTTTGTCAACGTGTGATTTGTACGGATTCCTGTCTTTTTATCCCTTGTAATTTCAAGGAGAGTTATTATACTAAACTTTGCTTGAAATTTTTATTCACATCCACGGCTTTAATACATCAGGAGAAAAATGAAACAAATTGAACTGATGGTCTTTGACTTTGATGGGACGCTTGTGTATT
>CAZINZ010000056.1:0-16476 GCA_964540715.1 uncultured Syntrophaceae bacterium | reverse complement strand
TCCCCATCCCAAGATAAAACTCCTTTATATCGGGGTTTTCCTTGAGCTCAGAGGAAAATCCTTCCATGACTATCTTACCGTTTTCCATGATATAACCATAATGAGCTATCTGAAGGGCCATGGTCGCGTTCTGTTCCACCAGTATGATTGTTGTCCCCTGTTCCCTGTTTATCCTCTCTATTATGCGGAATATCTCCTTTACCACAAGGGGGGCAAGCCCGAGAGACGGTTCGTCGAGGAGAAGCAGGTGCGGGTGCGCCATCAGGGCACGCCCCATGACAAGCATCTGGAGCTCACCTCCACTGCAATAACCGGCCAGGGCTTTTCTTCTCTCTTTCAGAGGCGGGAAATATTCATAGATAAGATCCATATCTTTTCTGTAGGGTTTGCCCCAGCGTGTGGCTGTGCCTACTCTCAGGTTCTCCTCTATTGTCAGATATTTGAAAGGTTGTCTTCCCTCAAGCACCTGGATGATACCCTGACGCGTTATCGTCTCAGGCGGGGAATTCTGAATGGATTTTTTTCTGTAAACGATGTCGCCATCCGTGACCTTTCCATTCTCCGTTTTAAGAAGCCCCGAAATAGCTTTCAGGGTTGTAGTCTTTCCGGCACCGTTGCTGCCAAGGAGAGATACTATATGGTTCTCCTCAACTGAAAGAGAAACACCTTTCAGCACCTGGATAACATCTGAATAGACCACACTTATATTGTTCAACTGAAGCAATGTACTATCTTCCATAAATTCCTCTTTGTTTCCTCCTGTCGTGTAATTCAGGAAATGTCATTTCGACCGCAGGGAGAAATAACAGTAGCGTTGCCCCTGCGGGCAACTTGTTTGCGGGGGACAGAGCCCCTGCGCTACGAAATGACAGTGTATCGTTGATATGACACTCCAGGTCCTCAGTACGAAAATGGCCAGAGCCTGAAATTGGAACGAATAATGCGCCACACCTCGGCAAGACCCCTCGGTTCCAGAAGGATAAAGAGGACTATGGCCGCTCCAAACGCTATCTCACGCAAGGGCGCCATTGAAAGCCCGGCCGCGCTGAAAATATCAACGCTCATGAGAATGCCTGTCAGCCACCGCAATCCTTCATTCAACCCCACGATAAACAGGGCGCCATAGATGGAGCCGGCGATACTCCCCAACCCGCCTATGATAACCATCGCAATATATTCCACGGAAAGACCCAGGTTAAATGGCTCGGTTGTGATACTGATCATGTAATATGCCCACAGGGCACCGGCTACTCCCGCGTAAAAGGAACTTATCGCAAATGATAGAAGTTTGTATGAAAGTATGGGAATGCCCATACCCTCGGCGGCCCGGTCATTGTCGCGAATCGCTATGAACGCCCTTCCATAACTCGTCCTCATGAGGTTAACGGCAAACAGGGTCATAATAATCAGAGTGATATAGGCGATATAAAAAAAGCTTCTGTCACTGTCAAGCGCTACACCGAATATGGATATCCCCGGAAGCACGATTCCCATGGTTCCCCTTGTAAGCCCTTCCCAGTGGACAAGGAGATATTCAATGATAAACTGTCCGGCAAGGGTTGCGATCGTCAGATATAGGCCCTTCAATCTCCATGAAGGCAATCCGAAGAGCGTTCCCACCATTGCGGTAATCAGTCCGGCGGAGGGTACGGCAAGGATAAAGGGAAACCCTGCATCGGTGGAAAGTATCGCAGCCGCGTAGGCGCCAACCCCGAAGAAGGCTCCATGTCCGAG
Organism: uncultured Syntrophaceae bacterium; assembly: GCA_964540715.1. Taxonomy (GTDB): domain Bacteria; phylum Desulfobacterota; class Syntrophia; order Syntrophales; family UBA2210; genus UBA2210. The sequence goes on along the minus strand of CAZINZ010000056.1, from coordinate 14,742 downwards.
GGAAAGCTGGCCGGTAAACCCTATCAGTATATTCAGACCAATCGCCGCTATTGCGGTAATGGCAACCGTGTTTAGGACATAGAGAAGGTATGGTCCGCTTGCGTAGGGAACCACAGCGAAAAGGATTACAAGTCCCGCGAAAAGGGCTGCGCGACCGAAATCCGACTCGAAAATCGTAAGCTCCTGCTCGTATCTCTCATTGAAATTTCCGCAGGGGTGAAAGTGTAATTTTCTCATCAGACCCTTTCAATCTCTACCAGGCCGAAAAGGCCATAGGGTTTTACCATCAGTATAACTACCAGCGCCATGTAAGGAATTACGTCCCGCAGTGAAGTGGACAGATACCCGCCTGTAAAAGTTTCGAGAAGGCCGATTATGATTCCTCCGATAACAGCCCCTCCGATACTGTCGAGGCCTCCCAGTATAACTACCGGAAAAACCTTCAGGCCTATGGAGGAAAGATCATGGACATTAATCCCGTTGATTGTGCCAAGGACAATCCCGCTCATTCCCGCCACGAGTGCAGCAATAGCCCAAGACAGGGCAAAGACCTTTCTTACGTGTACTCCGAGAGAAAGGGCGGCCGGCTGGTTATCCGCAACCGATCTCATATAGATACCCTGGGAGGAATATTTAAAGAAGAGTCCAAAAAGCATGAGGAAGACCAGACCAACAGCAATCGACACGACATAAACCGGAGGTATGTTGATGTTCCCCCAGCGCAGGGCAAGGCCGGCCGGGAGAAAATCAGGAAAAGTATATAAATTTCCACCCCATATGAACAGCATCACCCCCTTGAATATGGAAGCGAGGCCAACGGTGAGCATGATGACATAGATGAGGGGTTCACCGATCAGCGGACGCAGAAAGAGCCGCTCGACGACAAATCCAAGGATAAAACAGCCGATAAGGGCCACGGGAAAGGCCACATAGACAGGCAGCTTCGCCCAGCTGATCAGTACGAGGAATACGAATGCACCCAGCGCCATCAACTCTCCATGCGCAAAATTCAACACACTCGATGATTTAAAGATCATAACAAATCCCATGGCTGCCAGGCCATAGAGAAAACCTATACTCAGCCCGTTTACCAAAAGCTGGAAAAAGAATTCCATGCGAAAAGCCTCCTGATTCAATCAAATTCCAATATACGTACCCTGGTTTCCAATGTGCTCACCTGACCGTCTCGATAGCGCACCTTTGTCTTTACATCCATTTCCTGCTTGCCTTCGTACATGGCAGTAATAAGATTCAGATAGAGACCGTAAACAAATCTCCTGCGAACCTTGCCGGTCCTCGTCAGCTCTTCATCATCCGCGTCGAGAAGTTTGTAGAGGAGTATGCACTTGCGAACCTTCATGGAATCCGGGAGTCGTACATTAACCTTCCCGATCTCCGCGCGAATCAGCTCTTCTACCTCCGGCCGCTGGGAAAGGTCTGTATATGTCGTATAGGGTATCATTCTCTCTTCCGCCCAGTTGCCTGCATTTCCCATATCAATATTTATCAGAGCTGTTATGTATGGACGACCCTCCCCAAATGTCACCGCTTCCCTTATGTAAAGACTGAATTTCAGGCGCGTCTCTATAAAATCAGGGGAAAAAGCCTCTCCCTGCTTGTTCCTGATGATCTCCTCGCGACGTCCTATAATAACGAGGTGTCCATCGTCATCGAGATATCCGGCATCCCCCGTTCTCAACCAGCCATCCGCAAACGCGGCATCTGTAGCTTCGAAATCGTTATAATATCCCCGAAACACAGTCCTGCTCGACAGGAAGACCTCCTGATCATCCGATATCTTCACATCCATGCCCGACAGGGGTCTGCCGACTGTTTCAGCCTTGACCTCGGTATCGGGCTGGACCTGAAATATTCCACCAGATTCAGTAAGTCCATAACATTGTTTTAGATTCAAGCCCAGCGAACGAAAGAACCTTATAACATCAGGACTTATCGGATGTCCGCCCGTATATGCGCTGTAAAACCCGGAACATCCAATCCGGTCCAGGAGGGGGCGAAAGATAATAACTGAGGCCAGCCATCGGGCGAGCCTGAGACCGGGACCGGGTGATTTTCCCTGCGATTCCAAGTCAATGATCCTGCCGCCCGTCTTCTCCGCAAGATAAAAGAGTTCCTGTCTTATCGGTCCGGCATCGCCAATTTTTACACGAATGGCGGAGGCAATATCTTCCCAGAACCGGGATGAAGTAATCAGTATATTCGGTCCTAATTCGCGAAAATCTTCGAGCATCGTTTCCCTTGTCTCAGGAAAGTTCATCGTTATACCACCGGCGAGAGCCACACCTGTACCCCACATCTGATCAACTATCCACGCCGGGGGGGATATTGAAAGCCAGTTCACATCCGTTTCTGCGGGAATTATCTTCAACCAACTTGCAGCCATTTCGGTAAAATTGACATGCGAGAGCATTGCGAGTTTAGAGATGCCTGTTGTTCCCGAAGTCATTATCATCAAGGCAACATCGTCCGGTCTCGCCTTCCATACTTCCCTGTCAAACAGTTCCGGCTGCTTTTTGTCAAGATCTTCACCTGATTCCAGCAGTTCGGCAAAGCTCATAAGCCAGTCATCGTCGCGATATGAACTCATACCAGTCCGGTCAACATATATTACTTTTTTAACATGGGTAAGCCTGTCACGCATTTCCAACAGCTTATCCGTTTGCTCCTGATCCTCTACAATTACGTACGCGGCTTGAATTCTGTTAAGGGTGCCGGCCATCTCATCGCTCACCGCAGAGGTAAACAGGTTCAGGACAACAGCGCCAACGGACTGTCCCCCTAATTGACTGAACAGCCATTCAGGGTGATTGTCTATTATAATCCCGACATTATCACCCCTTTTCAGGCCAAGGGCCCTGAGACCCAATCCTACTTTTTTCGAAAATTCAAGATAGTCGCGCCAGCTGTATGACTGCCATATGCCGTATGCCTTTTCACGAATCGAGGTGCGCTCTCCGAATTGTTTCGCATGCTCCATAAGAATCTGCGGAAGTGTGAGGCCGGTTCTGGACATGTCTCTTTCCGGGAGCTTCAGGTTTCGAGTTTCAAGTTTCGAGTTCACTGTGCATCACCGAGGTACGCCCTTATAACCTCCGGGTCATTCTGTATCGCCCCGGGTGTCCCCTCGGCCAGTTTATCTCCGAAATTCAGCACCATTATACGCTCAGATATACTCATCACTATAGACATGTCGTGCTCAACGAGTATCATCGTCTGCCCCCAGTCTCTGTTCAATTCGGACAGAAATCTCACCATATCTTCCTTCTCTTCAAGGTTCATTCCGGCGAAGGGTTCGTCGAGAACCAGAAGTTTCGGCTCCAGCGCCAGCGCCCGGCCAAGTTCAACCCTTTTCCGCAATCCATAGGGTAACGATCCCACCGGTTTCTTACGGATTGCCTGCATTTCCAGAAAATCGATCAATTCTTCCACGACGGCACGGTGCCTGACTTCTTCTCTTCGCACAGAGCGCAGGAAAAGAAGCGCCGAGGCAATTCCGTAACCGCAATGGGCATGACGCGCCAGGAGCATATTGGAGAGGACCGTCATACCGGGGAACAGTTCAATATTCTGGAATGTCCTGCCGACACCGCAACTTACAAGCTTATGCGCCGCGAGATTTGTTATATCATTCCCGTTGAATATAATCCTGCCGACCTGCGGTCTGTAGAACCCAGTAAGGCAGTTCAAAAGGCTTGTCTTTCCAGCCCCGTTGGGTCCTATAATCGCGAACAATTCACCGGTCTTTACCTCAAAATCGATATCGTTCAACGCTGTTACGCCTCCGAAGCTCAGGGTAAGGCCGGTCACTCCGAGATCGGCGCGTTTCCCGTCACCGGATATAGCCTTGAATATGTCTGGCTGTCCGCGAAAAGCCTTCATTATTTCTCCAGAATTTCTATCTCTTCTTCCCCGGGAACAAAGAAATTAGTAACGGGAATATATTTTCCATCCTCTGATACCCTGACGATCCTGCCCTTGAATGAACCCTCGTGATTCGTTTTCGTGTAGGTGATATCAGGTACAAGTCCTCCGAAATTCACATTCGAGAAAGATTCCATCGCCATATTTATGGTTTCTCTTGTTATTTTTCCATATTGTTCACTGGCGTGAATGAAGGCCTTCTCCATGATCATTCCTATTACTACTCCCTCCCAGTAAGACGCGTCAAACCTGTCAACGGTTTTATAGCGTGTCCATAAATCCTCCATGATTTTAATGCCCGGGGTGTTATCAACCGGCAGGCCACCGGGGAACTGTATTTTAAGACGATCCCCGATTAATCCCTTGCCCATATTGAAGAAATCGGGGTCGGTAGATGTCCATGTACCGAAAAGTTCCGGCTTGTAATTTATCCTGTCGGCACATTTGAAAGCTGTGATTATCGCCGATGGAAGCATCTGCATGAAAACATATTCCGCTCCGCTATTTTTCAGACGCAACAATTCAGTTGTCAGGTCGAGAGTTCTTGGAGGAAATTCTTCAATCGTCACAATGTCGATATTATTTTTCCGGGCGTATTCCCTGCTCGGTTCGTGTATGGAACGTCCATAGGCGTTATTATACGTCAGAAGACCAACTTTGGGTGCATCCTTGCCCTTGTGAGTTGCGCGGATATACTCCAGAACCGCGTAACAATCCAGGCGGTAACTCCCGAATGGCAGGAACATATAATCGACGGGTTCCTTGAGTATTTCCCAACTTGTGGAATAGTTTATTGTGGGTATCTTGTATTTTTGCACGATTGGTTTAGCCGCGAGCCCTTCACCGGCGCCCCAGGTGGCAATCATATCCACCTTGTCGCGAACTGCAAACTTTCTGACTGCCGCAACGGCCTCGGGAACCTTGTACATGGTATCCACGAGTATCATCTCTATCTGATTTCCCTTGACACCACCCTTGACCTCATTGACATACCGGAAATAATCCCGCTGTCCCTTTGCATGAAACTGCCCCCATGTTGACGCCGGGCCAGTCAGATTAATCGCCGCCCCTACCTTTATGGTATTTGCGGGCGCGATTTCAACCTTAGCGAAATGCCGATAGCCTGTTATCACTACAACAAGAAGTGCCAGAATGATAACTGTCGTGTAAATTAACTTTTTCATTATTCCCCCTCCTTTCAAAATAAAAAAGGCCGCGGAACTAAATCCACGGCCTTTAAATAAAAAAACCGTGGGCAGACACTCGGTCTGCCCACGGCTCATTCCTACGTCAAGAGCTCAGAAGGCAGACCTCCCCAAAAAAACCGAAGAAACTAAAAAATCCGCCTGACTGTTTGTAATTAATGTTCTCCATTATCTCCACTATCCCTGCTGATTGTTGGGTCTAATAGAACTAAATCAGAAAGTAAGTCAAGAAAAAAACTCAGTTCATATATTTAAAAAACGGCGCGTGCAGATTGATAATCAGTTTAGTGTCCTGCTTAAGAGCCTTTTTGTAGGCCTCAAGACTTCTGATAAATTCATAGAATCCCAGATCTTTCTGGTACGCGCCGGCGTATATCTTTACTGCCCTGGCATCTCCCTCACCCTTCAGTTCCTCGGATTCCTTGTACGCCTTTGCCAGTATGATCGTCCTCTCCATGTCCGCCTTTGCAGTAATTTTCTTGGATTCTTCTTCGCCTTCTGAACGGTACTGCTTTGCCTGTCTTTCTCTTTCAGCCTTCATACGCCCGAAGACGTGCTTCTCATTCTGCTCAGGCAGGTCAGCCCTTTTTATCCTTACATCCACGACACGGATGCCATAATCTTCCGCACGTTTGGCCGACTTTTCCGTTACCTTCATCATAAGCGCGTCCCGGGTTTCAGACACAATATCCGACAAATTATGCTGCCCTAATTCAACTCTCAGCCCGGCGTACACAATATCGTCGAGCCGTGCCTGAGCGCCTCTTTCATTTCTCACCGTGGTATAGAACCTCAGCGGATTATTAATAGCCCACTTCGTATAATTGTCCACGACAAGGTTCTTTTTATCCTTTGTGAGGATCTCGGTCGGAGACGCGTCATACACCAGTATCCTTGTTTCAAAATCCATCACCTGTTGAATAAAGGGCGCCTTGAAGTGGAGCCCGGGTCCGTATATGCCATCCAACGGTTTCCCCATCTGTATGACAATCGCCTGTTTCGTCTGATCGACAGTGAAGAGTGAAAGAGACGCAACAAAAATAACGACCAGAACAGCAATTGTACCTATTTTCCATTTTGTTTTCATTATCAACCTCCAGAATTCCCTTCTACTTCGTGTTTGTCACTGTACCAATTCCACTGCCAAGCGAGAGATGGGGCAGCATATTTTTTCCTATCCTCTCAGCTATCAGGACCTTGTCAATTCCCGGAAGAATCTCTTCCATCATCTCTATATAAAGTCTCTTTTTTGTTACCTCTTTCGCTGTTCTGTACTGCGAGAGTATCTGAAGGAATCTGCTCGTGTCACCTTCGGCAGAGATAATCTTGGATTCTTTATAGGCAATTGCATCGTTTACAACCTGAGACGCCTTCCCTTTTGCCTTCGGGAGTATCTCATTGCGGTAACCATAAGCGTCGTTTACCATCTTGGCCTTATCTTCCTTGGCGCTGGCAACATCCTTAAAGGCAGCCATAACCTGCTCAGGTGGATGAACATCCTGAAGCTGAACAGCAACAATATGTATCCCCGATTTATAGCTGTCTAATATTCTCTGAAGGGTCGTTTTTGTATCCTGCTGTACTACGAACTTGCCGGTGGTGAGGATATCATCAATTTCGCTCTCTCCGACGGTTTCACGCATAGCAGCTTCCGCGGCATCCTTTACCGTTTTGTCCTGATCTTTCACATTAAACAAATATGCCATCGCATCTTTTATCTTGTACTGTACGATAAAGGTCAGGTTGACTATATTTTCCGCCTTGGTAAGCATCAGGCTTTCATTCGTTACTGCCCTGAATCTTCCGAGTTGCCTGTCTCCTATGGTTCTGAACCCTATTTCAATTCTCCGCACCTGCGTCACCTTCGGCCTCATAACCGTTTCTACCGGGGCGGGAATATGGTAGTGAGGACCAGGTGTAGTGGTGCGCACCGCCTTGCCGAATCTCTTGACCACACCAACTTCGTCAGGAGCGACAAAATAGATGCCTGACGCAAGCCAGAGGATCAATAAAACCACCACAACCAGTGGGATTAAACCATGTTTTCCGCCAAATGGAAGCTTGAAAGGAATCGACTTCTTGATCCTTTCAACCGCTTCTTTAAAATCAGGCGGTTTTTGACCTCCCCAAGGGGAACCTTCATTATCCTGCCAGCCCATAAATCTACCTCCCAGTAGCTCATTTGCAATTTTGTTGAGTTCCAGTGAATCTAACACGGCCAGAAACAGGTGTCAACAGATATTGAAGAATCGATTCGTTCCGGACATCAGCAGCTTGTCCTGACCCACAAAGTAAATCCAGCAATTTCTCAGAAATTTGGCCTTCTCTTTTCTTTCTGGGCCCTCACGCCTTCCCGGGCCTCTTCACTCATGAATACCGGCAATCCCACCTCTACTTCCTTATCCATGGCTTCCTTGAATGACAGTCCCTTTATCTGCTGTGCAAGAGCAACCATTGACCGTACCGCCATGGGGCCGTTATTGACTATTCTTCCGGCAAGTTCCATCGACTCGTCCATCAGATTTTCTCTTGGAACGACCTTGTTTAAGAACCCCCATTCGTAAAGCGTCGCAGCCGAGAAGTTGTTTCCTGTAAGGAGAATTTCCATCGCCCGTGTGCTTCCTATCTGCATCGGCAGAAAGATATTTGAACCTCCCGTCGGCATGATGCCAAGAGTGGCCTCTCTCATCTGGAAAACGGCATCTTCAGATGCAACCCTCAGTTCACAACCCATGGCCATTTCAAATCCGCCTGTGAGACAGTACCCATTAATTGCGGCAATAACGGGTCTGTCCAGTTCTTTGAATTTCAGCATGGCTTTTCCTACAGCATCCCCCCATGAAATGAGCCATTTCTCAGCTTCCGTTTCCGGTTGCCGGGCCGCTGTTAGAACCGGAATAGCGGTCTTCAGATCCATCCCCGAGCAAAAAATATCAGGCAGGGCTGAGTAGAATACTACCACCCGCACTTTGCTGTTTTCCTGACACTCCTGCCAGGTTTCGTACAGATCAAGCAGGGCCTGAGGGCTGAGTGCATTTTTTGTTTCGGGAATATTTAACCCGACTTTTGCGATATTTCCTTCAATTGTAAATTCGATTCCCATAGCTACCTCCATATTTAAATAGTCTCGGGAAGTTAGACCAGAAATCAAACCAATTCAAGAAAAAACTGTCTCATTAGAGGTTACGAACATTTATTGTCTAAATCCGCCATATATGGTAATATCCGCCATACTAAACACTCAGGAGGAAGAATATGAATCCGCAGGTATTCAGGGAATATGATGTCAGAGGACTCGTAGGAGAAGACCTTAATCATGACTTCGTCTATGACCTGGGGAGGGCAATCGGAACATATGGAAAAAAACGGAACGTGAAGGTCATGACTATTGGAAGAGACTGCCGGTTGACCTCCGAAGAATATCTCAACACACTCACAGAGGGACTTCTTTCGACTGGCATCAATGTGATTGATATTGGTCTATGCGCCACTCCTATCCTCTACTATTCCATCAGACACCTGAATGCTGACGGCGGAGTCATGGTTACCGGAAGCCATAATCCACCTGAATTCAACGGCTTCAAGATATGCATAGGCCCCGACACAATTTATGGTGAAAGCATACAGGAATTGAGAAAAATAATTGAAGGCAATCCCGACAAGATCGAGACAGGAAAGGGAACGGTTGAGCACAGAGACATTACAGCGGATTACCAGAATTATATATTCGATAATGTAAAGATAAAAAAAGGATTGAAAGTCATTATCGACGCAGGCAACGGCGTAGGTGGATTCTTCGGCATCCCTCTCCTTGAACGCTTAGGATGCTCCGTCACCCCACTCTACTGCGATATGGACGGCAATTTTCCCAATCATTTTCCCGATCCAACCGTCGAAGAAAATCTCACCGGGATCATACAACTGGTCAAGGAGAAGAAGGCGGATGTCGGAATCGCCTACGATGGAGACGCGGACCGAATCGGTGTCATAACGGATGAGGGGAAGATTGTGAGGGGAGACGAGCTTCTGCTTCTCTTCTCTCGATCCATACTGAAAGAGAACCCCGGCGCGGCGATCATAGGAGAGGTTAAGTGCTCTCAGACACTCTACGACGACATAGCACAGAAGGGCGGCCGGGGAATCATGTGGAAGGCAGGCCATTCACTGATCAAGGGAAAGATGAAGGAGGAACACGCCCTCATGGCAGGAGAGATGAGCGGCCATATCTTCTTCGCGGACCGCTATTTCGGCTACGACGACGCCATCTACGCCTCGCTGCGCCTCCTTGAGATACTCTCCCTGACGGGGCAGAAGGTCAGCGAACTCCTCTCGGATATCCCCCGCACCTTCAACACCCCCGAAATACGAGTGGCCTGTTCCGATGATACAAAGTTTCAGGTAGTGGAAAAGGTCAAAGCACGGTTCGCGGCTGAGTATGATGTGATCGACATCGACGGCGTGCGCGTGCAGTTCAAAGACGGATGGGGCCTCGTCCGGGCGTCAAACACCCAGCCCGTCCTGGTTCTGCGTTTCGAATCGAAGACCGAAGAAGGCCTGGCTGAAATACGGACAAAGGTAGAAGGCGTCCTTAAAGAAGTTACGGGATAGGGGGATATGGATGTCTCTACTTTTTCTAAGTATTTCTAGACCAGCAACTTTCCGGCGTCTGGTCCGGGAGTAACTCCATAAATTTCATCAATTTTCATAATTACGGCGCCCTTGGATCTCATTGTAACTCCTATAGCATTGCCAAGTTCCTCGATCCATTTGGCCGTTTCTTCGTAACGTTCGCCACTCGTTTCAATGATAATGGTTCCTTTGAACTGGTATCCTTCAGTCTTCTCCCAAAAGGTCACCGAGGCTTTGGGATTGGACTTCATATTGGCCAGGGTTTTATTAAAATACTGATCGGATAAAAGAATGGTTTCATCGTCAATGATTTTTTTCGCTGCCATGGGTACCGCATTGGGGGTCCCGTCTCCTGTTGCCGTTGCCAGCACAGCCACGGGAACTTTCTCAAATACTTGCTTCATGCGGTCCGTCATCTTTGCCATGGTGTATTCTCCTTTGGTTTTTGTTCTGTGGCTAACCTTGAATCAAAGCGGTTTTTGATCATTTTTTTTCAACGTCTTTAGAGATAATTTTTCCTAATACGGATCAATGTACCACAGTTGGGGGGGAAGCTATCTTTTAGTCTGTGCATAGTCAAGAAATTTTTAGCCACCTTTTCCAAGAAAAATAGTCGCTGTCACTATTTTTTAATGATATTTATAACTTACAAGAGGGTCACACCACTTTTGCACCACATTGCAACTTAACTAACGCTTGAGAACGGGAATGAATTTGCAAGAGTATGAACATGAAGATGACCGGAGATGAAGGAGAAAGAGTTTTTCTGTAAGTATGAATAACTTTCTTGAATAAAAGGGTTTCTTTCCTTGAAAATATTTGATAAATAGGGGCAGAAGAATCTTCAGGGTAGGTAATGTAACGACATTTAATCCTATTTATAGCTTTTTGCATTCTTCTATGAATAAAAAGGGGGTTATATTATGCATGTTGTTGAAAAGCTAAAGGTAACTCGTGTTTTTGAACAACCAGAAGATGCAATTTCATTTTTTTCTGATTATGCTCAAATCATCAATACAGAGAAAGAGATTGTAATGCAGTTTTATGAAAGCATTCCTGGTCCGCCTAGTCCCGATTCACAAATTAAGAATGTTAAAACACGCCTAAAGGCTACAATCACGGTTGGGTTGCCTCATGCAGAAACCATAGGCAAATTACTTCTTAAAAAAGATGGGGCTGGAAAATGAGATCATCAGGAACAATGGTTGATTTGGATAGTATTGTTGGATCTTTTTCTCTTGATGCCAACTCTCCCATGGAATTTCTTGCTTCCCTTGAGAAAGCAGGAGTTGATGCTAACGTTACAGAAGAAGGTCACTTAATGATCCGGTGTTGGCAAATTGCAGCTGAAAACCTTTTCACCCCCCAACAAGTAAGTTTTATACATAGAAATCTACCGCTTCCGGACAAAGACGATAAAATGAGTTGGTTAAGCAAAAATCTTGATACTATTCGTCGAGAATATGGTGGAAAATGGGTAGCAGTTTATAACAGGAAGATCGTAGCATCCTCCCCCACTTTACCCGAACTTATGAGTCAAATTGAAGGGTATGACAGGCCACTAATTACTCTTATACCCGCTGAACCAGTTACATGGACATTCGCATATGCCCGACAAGAGCTTTGAACAAAATGTAAAGTTTTATAAAGCAAAAGAATCGGATGGTTCTGCCGTTTGGTTACCTTTGGTTCAGATCAATCTGATACAAAAAAGTGGAAAAAGTGTTACTTTGTCCTTGTTATTTGATACAGGTGCGAGTGTAACAACACTAAGAGCAGACCTTTATCCCCTTCTTGGTTTGGGTTCATGGGATGAAGGACTAAATGTAACAACTGATACCGGGGGCGGTAAAGTAGATTCCTATCAATATAATGCCACTATAGAAGTTTTTGGAAAGATCATTCGACAATGTCCTATTAGCTTGATGCAAACGCTTCCAACTCACCCCCTTTTCTGTGGATTACTGGGACGGGATACCATCTTTAATAAGTTTGGATTCGGATTTTGGGAACTTACACACGAGCTTTTTGTTACTAAGAACCCATAGGGTTAATCATCTTACAATAAATAGACTCTTTTTAACCTACTCCTCTGCTTAGCTAAAAACACAGTAATTGGGGACGGATTCACATTCTTTCCTCGGATGTAACACCGCCGCCGCCCATTGGATCGAAGACCAGGTCGTCCTGTTGTGAAAAATAGTAGAGAATATGCGCTATCATCTGGCCTGGAATACGTCCCGGCCACTCATCGCCGAAACGCCGGTCGCAGTCATTCCAGTCCCACGTGTCCCATGTCCTTAAACCCCAGTCAGGTTCCTTGAATCGTTGGAGATCGTCTTTTCCTTCCAAGGCCAGCGACCATACAGTAATTGGGGCCAGGTTCACATTCTTTTTAAACCATTGAGGCAAGCCTGTACGACGTTTTCTTTTGCTACTGGTCCGGACACTGATACCGACCTCCTTAGTAAACCCAACGGTATAAATAACAGGCGTAAAAAGCATAGCGACGAAAAAGCGTCGCTTTTTACGTCCTTGTTAATTTTTTTGTTAGGCCATCCTCTTCCATTTCTGGGAGAATCTCGGCCAATTGTGAAAGTTTGTCCACTATCTCGTATGCTTCTTTATAAAATTCAGCCAACTCAGAAACCGTATAGGTAATGTAGCCCTTTTTTCCTTTCTTACTATTGGGCACACCACCGGATAAGTTAGTGCCAAAGATTTCATTGTCATTACTGCGTGTCCAACAGAAATGGGCAAACTTATTTCTTTTCCCCCGTAACACTCTGACCTTATTGTTTAAGTTTATTATTTCATCAAGAACTTCCTCTGGAATTATCTTGCAGCCATATCTTTGTTTATGGATTTCAGTAGCCTCTACTATTGCTTCTTGGATTTTTGCGGCATTCATTCGATCAGTATAAGAGCGAGCAAGAAATGACGGGGTCACCAGGAGCCTGCTTAGAAGATAGCCTAAAAGAAATTCAATGTTTGACCACTCCACGACTATTTTACCAATGGCTTTAAAATGCTCATCAGTGAGTTCTGAGTACATTGAAGTGTGATTTAGTGGCATAATTTTTCTATAGGCCCAACATTTACATATCAGGCAATTCTGCCTGATATCCTGATATTGAATGGATGAACAGGCAAATTTGCTTGCCGTCAATATTCAACATTCAATATTCTTTATGGTAATGAAAAACATGTTAAAATAGGCCAAAAGCTATGTCAAGTAAAAGTAATATTCTTGATGATTTACGCCAGGTGATGCGACGGCGACACTATTCGATTCGCACGGAACGAACATACTGCGGAACAGGGTCAGAGCTTTTCTCCCACATTACTGCTTCAAGATTATCACGTACCGGCTTGTGATTCCCAGGATTCTCTTCTTTTGCATTGCGGCGACGATCCCGGCGCTGAAGCGTTCCGCCGACATGGGTGCCTGAATGATATGCGTGTGCTGCCATCCAGTTTTATTCAAAATCCTGAGATAATCATCTATCAGGATCGATCCTTCACGTGTTTCCTCGGCAGCGGGTGTGTTCTGAAAATCACGCCAGTCCGCGTTGATAAAGGCAAGCCGTGTCGTCTTCTTTGTATGCCGCTTCATGAAGGCAAAAAGGTACTCAAGGAATTCCAGGTATTCCTGACGCGGCAGCGTGGATATGCTCCTTTGATCGTAGTCATCCCGCTTTTTGTCAAAGTAGGGGGGATCGAATATGATGAGGTCGGGTTTCTGTTTAGCTGTGAAAAATCCGGGCGTCTTCCGATCCTTTGTGAGATCGCCGTGCAGATCCCAGTAATATGGCTCTATCTCGGGCCTGGCATCGGGACGGTCTATCATATCCACGGTCCAGCATCTGCGGTTGAATGCCAGACAGACATCGGATGTAACACCGCCGCCGCCCATTGGATCGAAGACCAGGTCGTTCTGTTGTGAAAAATAGTAGAGAATATGCGCTATCATCTGGCCTGGAATACGTCCCGGCCACTCATCGCCGAAACGCCGGTCGCAGTCATTCCAGTCCCACGTGTCCCATGTCCTTAAACCCCAGTCAAGTTCTTTGAATCGTTGGAGATCGTCTTTTCCTTCCAAGGCCAGCGACCATACCATCGGCTCTGTCCAGCCATGTTTTTCGGCCACCTGGGAGACGGTGAAACCCCTCGATAAATCGGTATTTGGCTGAAATGCCAATGTTGGCATTTTGGCCAAATGGTTACGAATCGTTTCCCTGACCAGTCCCAATCTTTCTGCAATCCTGTCCTGTGGAATCCCGAGGCGGTTCATACGGAATATCTTGAGCTCCATGCCCATCTGGGTTGCCGCCCGGAGATCGGCAATATAGGAATCTACTGCCTGCCGGGAACGGCCAATGACCTTACCAATCTCTGAAGATGTCAGACGGGGATTGTTCTGAAATGCCCGTCTCGCAGTCTTTCTTGTTTCCTCTTCCGTCAGTTGCCGGGGGCCTATGGCCTTTTGGGCTGCATAGAGCAGGGGGTCGAAGCCAGCCAGGTCCTTTATTATGACGGCAGCCTCTGTTATCCCTGCCGCCTTGTAGGCGCTCCATCTGTGCGCGCCATCGAGGATGCGGTATTTACCGGGCTTGTCGGGCGCGGGTTCTACTTCAATAGGATCAAAGGTGAAACCATCCCTGATATTTGCTGTAAATATGCCGACACGTTTCTGATCAATCCTGTCTCGCGGGTATATTGCTTCATCGAGTATGATGTCTGAAATGGGTATCCTGGTTGTTGCTTTTACCATGGCAGTGATCCGCTCGTAAAAAAGAGGGGGGAGCTTGGGGTCAAATGTTTATTCTTTAATACTCCCACTAAGATTCTTACCATGAATGCCAAATCCCCATAAATTCAATGATAAAGATTTGACCCCCCTCCCCTTCCAATTACCTCACTTCTTCAGGGTCAGCTCTGACACTGAACGCAGGGATGTTTTTCC
>CAZINZ010000055.1:0-16558 GCA_964540715.1 uncultured Syntrophaceae bacterium | reverse complement strand
CAATGGGCCGGACATTCCTTCGCCGGGAAGGTATGATACCGGCGCGCAGCAGCGTGGGTGCATTTCCCCGCGGGAGAGGAACAGATGAACAATATCATAGCGGGAGCCTTTCTTCTGGGGATGATGCTTGTAGGTATCCTGAGCATGAAGAAGATCAAGAGTGCCTCGAGTTACTTTGTCGCGGACAGAAACGCCAATACCCCGGCGGTAACCGGTTCTCTGCTGGCCACGATAATAGGAGGTTCAAGCACCATCGGCATTGCCGGCCTGGGTTATTCGAAGGGCCTTGTGGGGGCGTGGTGGATGCTCGTAGGTGCAATAGGACTCATAGTACTTTCTGTATGGTTCGCCGAACGGGTCAGGAACTATGAGGTATACACCCTCCCCGAAATCCTCAAAAAGCAGTACGGAGGAAATGCGATCAGGATTATCGCCTCTGTTCTGATCGCCGCTGCGTGGCTTGGAATAATCGCGGCGCAGATCATTGCGGCGGGCAAGATACTGTCGGTGTTATGGCCGGGGCAGTCCGCTTGGTTGATGATCATTGCCGGATCTGTTTTTATCATTTACACCCTTCTCGGTGGCCAGTATTCCATCCTGCGTACAGATCTCATACAATCAATCTTTATTATTGCGGGCATTATAGTCTGTACAATTGCAGGCGTATCCGCCGCGGGCGGGCTGTCTGGAATGGCAGAGAACCTTTCTCCCTCGTACTTTTCATTCCCAACGGCGCCCGATTTCGGATGGATCAATCTCCTGACTTTTCTCTTCTTTGTTGGCGCGACATACCTTGTCGGCCCGGATATATATTCCAGAATTTTCTGTTCCAGAGATCCCAAAGTTGCCAGAAAATCCCTTATGCTGACCGCGTCCATTATGATACCCACAGCTTTTCTTATAACATTCGCGGGGATTGCCGCACGGGTGCTCCTGCCGGAGATCCAGCCGGAGAGCGCGTTGCCCGCGCTTGTCATGAGCACAATCCCGACAGGTTTGAACGGACTCGTAATGATTGCCTTTCTGGCGGCGGTAATGTCCTCGGCTGACACATGTCTGCTCACCACTGGCACCATCATCACCTCGGATATACTAGGCCCCCTGTTCAAGATTGATGAAAAAAATCTGCTGAAGATATCCAGGATATGCGTAATCGTCACGGGGGTTGTGTCTCTCCTGATCGCGCTGACCCTGCAGGGTATCATAGCTTCTCTACTGCTGGCATACACAATCTACTCAGCGGGGCTTGTCATCCCGATCCTGTTCGGATTTCACGCAGAAAGATTCGGTCTGAACGCCGCGGGAGCGATGATCGCCATTGCTGGAGGAGGAGTGACCGGACTCATTTTGAAACTCTCAGGCCACAGCGGCCTGCTTCTATGCACCATACCCCTTTCGGTGGCTCTGCTCTTTGCCGGAAGTTACACCTGGAAGAAGACACACAGGACCGGATAAGGATTATATTTTGGACATCAAACGGATATTTGTGGACAATCCGCAAAAACTTGAGGCGGCACAAGGCGATATGCCAGGCGCGCGGTATATAGGAATAGATACCGAATACGATTCATTCAGGTACTTCCGGGAGAAGCTGTGTCTGATACAGGTATGCACGGAATCTCGCGTATATCTCTTTGATCCGTTTCTGGACATGGATATCTCTTTTCTGGGTGATGTCTTCATAAATCCATCAATAGTTAAGATTATCCACGCATGTGACAATGACATCCGCCTGCTTAACAGGGATTACGGCTTCAGGTTCAGGAATATCTTCGATACCTACAGGGCAGCTTCCATTCTTGGGGTCAAAGCCCTTTCCCTTACGTCAATTGTCAGTGAATGTCTCGGGGTGGAGCTGAAAAAGCCAAAGAAGATTCAACGGTCAAGATGGGATATACGGCCTCTGACAGATGAACAGCTGAATTACGCGGCGCTTGATACCCGCTATCTGCCGGACCTGTTCTTTCACCTCAAGGAAGGTCTGATAAACAACAAACTGGAGGAAGCGGCTGAAGACATCTTCCATAAGATGGCAGGTGTGAAGTGGAGTGAAAAAACCTTCAATCCGGAAGGGTTCTCCAGGCTTGAAGGGTACGACGACCTGGAGGATTTTCAGAAGCGTCGGTTGAAAGACCTCTACCGCTGGCGATTCGAAACGGCAAAGGGGACCAATACAGCCGTTTTTCTTGTGCTCTCCGACAGAAACATAATGGACCTGTCAAGAGGAAATGGCCAGACCATCGAATCGCTGAGTGAGACAGGAATAATATCCACCGCGAAGTTAAAGAAATTCGGGCCGCAGATCATAAAGATACTCGGAAATTCGGATATGTAAAGAAGACAAGCCCGCCAAAAGTCAGTTTTCTTCGCTCAGGACCATTTTGGGGATGTTGTTATTGCCCGGCTAAAGATCTAAAAGTCGTACCCACGCACTTCAAACAGTTGGATTTTCTTCCCATTATAATGCCGATGTGTCGGCATAGCGGAGCTTTTTGCGAGTGCGGCAGACCTTCTATTTCGCTGCCTTGGAATTTTTCAGGGACTTCATCAGTATCTCCGAAGGATCAAAAGCGGGAACACCGGAAAAATACTCAAGTTGCATCCTGCACGCACCGCAGTCCGACGCCAGCATGTCGGGATCAACAGCCTTTACCGCCCGCGCCGCTGTGATGCCAAGTTTTACGGCTGTATCCTCATTGCTCGTTTTAAAACCATAGCTTCCGGAAAGACCACAGCAGTTATCCTCAAGGATATGGACATCAAGACCGGGGATCTTTTCAAAAAGCCTCGCAGCAGGATAACCGATGCCCAGCGCTCTCAGATGGCAGGGGATGTGATACGCCACTCTCCGATGAAAGGGTTCAAGGACCGGGTCAATATAATGTTCTTCCATAAGGTTAAGTATATATTCATGCAGATTGTAGGAATTCTCAGAAACCTTTCTGCCGTATGGCACATCCAGTATTCCCGGATAGTCCTGCGTGAGGGATAGACCGCATGATGTACACGAATATAACACATCGTATCCCCGGTCTATGTAGCCGGCAAGAATGCGTGCATTTTTGCTTGCGAATTTCCTTGCCGTGTCAATGTCTCCATTACCCAGGGCCGGCAGACCGCAGCACACCTGCTTCGGCATGATTACACGAACCCCGAGAGACGCCAGAAAATCCCGTATATCTCTCCCCAGGTCGGGCCGGTTGTAGTTCAGAAAACAGCCGTAGAAAAACACTACCTTCTTCCGGCTCTTACGAGGGCCCTTCCATCTCCAGCTCCTGTTCATGGAATGGAAGCGATATTGGGGGAACGGGATGGACGTCGATATTCCGAATACATTCAGCACCCTTTTCACGAATGCTCGTGGGGTCAGGATGTTGACCACAGGGGCAATAAGGGAACCGAGAGCTCCAAGCCAGTAGGTATTGGCGAATACGCGGGATGCAAGTGGCCTGAAATGTTTCCCGCCATATCGGACCTGTTCCTTGAGTATGATCTGAGCCGGGTTAACACCGTAAGGGCAGGCCACTTCACATCGCTTACACTGGTTGCAGAGTCTTATCCATTTATCTATAGATGTTTCATCGTCCGAGCGGAAACGCTCCGCATCCGGGCCAGCCTGTTTGGGGCCGGGGAAATCCGGATTTACCCGTGACACAGGGCAGTTCGCCACACAGATGGTACACCTTATGCAATGTTGAAAATCAAATTCCACTATACCAGTTCCCCACACACATTCGCGGCCGCCACGCCCGTAGCTATGGCCATGCCGTGGCCGCAACCGTATTTCATCACCTCTGAAAAGGCCAGTATGCTCCCGCACACAAAGAGGTTCTCAATCCTGGAATCGACAGGTCTGAAGGATTTATCCACACATATACCGGACTTTTCAATAGGGTGTCCCGGGGCAAAAAAGTCGTTGTTGAACCAGGACTCCCTCTTTCCGGGGAGATATACTGGCAGATCAAATACAGTCTCTCTGACCGCGTCCATTGACGCGTGAAGTCCGCCGCTTACAAATGAACCCGTGGCCAGCATGAACACGTTTCCCTGCACACGGGTGGATCTCCCGGCGCCGGCAAGTGTAACCGCCTCGATCTGGCTGCCCGATTTTTCAACACTGCATATCTCTTTCCCCCAGTAAAGATGCCCACCCCTTTTCAGCAGGGCGTTTTTCAGTCCGCCAAACAATCTGAGGCCGGGCAAAGAGGGTGGCAGGGTGGGTATCTCAAATACTTTTCTGTCGAGTTCTGCCGATATCTCATTACACACATCTTCGGCAAAACGCATGCCAAGCACCGCCGGCATTGCTATTCTTCCCTCCGGGATGTCGAGACCCTTTAACCACGATATAAATCCTTCAAGAAACTGTCTGTTCTCAAACCGCCGGGCGATACCCATCGTGGTGGAGACCCCCGCGTCAAAAATAGAAAAACCTGAGTTTTTGTAATTTGATGTGATGTAATTCGGATAAAAGTCCTTCATCCCTTCAAACGATATTATATGGATATATTCATCAGGATGAAAGTCGGCGAATTCCATTGCGCCGGGCACAAGGCATGTAGTCTTATGCCTGCCCAGCGGTGTCAGTATCCTTCTGTTTGCACGCGCATCACCCGCATACGCCCCGCCTTCCGCCGACATGACAGACTTGAACATCTCAAGGGAACTATTGATGACGTCTATTCCAGCGAGATGATAGGGGTGATTATCCGGCAGCGAGCAGATTGACTCCAGAGGGCTGTTGCCGTCAGCGATTACATCTATGCAGCCTGTGGAAAGACAACAGACGGGATCGCCTTTTGAGACCACGGCGACGCTTCTGCCCGCATCCGCAAGCGTGATCGCCGCCATCATGCCCGACATCCCTCCGCCCGTGATCACCACATCGTAGGTGACGCTCATTGTTCCTGCTCCATACCCAGGATGCCGAGATATATGCTCTCAACAAGCTGTTCTTCCCGGAGTTGATCACCCCACAGGGCCGGTTTGATTCCCCTGAATCTTCTCTGCAGAAATTCCCTGAGAACATGCATGGATTCCTCCGGGGTCATTTCCCCCGTCTCTTGCATGATCCCCAGCGCCCGGTAAGTGCAAAAGCCTCCCTGACACGGCCCCATACCCAGCCGCGTCCTGTGCTGGATATCCCCGATACGTCTGGTGCCGATTTCCCTGGCAACCCTCTCCACATCATCCGCTGTCACCAGCTCACATTCACATACAATGTTTTTCAGGGATTTCAACCGTCTGGAGAGAGGATATCCGCTCAATTCCTCCTGCCCCTCGAGGGGAAGTTCCGCAGTCCGGCATCTCGTCTTAAGACCAAGGACCTCCACTACTCTGTCGGATATCTTTTCCGCCATAAGCCTGTAAGTAGTGAGTTTTCCTCCCATGATACTTAACATACCGTTTTCGTGATCTATTATCCTGAAACCTCTGGATATTTCCCTGTCGTCTCCGCCATCCGCCTTAAGCAAAGGCCGGACGCCCGCGTAGGTCCTGATCAGTCGTGTGCCCTCAAAGTCAGGCAGCATCTGTTGCGCCTGGGTTGCTATTATATCCACTTCGGCCGGATCGACCTCGTTTTCATCAGGATCACTGACCGTTATGGATGTAGTTCCTGCGAGACATACTGCCTCATTGGGTACAATAATGTCTCCATCGGATGAAGGCCGCAGCCTGTTTATCACCATATTCGTCAACCGGTGGTTTGTAATGATAAGGCTCCCCTTGGACAGGGTCATCGGGACACTGCTTCCGGCCAGAGACGCAATCTTGTCCCCCCACGCGCCCGCGGCATTTATGATAATCCTGCCCCTGACCTCCGTGGTCTGGCCTGTTGATTCGTCCTGCGCCTTTACTCCAACGCATCTGCCATGCTCCCGGATGACAGCCACCACTTTTTTATGGGTCAGGATCTCACCACCCCACCTGAGGGACGAGGTGATGTTCAGCATGCACAACCTGAAGGGATCGATGGAACAGTCAGGCACGGTTATCGCTTCTTCGATAGACGGGTTGAGATTTGGTACCAGGTCAAGAGCCCGGCTCGGGGAAAGCACCTCGGTAGAGATGCCCGTTTCTTCACAGCTCTTCAGAAACATATCCCTGAACTTCTTTGAATCGCCGGGGAGACGCACAAATAAACCGCCCGTCTGCTCAACGCATTTTACACCTATTCTTCGCAGGATCATATTTTCGGAAATGCACTGGGCCGCCGCCTCGGGATCATTCACTGCATATCTGCCGCCGCTGTGAAGCAGACCGTGGCACGCGCCCGTTGCTCCGGCGGCAAAATCACCTTTTTCAATCAGGCAATGAGGGATATCCCGCAACGCCAGGTCTCTTGCTATGCCGCATCCCGTGGAGCCGCCACCAATAATGATTACATCAGTCTTGATCATGATTACTTCTCAAAAAATTATTTAACATTGGCCATCCCTCGATCACTCGAATCCCCGGCTTTTTCTTTTCGCAGCAGATGAACAGCTCTCTGAGGAAAATCAGTGATAATCCCGGCAGCGCCCGCCTCGGCGAACTTCAGCATCTCGGCTTCTTCATTCACGGTGAAGGGATTAACGGATATCCCCTTTTCTGTTAATGCTATCACCTGTTTTTCATCTATCAGTGTGCTGAGAACATTATAAGTTTTAAATTCCAGATTTTCCCAGTCCAGGATATCGGTTTCAGAACAACCTGCCAGGGCCTGTATTGCAAGGGAGGGTTCCCGGGCCTGGACCTCACGCAACCATTCATGATTAAAGGAGGAAACAATAACGCGTTCATGTTCTATACCGGCATCGTCTATCATCGCAAGCACCCGTTCAACAAGGGGAAAATTCTTCATGGGGGAGGGAAGGCGTTTCAACTCCAGGTTAACACAAAAAGATGCATCCTTTGTAAAACGCAGAGCCTCACCAAGGGTGGGGATCTTCACGTTCCGGTAAGCCGACAGAGCTTCGCGAGTTACAAGTCCCGCCGCGATCTGACCGAAAGGATCTGTTCTCGCAAACCAGGAACCCGCGTCGAGCGAACGGATCTCATCCAGGGTAAATGTCGTAACGGTCCACGGAGCACGATCCGGGAAACAGTCGCTGACATTGGTGGTGCGGGCAAGAGAATCATCGTGTAAAAGGATCAACTCACCGTCGCCAGTTACCACCACGTCCGTTTCCCACAGACCGGCGCCCACTTCCAGGGCCTTGCGGGCCGCGGCAAGAGTGTTTTCCGGGGCCAGGCTTCGTGCGCCCCTGTGAGCAATAATAAGGGTCATATACTGATATTCTGATTTCTCAGATCATCTTTTTTATTGTGGCCAGGTACGGGCCTGAACTGTCAAGGTAAAATGACAGCGCCTTCGAGAAATTCTTCCCCACAATCCCATCGACAAACAGCTGGCTTACCTCCCTGTTACGTTCAAGAACCGACTGGACGCGAATAAAGATCCGGCGTTCCTCGGTGGACATCCCCTTTACGATTGCGCTCAGCGCGCTTCCGGCGCGTGGCTGGTACATCCGGAAATACAGCAGGTCAAGGGCGTTAATAATCACTATCTTTTCCAGGTCGCGGGCCTCGGCCTTTATGGCGCGGATGAACCGCTTGGGAGATTCAAGCATTTCACACACGTCGGACTCGGGGAAGAGCAGTTCCATGCGGGTATATATGTCAAACATCTGCGCCAGCTTGCTTCGATAGTCCCGCATGCGGATGCGTATATTCTGATAACGATCGGCAATTCCCTCTATAAAACCAGCGACACAGTCGGACGCGCCCTTGGAAATCACGGCCGCCCATCTCTGGAGAACGGCGTTTACATCCATCACGCCGCACGCAAGCAGGATGTCACCGGTTATCATACTGAATACAACGGCAATGGGAATTGAAAGGATCGTTCTGAAAAAGTTCCCTATTACGGTGCCCCTCGACAGGCCTCGAAATGCGGTATGTGTTGAGATATACAGGCCGTTTGCCAGGGCTATAGCTGTATACAGCAGGACGGGGCTGGTAGAAGTCGTAATACCGAATGCCCTGTCCAGCAGCAGGGTCTTTACAAGGTAATCGAGTAGGGGAACGGAAAACCCGGTAAAGAGGAGGGAATCCGTCAGACGGTCCCAGCTGACATAATCGTTCCATTTCAACAGCGGAGAACGGCGAATGCCGCCGCCGCCTATAACTGATTGAAGTATGTTACGCGCGCCCGTAATCCCGAACCAGATAAACGCCCCGAACCATGAAAGCAGCCACCAGTCCCTGGTAAGGTAAAAAGTGAGAAATGCCGGCACAAATCCTATCAGCACCTTCATCCAGTTTTTCAGACCACTGTTCAGATATTCCCACGATATTCCCGCCCGTGTCTTTTGCGGGCCCTGGGATTGAATATAGAGATCATTGGTGCTCTCTTCGTCAAATCCGCCAAGTGTGACTATATTACCCCCGGTTCCCATACCAGTGTGGGTGGAAAACCGGTCGATCTCCCATTCCTCAAGACGCTTCCTTCCTATGAGACGCAGACCGGGAATACAGCAGGCCATGCGGTAAAAGACATTTGCAGGACTGCTGGAATTGTTGCGTGGCAAATAGTTGGCGCGCAGATAAACCGGAGTATTAACAGGGATGGTGAGACGGGAAAAGGGCGGGGCGTTTCGTATCTCTCTTCGCGCACTGAGGGGAAGGGTGTCTTTGATAACAAGGCCCATTCCATAGAGATGGTGTGAACGTCCTGTCGAATCGCTGCCGACGCGGCTTTTGAGAAGTGTCCCTTTATAATAAGATCGAAACGTCGAGATGTCACGCAGGATCTGCGTGAACTTTTCGATTCTCCCGGGATCCTCCGCGTTCAGTCGCCTGATGGATTCCTGTATAATACGTTTTAATATTATAATGTTATCGTCGTTGATAGCCCTTTGCAACTCACCGATCTCTGCATTGTGAGGCCCTTTGCCCGTTACATAGTCCTTGAGATTGAATATCTCAAGATGCGTAATCATTCCCCCGCAATCATAGAGAAGCTCAATTACATCCTCGACGGTCAGATTGCCAAGGGCAAGGGTAATGCTGTAGCCGGCATTAAGATGTCCCAGCTGTTTGAGAAGCTCACGCGGTGACAGGGTCAGCAACTCCGGAACATCCGCCCCGTCACACGGAATATTGGGGTCCGGAACGGAAGGGTTGTGGGACGAACGCAGGTACCGCTCCACGATAGACTCTGAATCCAGGTGGTTCAGATCCTCCACAATGCCGGTCATACGCTGACGTTCTTCAGCCTCCGCCCCGGCATACAGTGCTCTCAGACCGGCAACATGATCCTTCATTACAGGCAGCATTTTTGTATGCACGTACTCGGCCAGGTGCAGCAATGACGCCTGACCGACGCCCACAAAAGACAGGAACTCCCCCTTGTCAAGCGGGGGAGGGAGAAATCCATAGTCAGCTTCTATTGAGTGACGGTGCCTGTCGTTAAACTCCCGGAGGACCGCCAGGATATAACTCTGCTGGTATTCCGAAATCCTGCGCCCCTCAGCCATAAAAGATTCGACCGGCTTTTCCTTCAGGAAGTTCAGGTAATCATGCGCGTCCAGAAGCCCTCGTGGCGCCCATATAAACAACGCATACTTGTCATGAAACCGGGCGGGAAATTCGACGCCGATCCTGACCCTGATGCCCATAATCTCGGCCGCCTCAAGAAGCTCCCCGGCGACATCCGCTTTTACGTGATTATAATAGATTACCTTGAGCCTTCGGATACCCTTGATCCAGGCATCCATTATCAGGTGAGTGGAGGATTTTCGCCCCTTGGTATTTACATCGTGGACATGATCATCAGTCGCGATCTGGTTCCATTCCTCCGGCATTTCCAGCAGGTGATAACGTCGCAACTGCTCGCGCACAATGCGTGGTTTCCCGGACGCCGCGATGCGGAAATCATGCGCCAGTTCCAGTTGCCGGCGATAATTCCCTCTGGCCTGAGCCAGCTTTTTCATGATCTGCAGGAGTACCCGGGCGGTATTCCTGCGGAGAAAACTATGGGAGCTGTAGAGCACCTCATCCTTAAGACAACGCAGTGCTCCGAGGCGATCGTCCGCCTCACCGACCTCCAGGGAATTGAGCAGGTGGATTACGGCGTAGGCAACGCGCAACTCCTTCGAGGCAGCCATTTCCTTGATCCCATGTGGGTGCAGATAGGGGTTCAGGAGATTCTTGAGATACTTCCGAGACTTATCCCGGTTGAGCACCTCGTTGACGATAACCAGGAGCTCATGGTCCTGTTTATCAAAAAGTATCCGTGAAACGCCACCATCCATCACTTCACCATTAAAAGGCGACTCCATAGCAAAGACTTCACCGCCTTGTTTTTCTATTTCCCTGTCCTGTTATCTGATTTTCGGAAGTGCTCAAGTTTAATGCATTCGTAGTACGCAGTCCCAGGACTGTCATACCGGGCTTGATCCGGTATCCAGTAGCGTTGCCCCTCAGTGGGCAACAGCTCTGTGGGGCACAGAGGCCCCACGCTACATAACAAGTTACTTTCCATTATAATGCCGACGTGTTGGCATAACGGAGCTTTTTACGAGTGTATCAAGTTTAAATCGAAAATTACATCCCAGAATCCGGCGTGTACTCAGGAACGATTTCACAAAGTTTTTCTTTTATGGCAGCGGCATCGTAGGTGGTTGCGATAGACAGGAGTTCATCGATTTGATCGTTGAGGATGTCACGATGATTTTTATTTGCATGAAGGACAAGAATCTTCTCATGATTCGTAGCCACGATTCCTTCCCCTTCGGTGATCAATTCTTCATACAGTTTTTCGCCGGGCCGCAGTCCGATAAACTGGATGGGGATATCCTTGTCCGGCTCAAGGCCGTTGAGACGTATCAGATCCCGGGCCAGATCGACAATACGCATTGATTTGCCCATATCCAGGATGAATATCTCGCCTCCTTGGCCCATCGCGCCCGCCTGAAGGATCAGCTGCGAAGCTTCCGGAATGCTCATGAAATAGCGGGTCATGTCCGGGTGAGTAACCGTCACAGGCATGCCCTTCGCAATCTGTTTCTGAAACAGGGGGATCGCCGAACCGGAACTCCATAACACATTCCCGAATCGCACGGCCATAAAGCGCGTCACAGCACTCCCATTCATGCATTCCACAAGCATCTCGGCCACACGCTTCGTAGCGCCCATGACATTGCACGGTCGCACGGCCTTATCTGTTGAAACCAGGACAAAGCGTTGGACCCGGTTTTCAATGGCCGCATCAACCACGTTTCGTGTGCCTGAAATATTGTTAAGGACCGCCTCCCACGGGTGCATCTCCTGCATGGGGACATGTTTGTAAGCGGCGGCATGAAAGACAACGTCAGGGGCGAATTTCCGAAACGCCCTGCATGCAGATTCCCGATTTTTGACATCAACCAGAAACCCCGATGTCGGGACAAAACCGAACCGCTGCGTGCACTCGCCCTCTATCCGGAAAAGATTTTCCTCACTGAAATCTATGAGCGCCAGGGCCTGCGGATGAAAACGTCCCACCTGCCTTACCAGCTCAGAACCAATAGATCCCCCCGCCCCTGTAATCATGACCCGCTTGTCTTTTATATATTCACGAATCTCTTCCTGGTTTAAATGAATCTCGTCACGTTCAAGCAGATCCTCTAAGTGTATCTTGCGGATCGATTTTACCGAAACCCTCCCTTCAACAAGCTCCCATATTCCTGGCACAGTGCGGAACGGTTTTCCGG
The DNA here is from genome assembly GCA_964540715.1 of uncultured Syntrophaceae bacterium. Taxonomy (GTDB): domain Bacteria; phylum Desulfobacterota; class Syntrophia; order Syntrophales; family UBA2210; genus UBA2210. The sequence goes on along the minus strand of CAZINZ010000055.1, from coordinate 4,820 downwards.
TAGCCTCGCAGATATCGACCAATCGGCGCATAGCCTCGCCCCGGACCGAGGGAATAGCGATCAGGATCTCATCAAAATCACACTTAATCCGGCCGATATCACTCGTTTTCCCCAGTACAGGAACACAATGTATTGCCTTGCCGAACTTGACCGGATCATCATCAAGAAATCCAACAGGCTTAATGCTAATCGAGTCGCGCTCAAGGATTTCTCTGAGAACCTTTTCTCCCGCGTCACCTGCTCCGATGATAAGCATCCGTCTCGTGGAAGATTCACTGTGGTGGTAAAATATGCGTGGAAAAGAATGATCGCCGGCAAAAACCATCCGAACCAGAACGCGCACCCCTCCCACAAGGAGGAAAGTGAACACAAAATCGAGGACAAAAACAGAACGGGAATAACCCTGGAAGCGGTATAAAAACAAGATAGTCAGAACAATGATCATCGATGAGAATGCCGTCGCATTAAGGGTGCGCTTTATATCCACAAGGCTTGTATATCGCCACATGCCCCGGTAAAGGCCGAATATAAAAAAACAAAGCAGCTTAAGAGGAATAATGAAGGGAAGGATCGTCTTTAAATTAACCAGGCTCTGCGAGGGAATGGCCCACTCAAAACGAACCAGAAAGCTCAGGCCATAAGCCAGCGCGACAAGAACCGCGTCGGCCGAAAGCATCAGGTAAAAGTTTCTATTAAGTATGAGACTTTTCATGGCAGTAAAAATGGCGCGCAGCCAAACTGTTTATATATTATTACTATGGCAATTAAACATGTCAAATGTCATGCCGGTCCCGGATCCGGCATCCAGGCCAATTATGGATTCCGGCTTTCGCCGGAATGACGGCTTTGACGTATATTGTTGCCGGAGTAATAGTATTAACCCACTACCCTGTCAGTTGTGAACTACTTGACTGAGATACGATCCTTGTTTACTTCAAATGTCTTCTGTCCGATCCCTTTTACGTTGATAATGTCTTCAGGGTTTGCGAACGGACCGTTGGTATCGCGATAAGTAATGATCTTTTTCGCATATGCGGGACCAATACTTTTAAGCTTTATCAATTCTTCAAGAGGCGCAGTATTGATGTTGATTTTTCCACTCTGTTCTGCAAACGCAAACGGAAGGGTGCCGGCGATAAATGAAACAACAATCAACAGTACAAAAAATGTTCTCATTCTTTTCATAATATACCTCCTCCTTAACAGTGGTAGTGGGTTAAATGTACGGGGTCGGGCTTTCCTTGCTGGCGTTACTTGCTCCTTGATATACTCCATTTTTTCATTTAGCCAGCAACAATTCTTCATCCATATAATTAAATAGAATCTGGCCCATTTAAAAGCCTTGCCATAATTGTTTGTATACCACTAATACGAATAAATCCATAACATAATTAGGGACAGAGCCCCTATTTTTCTATGATCGCAGTATAGAATTCCTCAATATCTGACAGATGCTTCCTCAATATAGATTTTAAAATCTCCTCATCGATTAATTGATAATCATGAACGGCGATATTTCTGAAACCGACCATCCGCTCCATTTTTACGGCAATCTCTTTGCTTATTATTTTCTTTTCAAGAAGCAACCGGAAATTATCCTTTATAGTGTCTGGTAAACCAAGTCCCTCTGAGGCGACAATATGGGTTGCCAAATAGATTACTGCCTGAACCGACCTTTGCAGGTTCAATACGAATATATCCTGTTTGTCAATATCATCAAGACTATCGGGATCATTATTAGTAGTCTCCAGAATTCTTTTAAGACACCTCTGAATGATGGCAACCTTGGCCATAACTACGTCATTATCAGGCATATAGTCTCCCCGACATGATACTTTCCTCTGCTTCCCTTCTCAGGTATTTTAAGTCGCTATACTCGTTTAGAGTGCGAACAAAAAAATCATTGTATACCTTTTCATTTTTTTTAACCAGCTGGCCGTATTTCAGTACCTGCCGCCGCATTATGGGTGAGGCTGTATTCAAGATAAGGATATCCACTTCTCTTTCAAGATGACTCGTCAGCTGATCCCTGAGGTCGCTGACCTGATAAAAATCTGGCACCTTTTCAAACATAATGGCCACATCTACATCACTCTCATTCGTGGAGCATTCCTTTGCGAATGAACCGAACAAAAATACGAGCAGAAAATCACTGCGATCAATCAAAGGTAGAAGGGCGTTTTTTACATTATGAGATTTTTCCATCAGATTGTCTCTTTTCTTCAATTTATGAAGTATAGTAAATGAGCGAACAATTCGCAATCTATTTCCCCTGCCCAACAATTTGAGAGCTTTGAATAACTATCACTATCTGTCATTTCGACCGCAGAGAGAAATCTTAACAGATGTGCATCATTAAGATTTCTCGTTGTTAACATTCCTCGAAATGACAAAATTCAAAGGTCTCGCATTATCAAGAATTCACAAAATTGCTCTGGGATGGAAAATGGACCCAGGATCTCTATCGATAATCCCTTTTCCTGTCTTTCCTGACCCCTGTTTACTGAATCCCCGTCTCCGGTCTCCGGTCTCCCTTGACCCTTCTCCTGCCTTTAAAAATAGGGGCTCTGTCCCTAATTTCCTTTGGCCCAATCCTCGACTTTCAATTTGCCAATCCGACCAAATTCTTTTACATTGTGAGTCACAATTGTCAGCTTGTTTGCCATGGCAATAGACGCTATCTGGGTATCCCTTTCACTGATCGCCATACCTTCTCTTTCAAGTTGTGCTCGTATGACGGCATATTTCCCGGCCGCTGCTTCATCAAAAGAATACAGGCCCAGCAACGACGATATCTGACTTATTTTCAATCGTCTTTCTTTCTTTTTCATCGGGGACTTCTCTATTCCATACAATATTTCAGCCAGCGTAATGCTTGACAGGGATAAATCCGATGGGGAGTGTTTTTTAATCCGGTCGATCACCCTCCTGTCACCACGCATCCAATAACTGATGATATTCGTATCAAGCAGGTACATATCTCCCCCTGGTTAATCCAAACTAAATTCTTTTGATGGCAACGCCTCAGGCGTTTTGAAATCCAGATCCACAGGGAAATCATTCCAGAAACCCTCCGGCCACCTGCTTCTTTCAAGCGGTTCAAGGATTACCTTATCACCCTTTTTGCTGATCTTCACTTCATTTCCCCTGAAACGAAACTCTTTGGGTATCCGAACCGCTTGCGATCGACCGTTTTGAAACACTTTTGCTATTGATTCCATAGCCTGCCCCTCCCCATGACATCGATATACACCAGTATATACCATTTAACAAAAAAGGCAATCATACAATACAATTAGAATACGATTAGGGACAGAGCCCCTATTTTCTTTTCGCATCTGTTTCTCGATTTTTTCCGGCACGGGGGCGACCGGGAGGACGCTTCACAAATCTACGACCGAGGACATCTTCCAATTGCGTTACAAAATCACTTCTCCCGCAGGGCCTTCCCGTGCTGGTCGTTCTGATCAGACTATTTTGGGCCTCGGTATCAGGCGGCTCCATCAGATATTCTCCCCAGTTTTCTATAGTCTCATCAAGAAAAGAGCAACCGGAAAGAACACGATCTTTAATTCCTTTCACATGGCTTCTCGCACTCGACCACGGGTAATCCTGCGCAACGGTAACGAGACCGGCGCGCACCGGGTTCAACTCCACATAACGCACCGCCGCATAAGCATGACGTTCATCCAGGACGCAGGAGTAATACCGCCCCTGCCAGAGATGGCCGACAGCATTGGCCTTACGATTGAAGTATTGAGAGTACAGCATATGGACGGTTCTGAAGACACTTGATAAAGAATCCTCGGCACGGGGAACACCGACAATATGGACATGATTCGGCATAAGGCAGTATGCCCAAACTTCAAGCTGATGCCGGCCGGAATAATGGACGAGCAACTCCAGGTAGCGAGAGTAGTCTTCTTCCTCTTCAAAGACCATCTGGCGGTAATTGCCCCGCTGGGTTATATGATGGGGATAATCTAAAGCTATGGCACGCGATATTCTCGTCATAAATTATAAAGAATAGGGGCTCTGTCCCTAATTTAGCCCGTCTCCTGACCCCCACTCTTTTTCATCTTGACAATATATCCTTTAAGGCTATAATTGAGCTATGTATAAACTGAAATACAGACGGCAGGCCAGAAACTATCTGGCGCGGCTGCCGCTGAAAATAAAATTGACCATCGTAGATAATTTGCATCAGCTTGCAGCAAATCCGGACAGCCCCTCTCTTGATATCGAGGTTTTAAAGGGACGAGAGGGATTTCGCCTCAAAGTGGGGCAGTATCGTATTATCTATACGCGCCAGGATGACCGGTTAACAATAGAAGTAGTAAAAATCCGCCCACGGGGCGACATTTACAAGAGGTAAATATGGAATACCAGACAATTAAGGAAAATGGAAAAGTAAAGTTTGTGGTGCTGCCTGTGGACCTATTCCAGACCATCCTTGATCGCATAGAAGATGAATCCGATCTGCGTGACATTCGTGCGGCCAAGTCTGAACCGCTATATGATCAGAACAAAGCGGAAGACTATATCTTTATGAATCCTGTCAAACGGGAGCGCCTTGAAAAGGGATGGACACAGGAAGAACTTGCTAATAGAATCGGGGTAAAACAGGCAACCGTGGCAAAATGGGAACGGGAAGGCGCTGTTTATCGCAAGGCAACGAGACAAAAGTTAGCGCAAGTCTTTGGAATAAGCGAGACAAGTTTCTCTTAAGAACCCCATGTGCGACCATGGGGCTGACGCCTATTCTTTGTTATCTTTACGTCCTTTGTGCGTCTTCTGCATTATTTTTTTACCTTAGCGTC
>CAZINZ010000054.1:0-16646 GCA_964540715.1 uncultured Syntrophaceae bacterium | reverse complement strand
ATCGAACCCACCCGGGACGGTTCTAGCGCCCCACACCGGATTTGAAGTCCGGGAGGCCCACCAGTGACCTTGGCACTTCCGCGCTGATTTGAAATATTTTTTTATCTCGTTCCATGCTGGTTGTCAATCGTTGAGATATTCCGGATCTTTCGTGAAATCCTGAGAGTTGTCGAGAAGCTGAACCATCACTTCGCTGCCCTCTCCAACAAAATCCATATCTTCAGGTATGACTATTATGCCGTTCGCGAGGACCATGGACTTCAGTATTCCTGAGCCCTGCTCTCCTGTGGTCTCCACAATAAAGCCTTCCCCCTGACTTTTTACACGGCCCCTGATGAAGTATCGAAGGCCTTTTTTCTTTTTTATGTCTTCTGTCAGTTTTGCCCTTATGGTTCTGCGGAATATATTTTCGTGTCCGGTCATTTTCAGTATCGCGGGTCTTATGTACTGTTCAAAGGCAATCATCGATGACACCGGGTTTCCGGGAAGTCCGAAAACAGGTTTCCCCTCTCTGGCGCCGAATGTCATGGGCTTGCCGGGCCGCTGTGCCACCTGCCAGAAGTCTATGCCGATACCCATATCCTTCATGACGTCTTTTACGAAATCGTAATCTCCAACCGACACCCCGGCCGACGACACGATGATATCAGCCCGCATGGCACCCCTGAATTTCTCAGTCAGATCGTCAATGTTATCTCTTGCGATACCAAGTTGAAGCGGTATGCCCCCGCATTCCATCACCTGCGCCGCGAGGGAATAGCTGTTGCTGCTTACAATCTTTCCGGGTGATGCCGCGCCGTCTATATCGACAAGCTCGTCTCCCGTGGCGATAAGCGCCACCAGCGGTTTTTGATATACATCTACAAAGGAGCGTCCAAGGGCGGAAAGCATCCCCGTCTCCGCCGGTCTCAGCAATGTTCCTGCGTGTATGACCAGATCCCCTTCCCTTACATCTTCTCCGGCATATCTGATATTCTGACCTCTTGCCACCTGAGCGTGTATCCGCACACTGTTGCCGTCAGACCCTGTTTCTTCCACCATCACAACGGCGTCGGCTCCATCAGGCACAGGAGCGCCCGTCATGATCCTTGCCGCCTCTCCCGATCCAACTGTTTTTTGAGGGGTATATCCGGCCGGTATGTCCTCAATAACTCTCAGAACAACAGGAATTTTTGCGTCGGCCCCGGCTGTGTCCTCCGATTTCAGCGCGTATCCGTCCATCGCAGAATTGTCCCTCGGTGGTATGTCGCGCGGGGCATGGACGTCTTCTCCAATAACCCTTCCCGTGGCGCTTAGTATCTCCGCCTTTTCAAGTCCGAGGGGAACTATGGAACTGATAACATGATTCAACGCTTCTTTGACCGTTACCATGATGTAGCCGTAATCCTTTCACTCCGTGGGAACACTTACTGTACCCGGATTTGCGCATAACAAGTTATTACTATATTAAACCCATATTCCTGTCAATATCTCTGAATCATTTCTGCCTTGAATAAATATGGGCTATGTTATAGGTAGGTCCCGTGTTTATGGGCAGGCATCTGCCGGACACATGAAAACTGCAGGGGGAAACGATATGAACATTATAGAGACACAGAAAAAAATCAGAAGCCTTCTGAATGACAGAAATGCCATCCTTCTGGCCCACCATTATCAGCGCGATGAGGTTCAGGATATCGCTGATATACTGGGTGATTCTCTGGCCCTCAGCATGGAGGCGGCTGAAACAACAGCGGATGTTATTGTCTTCGCCGGCGTGCGATTCATGGCGGAGAGCGCTTCCATACTGTCGCCGGATAAGACTGTACTCCTCCCCCGCCTCGATGTGGGATGTCCCCTCGCGGACAAGATTACCGTTGAAGAGCTGAAAAAGGCAAAGGCGGAGAATCCGGATGCAAAGGTGGTTACATACGTTAATTCATCGGCCGAAACCAAGGCCCACAGCGATATATGCTGCACATCCACCAATGTCGTGCGCATTGTCAACAGCCTTGATACAGATACCGTAATGATGGTCCCTGATGGAAATCTCGCGAGCTATGCCGCACAGTTTACCGAAAAGAAGATAATCCCGTGGAAGGGGTTCTGTTATGTGCACCACAACCTGTCTCCGGAAGAGGTACAAAAGGTCCAAAATAATAATCCGGGGGTTCCGTTTGCCGCCCATCCTGAATGCCGCGCCGAGGTTCTCGCAATGGCAGACTTTGTCGGGAGTACAGCGGCAATTCTGAAGTTTGTCAGCCAGTCCGATGCGCAAAAAGTCATTATCGGAACAGAACAGGGGATCATGCATCAGTTAAAGAAGGAGAGTCCCGACAAGTCATTCATACCCGCATCGGACAATCTGATCTGCCGGGACATGAAGCGTATGACGCTTGATGATATCCTCAACTCTCTGCTCGAGATGAAACATGTGATAACTGTACCTGAAGAGATACGGGTTCCTGCGAATCTCGCCCTGAGCAGGATGCTGGAGGCATCGAAATAACGGTTTACGGTTAGCGGTTGAAAAGCTGTTAGCCGGCAACCGTGAACGGTTATTAATCTACTTTAAAAAGCTGAACTTTTGCGTGAGAAAAATAGTAGATAGAAAAACAGAATTTTTGGATTCCTCCCTTCGCGCGCTTGTCAACAACATCCTTCGCGGGGATGAGGCGATGGATATCTGCGGCCTTCCGGGATCCGCGAAACCCTTTATCGCGTCACTCCTTTTCAGAAACACAGGGAAGACCATCCTCTTTATAACTCCTACCCTGAAGGAAGCTCTCGATGCCTTCCGCGATCTTTCCTTCTTTCTTGGAGGAGAAGACGTTCTGCTTTTCCCCCCGTGGGAAATCATCCATCCAGACGACACCCTCTCCCGGCAAAATGAAAATGCGACCTGGCGGGCAGGCATCCTGTCAAGACTCCTGTCAACAAAACCGGCTGTGGTAATTGCCCCGGTGAGCGCCCTAATGCAGAAAGTTGCCCCGGCTGAGGTTTTTAACAATTATGCCGAGACAATCTCTATCGGAGACGAAAGAGACAGAGACGGGTTAGCGCAGAAACTGACTGAGGGGGGCTATCAGCGAACCCCGCTGGTGGAAAGAGCGGGCGAATTCAGCCTGAGAGGATATATCGTTGACATCTTTCCTCCGGCCTACCCCTATCCCTTCAGAATGGAATTCGCGGGTGATGAGATCGAGTCGATCAGGGAATTTAACCCCGCAACGCAGCGATCCGTAAGAGAAATCGTGGATTATATTCTTTTTCCGGCTGGAGAGGTGATACTATCAAAAGAATCGAAAACCCTTGCATTGAGAAACATGAGGGCCAGAATTAATGAATCGGGCGTTTCAAGGACAAGGGGAGAGAGATTGCTTGACGCGCTTGAAAACGATCTGATTTCTCCGGCAAACCCACAGCTCCTTCCACTCTTTTTCGGAGGCCTTCATTCCGAAAACAATGGGGGGAATATGGACACCCTCTTTGACTATCTTACCGCAAACAGCCTCATCATCTGTGAAAGTCCCGGTATCATGGAAAGGGCCGCGGAGGAAATCATCAATGACGCGGACAAATTTCTCCGAAAAGCTGACGAAGAAGGGAGATTCTTTCTTGAAAAGGAATCTTTCCTGACTTCATGGGACAGCATCTCCCGGAAATGTGACTCCCTGCAAAGGATTTACATGGACAGGCTGCAGGCCGCAGATGCAATCCCCTTTGAAGTGGAAGACACGGGATTAAAGAGCGGCACGGAGTTTCACGCGGACGCAGACGGCATCCTCGCCCCACTCGCGGACAGTATCAAGTCCTGGATCGACCAGGGCTGCCTGGTAACATTTCTCTGCGGCGAGGGGAATATGCAGAAGATGGAACATCTTCTTGAAGGTTATTCCATCCCGGTTCACAGATCTTCTCATCCTTTTTCCCTCGATCCCGTAGAAATGAGGGGGGGATGTCTCGTTCTCAGAGAGGGAAAGATAACAAAAGGGTTTTCATATCCCCGGCTGAAAACGGTTATCGTAAGCGAAGAGGGAGTATTCGGGAAAAAGACGAGGAGGAGAAGACGGGCAAGTGCCAGGGAGGGATATTTTCTCAGGTCATTCGGAGAACTGGAAAAGGGAAACTTTGTTGTCCATGTGGATCACGGCATCGGCCTCTATATGGGGCTTGAACGATTGACATTCGGCAACGTGGAAAACGACTTCCTGCTGCTTGAATACAAAGATGGGGACAAACTCTATATCCCGGTGGACCGGCTGAATCAGATCCAGAGATATATCGGTTCCGACGGCTATAGCCCGAATGTGGACAAGCTCGGAGGCACATCCTGGGAAACAGTCAAGAATAAGATCAAACAATCGGTGAGGGAGATCGCTGAGGAGCTTGTTTCTATCTACGCCGCCCGGGAGGTAATGGACGGTCACAGGTTTTCTCCTTCTGAACGAGACTATGAAGAGTTTTCCTCTTCCTTCGAATTTGAGGAGACACCTGATCAGGCAAGAGCCATCGAAGACGTTTACCATGACATGAGCGAACCAAGGTCGATGGACCGGCTTGTATGCGGTGATGCAGGATTCGGAAAGACGGAAATCGCGCTGAGGGCATCATTCAGGGCCGCTATGGATGGGAAACAGGTGGCAATCCTAGTCCCTACGACTATCCTCGCGGAACAGCATCACCAGACATTTACCGGAAGATTTGAAAAGTATCCCATTCGCATTGAGGTTTTGAACCGGTATAAAACTGTTGCCCAGCAGAAGAAGATCGTTGAGGATATAAACAAAGGTCTCGTGGACATCACCATCGGCACACACAGGCTCCTGCAGAAGGATATGACATTCAATGATCTCGGACTGGTGATTATTGACGAGGAACAGCGCTTTGGCGTAGCCCATAAAGAGAAACTCAAAAAAATGCGGGCGCTTGTAGACGTGCTTACCCTGACGGCAACTCCAATCCCAAGGACACTGCAACTGTCTCTCGTCGGAATGAGGGACCTTTCCATCATCGACACCGCTCCGCAGGAACGCCGTCCGGTGGAGGTTCATATATGCGAATTCAATGATGATGTTATTAGAGGCGCGATACAGCGTGAGCTTGCAAGAGGGGGACAGGTCTTCTTTGTCCATGACAGAGTCAGGTCCATACACAGTATCGCCCGTTTTGTAGAAAAACTGATTCCCGAGGCAAAGACAAGCGTGGCACATGGACAGATGAAGGCAAAGGAACTTGAAGATATCATGGTTAAATTCGTCCGCAGAGATTTCAATATCCTCGTATGTACCACGATAATAAGTTCCGGCGTCGATATACCCTCAACCAACACCATAATAATAAATCGAGCGGACAGATTCGGACTTTCCCAGTTGTACCAGTTGAGGGGAAGGGTCGGCCGGGGAAATGAGGACTCTTACGCGTATCTTCTCATCCCTGAAGAATCCGTCCTCTCGCGGGACGCCAGAAAGAGACTTGTCATAGCAAGAGAGTTTTCAGAGCCGGGGTCAGGGTTCAAGGTGGCAACTCATGACCTGACCATAAGAGGTGGCGGAAGCGTTCTTGGCCTGTCTCAATCCGGGCACGTGTCCGCCATCGGCTATGAGCTCTACACAGAGTTGATGGAAAAGACCATCAGGGAACTGAAGGGAGAAAACTATCCGGAAGATGAGATAGATCCCGAGATACACTTTGGCATACCAGCCTTCATCCCTGATGATTTTATCGCTGACATGCATACCAGGCTTATGATTTACAAAAGGATATCAACGGTTACTTCAGAAAACGACATGTCCGGACTGAGAGAAGAGCTTGCCGACTGCTACGGACCCGTCCCTTCTCAGGTGGGCAATCTGATGGATATCATAAGAGTAAAGAACAAGCTGAAGAAGATACTTGGCAAAAGAATGGAGTACAACGGGAAGGAAATGATCATCAATTTTCGTGAAGACAGCCTCGTGGACCCTGTCAGGATAATGGAACTCTCACAGACAAAGTTCAGCGGGCTGAGACTTACACCCGATTACAGACTTAGCGTTTCCATACCAGGGCTCGGTGAAAATGAAATTATAGACCAGGCAAACTATCTTCTTGGTGAACTGGAGATTGAAGAACGGAAGATATTCTGATAGCATAAAACGATTTTGAATAATGCAGGGGGGATATATGAAACTAAAACCATTTTTTATTGTTTGCGTCATTGTTATTTTCTATTCGGTATCGCTGCATGCCGCTTTTGAAGACAGGATTATCGCCATCGTGAATGACGAGGTAATAACCCTCTCCGAACTGGATGCCACCACTCAGACCTATATGAAAAGGGTTGAAACGATTCCACAAGGGGTCAAGCGGGAAGAAGTAGTGGTACAAGCCAGAGTGGCGGCCCTGAACAATCTTATAGACACTATGTTGCTTAAACAGGAGGCGGCGAAGCTGGCCGTTGTCGTAACGGATGAGAACGTAGATACTACTATAAGTGATATGTTGAGTGAACGAAATATATCCATTGAACAACTCAAGGATGCACTCTCTGAAGATAAAACCACCTTCGATGAATACAGAGAACAGATCAGGGGAAACCTCATCACGCGCAGGCTGGTACAAACACAGATAAGATCCAAGACTCCAATACATGAGAAGGAAATCGGTGAGTATTATAGTAAGCACAAGGACAGATATGAAGGCAAAGCGGCAACCAGGATACAACAGATACTTCTTATAAAACCGAAGGATCCTGATGAAAGCGCCCGGCTGAAATTGAGATCAATGGCGCAAAAGATACTAAAAGAGTTAGAGGGTGGCAAATCATTTGACCTTCTGGTTGAAGAGTATTCTCAGGGGCCGGCCGCCAGTTCCCGCGGCGATCTGGGTTTTGTTGAACAGGGGATGATGTTTCCCGAGGTGGATTCAGCTATCTCAAAGCTCAAGAAGGGCGAGATAAGTGGAGCAATAGAATCTCCCGTTGGCTTTCATATTATGAGAGTCATTGACAAACGTGGCTCCGGGGTCAAACCTGTCGAAGAAGTAAGGGAAGAGATCATCGGAACCATAGGGAGCGCAAAGGTAAAGAAAAGATTTGAGGAGTGGTTGAAAGAACTGAGGGAAAAGTCCCTCGTCGATATCAAGTTGTGACGGCTAAAAAGGTGGTTAACAGTTCACAGTTCACGGGTACCGGTTACCGGTTAAGAACGACTTACCGTTAAACCGGCAACTGGCAACATATAGCGAAGGACTCGGAGCTTCAAGGGGTCAAGGGAAAAGATGAAAAGCTGCAACTGGAAAAACCATCAACCGGTAACTGTAAACCGATAACTGTAAACTGTTATGAAGTATATAAAGATCAGGGGTGCGCGTCAGCACAACCTAAAAAATGTAAATCTTGACATTCCGAGAGACAAGCTTGTTGTCATCACCGGTGTGTCCGGTTCCGGGAAGTCTTCTCTCGCCTTTGACACCATATATGCCGAAGGTCAGAGACGATATGTGGAATCACTCTCAACCTATGCGCGTCAGTTCATCGGTCAAATGGACAAGCCTGAGGTCGAATCCATTGAAGGACTCTCCCCCGCAATTGCCATTGAACAGAGAACCGCGAGCCGTAATCCCCGCTCAACCGTCGGCACTATAACCGAAGTATATGATTACCTGCGTCTGCTCTTCGCCCGCGTTGGAATACCCCACTGCTATAACTGCGGGAAGCGGATCGACGCCCAGACAATCGAGATGATGGCCGAAAGCGTACAGGCCCTCTCTGAAGGCACAAAGATCAATATTATGTCGCCTGTCGTCAGAGGCAGAAAAGGTGAATTTCAGAGGGAACTGAAGAAACTGCGGAAAGACGGCTTTGCCCGTGTGCGCGTCGATGGATCTATAAGAGATCTCGGCGAGGATATCATGCCTGACAGGAATAAACGCCATGATATTGATGTGGTGATCGACAGGCTGATTATAAGAACCGATATGGGAAAGCGCCTGCGTGATTCACTGGAGATCGCAACCGGACTCTCGGGAGGACTCGCCTGCGTTCAAGTCGTGGATGGGGAGGAACTGCTTTTCAGCGAAAACTACGCCTGTCCCGAATGCGGCATCAGTATGCCAGAACTTACCCCGCGGATGTTTTCCTTTAACAGCCCGTACGGCGCCTGTCCCGAGTGTGGCGGGCTTGGAACAAAGATATATTTTGACGAAAATCTTATTGTGCCCGACCCCGGACTCTCCATAAGAGAGGGTGCTATCGCCCCATGGGAGCGGAAGGATTCCATATATTATCACCAGATGCTTGAGGCACTCTCCACCCACTACGAATTTGATATAAATACACCCTTTAACAAACTGCCGGAAAGGGTGACACATGTCCTGCTGCACGGTTCGGGGAATGAAAAGATAGGGTTCTATTTCGACAGAAGAGGGAGAAGATATTTCTACGAAAAGCGTTTCAAGGGTGTGCTGAACAAACTGGAACAGATCTACCGAGAAGAAAAATCCGGCGATTCCAGGGTGGAAATTTCGAGATACATGAATATCAGTGATTGTCCGGTCTGCGGGGGCGCCAGGCTGAAAAAGGAAATCCTGTCTGTAACCGTAGGTGAAAAGAATATAGATGAGATATCCCGCATGTCGATCAGGGAATGCATGGGTTTCTTTGACAACCTGTCCTTCACCAATAATGAAGCCATCATTTCCAAAAGGATACTAAAGGAAATAATGGAGCGATTGCAGTTCCTTGTCGAAGTGGGCATGGATTATCTGAGCCTTTCGCGTTCTTCGGGCACCCTTTCGGGGGGTGAGGCGCAGCGCATCCGACTCGCCACCCAGATAGGCTCCGGGCTGGTCGGCGTTCTCTATGTCCTCGATGAACCAACCATAGGCCTTCACCCGAGAGACAGCATGCGGCTTGTCTCTACTCTGAAACGCCTGCGTGACATGGGGAATACCGTGCTCGTTGTTGAACATGACGCACAGATAATGAACTGCTCGGATGACATTATTGATGTCGGGCCGGGCGCGGGGTTAAACGGAGGCGAGATCGTCTTTCACGGAACCCCGGAAGAGATCCGCGAATCTGACACCTCCCTCACTGGAAAATATCTTTCCGGCAGGTTGACGATCCCCGTCCCGGAAAATCGAAGGCCCCCTTCCGGCCGCTTCATAATCATAGAGGGCGCATCCGAAAACAATCTCAGAGATATTGACATAAGAATTCCCGCCGATGTCTTCACCTGTGTAACCGGCGTGTCCGGGTCTGGAAAGAGCACCATGGTGATCGAGACTGTTTACAAGGCGCTTCGCCGCAGGCTGAACAGGTACAGGGGCAAATCGGGCAGGATAAAACAGATAAGGGATTTCGGTGGTATAGAGAGGGTTATCACCATGGATCAGCAGCCTATAGGGCGCACTCCAAGATCGAATCCCGCCACCTATACCGGCGTCCTTACACATGTTCGTGACCTCTTCAGCCAGCTCCCGGATTCGAGGATGAGGGGTTATAAGCCGGGACGCTTCAGCTTCAATGTAAAGGGGGGAAGATGCGAGGCATGTCAGGGGGAAGGGGTGAAGAAAATTGAGATGCACTTTCTCCCCGATGTGTACATAACCTGCGATGCCTGTCACGGAAAAAGGTTCAACAGGGACACCCTGGAAATACTCTACAAGATGAAAAGCATAGCGGATGTCCTCGACATGACGGTCAACGAGGGACTCGCCTTTTTTGACAACATCTCCCCGATACGTTCAAAGCTGCAGCTCCTTTCCGATGTGGGGCTTGGATATATAAAACTTGGTCAATCCGCCACGACCCTTTCAGGAGGCGAGGCGCAAAGGATAAAACTGGCAAGGGAACTGGGCAAACGCTTAACTACAGGCACTCTCTATATCCTGGATGAACCAACTATAGGCCTCCATTTAGCGGATATAGAGAAGCTTCTTTTTGTCCTCGCGCGCCTGGTGGATATGGGAAACACCGTCGTGGTCATAGAGCATAATCTTGACGTGATCAAATCCGCGGACTACATCATTGACCTGGGCCCGGAGGGTGGAGATGGGGGAGGAAAGATCGTTGCCGCCGGCACCCCGGAAGAAGTAGCAGAAAATGAAGAATCGATCACCGGCAGTTTCCTTCGCGAGATAATGTAAAACGTCTGTCGGGTATCTGATCATGCCGTTGCACAAACAGGATGGAAATCATTTAGGACCTCACTATGAAGATAGAAATACTGGGTACAGAATCGCTTGGTGTAAGAGGGATGTGTTGCCTTGTGACTATAGGAAATCGAAAGATATTAATCGATCCTGGCATAGCCCTGGGTTATACCAGACATGGATTGCTGCCCCATTCATTTCAGGTGGCGATGGACGAAAAGATACAAGACAGGATCGTTGATGCGTGGTCCAGTGCCACAGATATAGTGATCAGTCATTTCCACGGCGATCATATCGCCTCTAATAAACGCCAACCCATATCAATTAAACATGGAAGAAATATCATCTCTGAATCAGGGCATCAGGGTATGGGCCAAGTCTCGAAATCTCTCCCCAGTTGAACAGAAGAGGAAGAACGCGCTTTCTGCTTTTCTGAATATGATCCCGGCGGAAGAACTCAGGGATGGTATATTGAGCTTTTCCGGAAGTGTTCATCATGGAGATGTCAATGGTTCTGAAATGGTTCTAATGACCAGAATTGAAGGCGATTTCGTTTTTGTCCATGCCTCTGATATTCAACTGCTTGGTGATGAAGCGGTTTCACAGATACTGTCATGGAAGCCCGATATCGTGTTTGCCAGCGGCCCACCTCTTTATCTCGGGAGGCTTTCCGACAGGCAGATAAAGATGGCGTGGGAAAATGCCATCCGTCTTTCACGGGGAGTCGAAACCCTTATTCTCGACCATCACCTGATGCGGGATGAAAGCGGTGCCGAATGGGTGGATAAATTGTCGCTGGAAACCGGGAACAGGGTGATATGTGGCGCCGATTTCATGGGAAAATCGAGAATGCTGCTCGAGGCCAGGCGCAGATATCTATATGAAAAGATGCCCGTTCCCGAAGGATGGCACGGTGCATATGCCGGGGGCAAGGTCGGCACCGACGGCTATAAAACCCTGCCGCCGGGTTCATTTCAGGGAGAATGATCATCATGGACAAACAAGGGGCTTGATTTTGTAATCGCCGTTGCTATAGACTGAAATCCATAATAAGCAAGAGGGAATTTATATGCCCATATACGAGTTCTATTGTCCCAACTGCAACACCATCTACAATTTCTTTTCAAGATCGGTCAATACCGAAAAGGTGCCCTCCTGCCGCCGCTGCAAGACCACTAAGCTGCAACGCCGGATGTCGGTTTTTTCCGTGGGTTCTTCAGACAAGGGAGAGACAGAGGACAACCTGCCTCCGATAGACGAATCGAAAATGGAAAGGGCAATGGAAATGCTGGGCAGAGAAGTGGAAAAGATTGACGAGAATGACCCCAGACAGGCCGCGGCCATGATGAGAAAACTCTCTGAAGCGGCCGGCTTCAGCCTTAAGCCGGAGATGGAGGAGGCGCTGGGCAGGATGGAAAGGGGAGAAGATCCTGAAAAGATAGAAGAAGAAATGGGCGATATACTTGACAGCGAGGATCTGTTTTCTCTGGAAGGCCTGGGCAGGAAAAAGAGCAGACAGCCGACGCCCCGTGTGGACGAAACACTGTATGATTTATAAGGTATGGGTGCAATTTTAATAAAAAAAGGGGGAGGAGAAATTATGATAGTTCTTTATATACTTGCAGGTCTGGCGGTGATTATTTCTTTATTTCTTATCTTGAGATTAGCACAGCTCAAAGGGGGAAGAGAGCGAGTGGAGAAAGAACGGGGAAAGATGGTCTATGGAAAACTCCCCTCCATGGGTACTGTAAAAAATCTTTCGATACTCCCGCTTATAGACTTCTATTCGACCGGCGACGATCTGAAAACGGAACCCGGAGTTTCATATCTGATAAAAGCCGACGATACCACCATATTGCTGGACGTGGGGTATAATGCAAAAAAGGCGCATCCTTCACCCCTTATTCTGAATATGGAGAAACTGGGTGTAAAGATCGAAGATATTGACATGATGTTTATCAGTCACCTGCATGTGGATCATCTCGGCGGCATGAAAGAACAAAAGAAAAAGCAGTTCAGCCTTTCCCAGGGTCCGGTGCCTGTACCGGAGTTACCCGTATATGCCCCGGACAACGTCACGCCTTCGGAGTGGAACCCGAAACCCCGCGTGGAGGTTGTCAGTGAACCGAAAGTTATAAAAAAGGGCATAGCGAGCATAGGGCCGATACCCCGGTTTCTGTTTCTCATGGGATATACCCTGGAGCACAGCCTGGCTGTCAATGTCGAGGGAAAGGGGATTGTGCTGATCGTCGGATGCGGCCACCAGACTGTTGAAAGAATTATTGAAAGGGCCAAATCTCTGTTCGATGAACCAGTTTACGGGATTATCGGGGGGCTGCATTTCCCGGTTAATGGGGGAAGGATAATGATAGGTCCTTTGGATATACAGGCTATCGTCGGATCGGACAACCCTCCCTGGCGCGGCATAAGCGAACAGGATGTTATGGATTCCATAGAAGTTATAAAGCAGGAAGACCCGCAAATTGTTTCACTCTCTGCCCACGACAGCTCCGACTGGAGTATAGCCCGGTTTAAAGAGACATTTGGTGACAGATACCGCGATCTGAAGGTGGGGGAAGAAATCGTTATTTAGGAGCGGCATTGACCGGCTTTGCATCGGGCATGGTGGTATAATTCGTCAATCATCCTTTGAGGGAAACAGTGCGGATCGCAGCCACCCGAATATCGTGTTTCCTTCAAGTGTGTGGCGATCGATCTCGCGAAACTGCATTGCAAGGTACTCAGGATCGGAAAACCATTCGGCGCGCGTTCTTATGTGCTTGTTTTTATCGAGGTTCTTGATGACAACTGCAGGATTACCCACGGCTATCACATTTGGTGGTATATCCTTCGTAACGATTGAGCCCGCGCCTATTATACTGTTGTCTCCAATAGTAACACCCTTGCATAC
Organism: uncultured Syntrophaceae bacterium; assembly: GCA_964540715.1. GTDB lineage: Bacteria > Desulfobacterota > Syntrophia > Syntrophales > UBA2210 > UBA2210. The sequence goes on along the minus strand of CAZINZ010000054.1, from coordinate 3,619 downwards.
GATCGCGCTGTCCCCTATCCAGACATTGTTTCCTATCCTGACCGGTGCGGTCTGACCCACCGGCTGACTCCGGTCATACAGTCCATGCCAGTCCGAATCCGTAATGTAGACTCCTTGCGCCATCATGCAACTGTCGCCAATGACTATTTCAGTGGCCGCGCCGATCCTTACGCCGGGACATATCAGGCAATAGTTCCCTATTTTTATATGTCCTTTTTCCCCGAAGTTTGACCATATAGTTAATCTTACCTTTTTATCCGACGTCGCAATGACGTTAGGATAATCACCAAGCGAGATATCCTCTCCGAATATTTCCACGTGCCAGGGTTTCATGAATGTGGTTCTTTTGCCCAGGTGTTCAAACTGAGGGCGCAGAAAATGGTTCACATACCACTTCTGGAATTTGATATCCAAATGCTTGAGGAAGTAGGGACGGTGATCTCTCTTCAAGGAAACTATCCTCCAATTTGTCCCATTGGTGGAGCCAGATGCGAATAACGTTCCTGATGTGAGTCATCGACATGATCGATAGATTCCATGTCTCTCCAGAAATCATAACTGAACAGACAACTTGCCGGGGTAAGATTGTTAAGCGCATCATAGGCCAGGAGTACTGCAGCGGTTGTCCATGATGTTTTTTCTTCGGGCCATATAACCGTATCGGGAAAGGTAACTCCCATCCAGTATGATCCGTCGTCATACTTTTTGTCTTTCAAGTAGCTGAAAACCAGTCGCGCCTCTTCGTATCTTTCAATCGCCGCAAGTGCCAGCACCAGTTCGGATGTTTCCGCCATGGTTACCCAGGGACGATCTGAGACACACCGGACACCCCAGTCAGGTTCCACAAATTTTGTCCATGATTTATCAATCCGTCTTCGAGCATCGGCACCGGTAATAGCGCCGCACAGGACCGGATAGTACCAGTCCATGGAATAGCGTGATTTAATCATGTTGAAATGGTTAGGAAGGTTGCGGAGGGCATCGCCCAGTTTGTCAAGTGAACATCTCCAGTCGGGACGATCTTTTCCCAATCGCGAAGCAATAGCCAGGGCGCATTTAATACTCATATACACAGAACTGGAGCCGGTCAGGAGGGCCATACGGTCTATATCGCCATCGACATTTCTGGCCCAGTAAATCTCACCGGTCGGCGCCTGAAGGCCGAGCGCGTAATCAATACCGGCGCTTACGGTAGGCCACATATCTTCGATAAAGGCAAGATCTTTCGTAAGCAGATAATAATGGAACACACCAACGGAGATATACGAAGAGAGGTTGGCGTCTCTGGTTGTGTCTTCCGGAATGCCATCGCGATAAGCCGACCACCAGCTTCCATCGGCAAGCTGCGTTCTTGCCATCCACTCATAGGCGCGTCTGGCCTCTTTAAGATATCCGGCGACACCGAGCCCCATGGCGCTTTCAACATGGTCCCATGGATCCGTTTTGCCCCCATCGGACCATGGGATCTCTCCGCTTTCTTTCTGCAATCCGGCAATAAATGCCCCCATCTCCTCGCAGTTGACATGCTGTTCCACCACGCTTTTTGAAACATTAAGCTCCATATTTGTTATCCTTTACTGAGATAGAAGACTATGCTCTTAGCTATCAGGGGATTTAACATCTTATCGAGCATCCTGGTCGAGGACGGATGCTTCATAATGTCCCATTCAAGAAATCTTTTGTAAAGATTTACAGAACGGGACTTGTCGTTCTTGTGGCCGACAAAACACTTCAACCACCAGTATGGCGCGTGCAGGGCGTGCTTGTAACGAACCGACCAGCACTTCGTGCCCGCGTTTTCCAGCATTGAAAGCAGTTCCCTCTTTTTGTATATACGTATATGACCGCCCGGTTCGTTGTGATAATCCGACGAAAGCGCCCAGCATATACGCTCCGGCAAAAATCTCGGCACACTTACAACCAGATTTTTCCCTTTTTTTAATACCCTCACAAGTTCGGCGATTGCCGCCCTGTTTTCCGGGATATGCTCAAGTACTTCTGAGCAGATAACAACATCAAAAGAGCCGTCCCGAAATGGCAGCTTTGTGGCGTCTGCCTTTGATATTATCCATGAACCATCGTTGTCACCGTCCATAAGATACAGGGTAAGCGCCGCCTTGCGCAGGTCTTCCATTCTCAGATCTACACCCACGACATCCGCACCCAGAGTCCTGAATATCTCACAGGCGTGCCGACCCGTGCCGCATCCGACATCAAGGACACGATCACCCGGTTTTATGTCTAATATCTGAAAATCAGCGGTCAGCATCAATGGCTTCCCGATATACGTCAACGGTTTTCTGCGCCGCGTGTTTCCAGGTAAAGGAACTCTTTACACGTTCAAGCCCCGCTTTCCCCAGTTGTAGACACCTGTCCGGATTATCCAGGAGCGACACAATAGCATGTTCAAGCGCCTTGCTGTCCGCAGTCGGCACGAGAATCCCCGCGTCACCCACTACCTCAGGCAGGGCACCCCCCACGGTGCTTATGACCGGAACACCGCAGGCCATGGCCTCGCCTGCCGGCATTCCAAAACCTTCATACAGAGACGGGATGACAGCCATGGTGGCTTTGGCATAATAATATGCAAACTCTTCATACTCGATGCGCCCGGTAAATCTCACGCACCCTTTTATGCCCAGTTTCCTGACAAGACCCTCGATCACCCCGTTCTTCTTCGGTTTACCTATCACTGTGAGCCTGATCTTCCTCTTGCTTTTTATCGACGCGATTGCCTCAAGGAGATATCTCAATCCCTTCAAGGGAGTATCCGCGCTGCTCGTTACAAGTATCTGATTATCTGAACGTTTTACATGCGGTAGAGGATAGAAGAAGTCCGTATTAATCCCGTTTGGAACAACCCTGAACTTGCGGCCTGATGTCTTAAAATCCCTGCTGATGTCCCTCTTTGAGCATTCCGAGACAGTAATGATATGAGAAAGCCGGCGCGAAACTCTCTTTTGCATACCGAGGAAGGAATACCACCTTCTCGCCTTAAGTTTCTTGAACAGAGAACCGACTGACCTGATTTCCACATCCCTGTCAACAGTAATCGGGTGGTGAATAGTTGCCACCGTGGGGAAGCCGAGATGCGAAAGGCCGAGTATCCCATACGAAAGACACTGGTTGTCATGCACGATGTCATAGTTCGGCATCTTTTTTCTGAAATAGTTAAAGGTTCTCAACCCGAACGTAAAGGGCTCCGGAAACCCGCCCGCTGACATGCTGAGAAGCTCCATCTGGTTGATCGGTGATGTCAGCAGATCGATCAGACTCGCCGGTCTGAAAAGATGATTGGGGTTATACAGATCAAGATTAGGCAATTTGTGGAGGCCAACACCCACTGCCAGTTCAGGATAGGGGGGGCCTGATATTACATCCACATTATGTCCAAGATCAGACAGGGCCCTGCTAAGATAATCAATGTACACCCCCTGCCCCCCACATGTGGGATTGCCCCGGTAGGTCAGAAGACAAATTTTCAGCGGATCTGTATCACCAGGTAGTCTGGAAGCTATATGCGCCGTCATGCAGGATGCCCCGTGTTTTCTTTTCAAGAAACAGAAAAACCAGCAGATTAAATAGTCAAAGGCAGTTTCACTATCAGATTTATGACCGG
>CAZINZ010000053.1:0-16824 GCA_964540715.1 uncultured Syntrophaceae bacterium | reverse complement strand
ACTCTGGTGGTGGTGACTCTGGTGGTGGTGACTCTGGTGGTGGTGACTCTGGTGGTGGTAACTCTGGTGGTGGTAACTCTGGTGGTGGTAGCTCCGGTGGTGATAGCTCCGGTGGTGATAGCTCCGGTGGTGATAGCTCCGGTGGTGATAGCTCCGGTGGTAATGACGGTGGTGGTGGTAATGGCGGTGGTGGTGATGGTGGTGGTGGTAACTCCGGTGGTGGCGGTAAAGGTGGCAGCAAAAAGTAGTGGCGTTTTATATATTGGTCGGGGCGGCAGGATTTGAACCTGCGACATCCTGCTCCCAAAGCAACATGGCGGATATATAGGCCCTATATTAACAGGTACTTGTGATGTGCCTTTTCAAAATCATGGAGTTGTGCGGGGCCATAATTCCACAAAACCCCGCACAGAATCCCGCACACAAAAAGATTTATGCCGCTATACTCACCATGGATGTATTTGGGATGTCCTCAGATTTGATTTCAATATCTGACTCGCTCAAGGCGTCCGGGCAGTTGGATGAGGTCGGGGGCGAGCTTTACCTGACCTCGTTATTTGAATATATGATACGGTACGCGATAGAAACTCCGCGCTTGATGGGCTGACAGAAAAGAGGTATGGCAGTTGAATTTTATCCGTCATTCGATTCTTACCATCGAAAAGCACAAACAAACCTTTATCCCTCGAGGCAAGAAGCGACGCATAATAAAGATGAACTATACTACTATCAGACAGCTTGTTTCCCGCTCATCCAGGCTAATGGCTTCCTTCCTGATATCTTCACAACTGTATTTTCCATCTTCATCGTAGATTACGAATGATATTCATGGTATGTTAAGTAAAATTAATTAAGATAAGTGGCCATAATGTTTTCCCAGACCAGCTCTGAGGTAGTGTAAGATATCTTGTGTAAATTATTAAAGGGGTAGATGCCTATCGAATACTTGCTCATAAACCAGGAGACAGTATGTGTACAAACCCTTTCTTTTTAGGATATTTTCGTAAAAGTTTCACCATCTGGTAGATTCAAAATCTTGGCTTTTTTACCGATTGGTTCATCCATGGTCATCGATGTCATTAGTGTGACGTCGGTATTATTTACCGCGAAAAGTCTCTCGCCTTTTCCATTTTTTGCAATGATAATCGCTGAAAGAGGTTCTCCGCCGCGACTATACGAAACCGTATAGGTTTCTACCTCAAAAATTCCACTAATCCCTTCCAGTACGGTTACATCTGGAAACCTTTTATCTATATCATGCATATATTCCTCTGGATCGCGGCGCTGAAACTTTTCCGGCCTGGTCCCGGAATAGATGCCTATCGAATACTTGCTCATAAACCAGGAGACAGAGTGTACAAACCCTTTCTTTTCAGGATATTTTCGTAAAAGTTCCACCATTTGGCAGATTGCATGCATGCTGTAGTTGTTTCCCGGTCCACCAAAATAGGGCAAGCCACCAGTGACCGTAGGCATGATCGATTCCGACAGATCAAGGGTCTTGATTGCTATCCTGGCAGCTACCGGAAAACAGTTGTAAAAATCCCAGAAATCTACCTCCTCTTTTTCAATACCGGCCTGCATGAAAGCATTCGAACAGGCAATATCGAGCCCTGGAGCTGAATAGTAGTTAACCCGGTCTGATATCAGCCATTTTTCATATGCATCCCCGCAGCCAATAAGATATACACGCCTTTCTTCTGGAACTTTCAGGGAATCGGCTTTTTTTTCACTCATTATTATAAGGGCTGCTCCTTGATCAACATTCATTATAGCATTCATGAATTTTGTATAGGGATAATTGATCATGGGATTTTTTGGTGAAACCGTTAAAATCTCTGAAGCGCTTTTCCAGTCCCGAAACCAGGCATAATCATTATCTTTTGCGACAGCCGAATATTTTTCGCAAAGGGCGGCGTCTTTAAGAATGCTCTCTTTCAGAGTATCTCCCTGAGATCTGCGGAAAGCGTTGGCGAAAAGCGGATATATAACCGAAGGCATAAAGAGACCATACCTGTTCTCTATTGGTGAGACAGCCGACCGCGGATCACCGTATAAGGGGACAGATGCGCTGTATTGTGGATCTGTTACAGCTGCCCAGTTCGGTTTGTTGCTGCTTGTAAAAAAGGCTTCCGCACCACAAATGAGACCAATCTCGCTCTCACCGCTGGAAATCCGGTCACACAACCTGCTTGCAAGTGCCTGTGGCGCGGTAGCCCCTATCGGGGTCGTTATAATCTCTTTTGGACAGGCTCCGAGCATCCCGGCGAGTCTTTTAGGCTCATCTGTATATTTCCTTGAGATCACATTAACGAATGAGAGGCTGTCGATAATCCGAAGGATATCTCGGTTCCCTGCATCATCAGCAGCCATTTTGGCGCATTTATGCATATAATCCAAAGGTTCACCAACTAAATCCGGATCCTTATTAATAAGCTGACCAACACCGACCAGCACTGGGATTATATTGTGATTCATTTTATAAACATCTTAGATTTTAGTTACTTATTAATTTCTTCCTCACGTAGAACATGTTTCAGTATCTTGCCCAAAACCGATTTGGGAAGTTCCAATCTAAATTCAAAAATGGTTGGCCACTTATATTTTGCCAGTTTGTCACCGCAGTACTTGATCATCTCTTCTTCTGTAGCGTTTTCTCCTTCTTTCAGGACGAGCATAAGTTTTACCTGCTCGCCTCGAGTCGGATGCGGTACCCCGATTGCAGCGGCTTCAGCTACTTTCGGGTGCTCAATGAACACTTTCTCAATTTCAAGGGGATAAACATTGTAGCCGCCCGAAATGACCATATCTTTTTTCCGGTCCACAACATAAAAAAATCCGTCCTCATCCATTTTCCCGATATCACCGGAGTGAAGCCAGCCTCCCCTCAAGGCTTCGGCAGTTTCATCAGGCATGTTCAAGTATCCCTTCATAACCTGGGGGCCTTGGAATACAATCTCCCCGATCTCTCCTACGGGAACATCTGTTTCTCCATCAACAAGATCCACAACACGGGCAAGGGTATTGGGAATCGGAATCCCGACACTTCCTGGCTTTGTTAACCCTCCGAAAGGATTTATGTGGGTAATTGGTGAAGCCTCGGTCATTCCGTATCCTTCGGCAAAAGGGCATCCTGTCTTTTTCTGGATTTTCTTCAGTACCTCGACCGGAAGAGCACCGCCTCCTGATCCGCTCAGCTTAATGAATTTCATATCGACCTTGTCAAAATCAGGGTGGTTGATTATCCCTATAAACATGGTGGGGACAAGGTAAAGAATGGTAGGCTTGAATTTCCTCATTGCTTCAAGAAGTTCGTCAGGTTGCGGTTTTGGAATCAAAAGCTGCGTCCACCCCATTTGTATTGATGCGTTCATTGCTGCCGTCAGCCCGAAAGCATGAAAATAGGGTGGAGCAGCCAGGCATACCTCTACGCCTCCCTTGAGCGATGGGAACCATGTAGTGAACTGCTGAGTATTATAGCTTATATTGCGGTGGGTTAGCATGGCCCCTTTTGAGACACCGGTTGTCCCTCCGGTATATTGATACATGGCAACATCGTCAAAATCCAGTTTGACAGATGGCGGACTGGGAGAGGTTTTGAGGAGAATATCCTTCCATCCGTATAAATCTTCGGCAGGTTTAACATCCGCGGCAAGTCCCCTTTTTTTTGCAACGAGCTTAAACAGATAGTTTTTCGGAAAGGGTAAATAATCTCCAATAGAAGTATAAATGATCTGCCTGATTCCTGTCTTTGGTATCAGATCGATCATCCTCTTGCAAAAAAGATCTAAGGTAATGAGAACTTTTGCGCCTGAATCGTTAAACTGATGTTGAAGTTCCCGGTCCGAATACATGGGGTTGTTCATGACAACTATTGCGCCGATCTTCAGTATGGCATAATAGCTGATAACGCAGGGGATCACATTTGGCAAAAGGATGGCAACGCTGTCCCCCTTTTTTATTCCGAAACCTGAAAGGCTGGTAGCCAAACGGTCCACCTTGTCCTTGAGTTCCTTAAATGACATTTTGTATCCCTGAAAAATAAGAGCATCCTCGTTCGGACGCTTCATTGCCCACCTTTCAAGAAAGTCCGGCAGGAAGACATCCTCAAACTCTATGTTTTCCGGAACACCATTGACGTAATGCTTCAGCCACGGTTTTGCCTGATAACTTTTTTCTGTACTCATTTTAGGCCTCCTTTATTTATCTAATGCGTTAAAATCCCTGTTCAGACCTTGCAATAATGTGATCCTGCAGGCCTTTGCTGAGATCAACAAAATAGGTACTGTAACCTGCAACCCTTACGATCAGGTTGCTGTGCTTTTCAGGTTGGTTCTGGGCATCAAGAAGCGTATCCCTGTCCACTACGTTGAACTGAACATGGGGAACCCCCATGTCACACCAGGACCTCAGGTAGTTGATAAACTGTTTTTTGTTTTCCCCTTCCAAAAACTGGGGAAGGAATTTCTGATTCAAGAGCTGATTAAGGGGATCAATCTTTGCGCAGGATTTCAGAACCGCAGTAGGCCCGTTTGTATCCCTGCCAATCATTGGCGACAGAGTAGCATCGGAAAAGGGCTCGCCGTCTTTCCTGCCGTCAGGTGTGGCAGGTGTACCGGGTGCGAGGCCATATGTCGCGGAAACACCGCTTCCGTCCATTCTCCATTTAGCACCATGCTCATCGGTAAACTCCTGATAGACAGCTTCTGAACGTTCGTGAACCTCCTTGGCAAGAAGATCAACATAGTCGTCATCATTTCCAAACTTGGGGATCTGGGTTATGACCCTCTGTCGAAGATCTTCATGACCTTCCCAGTTCTTGTTAAGTATGTCGATAAACTCTTTCATCGTCAATTCCTTGTCGTCAAAAACCAACTTCTTTATTGCAGCAAGGGAATCAGCCACATTGGTCGGACCGACAATGATGTTAAAGGCGTTAATAGAGGAAGTAGTTTCGGCCCACTCCTGTGTATCCTGCCCCCGCTCAATACTGCCGTCCATAAGTGCCGACAAAAATGGCCTGGGCGCATATTTTCTCCAGAGTCCTCTGGAGATGTTTTCCAGCTTTACCATCTTGCCGAAGAAGAATCTGACCTGTTCTAGATATGCTTCAAGAACATCTTCGATGCAGGTAAAGGTTTCAGGATCAGGTGTTGGCGCACCGTATTGATCGCCTGTTTCCGGATTAATGCCTTTCCTCAGCGCCCACCAGAGACATTTGGGCAGTACAAAATAGCCAGATGCACGCCTTGCATTATTGTTTTTACCGGGAATATCAAGATACACACAACCGGGCACATGATAATTCCGAGCGTCCTTCAGGGAGGTGCCCCATTTATTTATGAGGGGAACCATTACCTCGTCATTAAAAAAGGAGGGATAACCGACTCCGGTTCCTATGACATCCGTGGCTGCTGAAAGAAGTTTATCAGGTGTATTCTTGTGCACTCTCAGGGCGATGGTCGGCTGAAGCTGACGAAGCCCCTTGGCTGCTTCAAGGCATATATATGTCATATCATTGGTGACATCGTTTCCGTTTTCGTCAATACCGCCAAGGGTGATTCCTTCGAGTTGCTGGACACCTCCGTAGATACCGGTGATCATGGGAGAGAACCATTCCCCCGACTCTTCGAAATGCACGAACAGGTGCTGCATTAACTCAGTGGCTTCCTGTCTGGTAATCCTTCCCTCAGAAATATCCTTCTTATAGAACGGATGAAACAGAAGGTCAAACCGCCCGCCGCCTCCAAGGTTGGCGAACTCTATCTGCCCCTTGATTAGGGTAAGAAACCAGAAGAACTGAAGGGCTTCGTGCAGGGTTTCCGGCGGATTTTCAGGCACCCGGTCACAAATTTTGGCGATCTCCTCAAGCTCTTTTTTCCTTTTTGGATCATCTTCCTTTGCAGCATCTTCCCGTGCTCTCTGGGTATATCTTTTGGCAAAATCCACTGCTGCATCCAGAGTAATCAAAACGCCCTGCAAAAAATCATGCTGATCAAGGTAATTATCAGGGATGGTGTCAATCACCTCCTGAAGCCTTTCCTCTGCCTCTTTTCTGAGGCCTTTCAATCCTATTTTAAACAGCCTTTCATAATTTGGCACAGACCCTTCGTCCCAATGAGACCAGAGAAATGTTCCCTCATACTTGAAGTATTTCTCCAGATCCCCCTTAAAGGCATTCTTGCGCAGATCACTTAAGGTTTTGCCATTCCAGTATTCAACGATCTTCTCCATCTCGGCGCGCCCCTCATCATCCAGGATCTCGCGAGCATCATCCGAGTTCATTGCCCGCCAGGCAGATTTCCAGTTCACCTCTATGGGATAGAATAGATCGTCCGGGGTTGCTCCTGAATGACCGACAATACGCTCGTGGGGCATAATATAAACAGGCAGATTTCTAAGGATATGCGCCGTGGTCTTTGCTCGCCGCATGATCATCGGTTCGCCTTCCGTAGCCTTGAATGATTCGGTCAAAAGACGATTCCTTACAACATTCAGCCTCGTGCTTGTCCGGTACATCCCCCGTTTGTGCTCATCTTTCTCATACCCCTGCCGGACATTTCTAGACACCTTTATCGAGACACTTTCCCTAAGCATTCGAAGATCGTCGCTAAGATCCGGCCACGGTGTCTCAGTGCTTTTTTTATTCAATACGGTACTCATTTTATGCCTCCTTTGTTTATTTAATGCGTTAAAACTCCTGTTCAGACCTTGCAATAATGTGATCCTGCAGGCCTTTGCTGAGATCAACAAAATAGGTACTGTAACCTGCAACCCTTACGATCAGGTTGCTGTGCTTTTCAGGTTGGTTCTGGGCATCAAGAAGCGTATCCCTGTCCACTACGTTGAACTGAACATGGGGAACCCCCATGTCACACCAGGACCTCAGGTAGTTGATAAACTGTTTTTTGTTTTCCCCTTCCAAAAACTGGGGAAGGAATTTCTGATTCAAGAGCTGATTAAGGGGATCAATCTTTGCGCAGGATTTCAGAACCGCAGTAGGCCCGTTTGTATCCCTGCCAATCATTGGCGACAGAGTAGCATCGGAAAAGGGCTCGCCGTCTTTCCTGCCGTCAGGTGTGGCAGGTGTACCGGGTGCGAGGCCATATGTCGCGGAAACACCGCTTCCGTCCATTCTCCATTTAGCACCATGCTCATCGGTAAACTCCTGATAGACAGCTTCTGAACGTTCGTGAACCTCCTTGGCAAGAAGATCAACATAGTCGTCATCATTTCCAAACTTGGGGATCTGGGTTATGACCCTCTGTCGAAGATCTTCATGACCTTCCCAGTTCTTGTTAAGTATGTCGATAAACTCTTTCATCGTCAATTCCTTGTCGTCAAAAACCAACTTCTTTATTGCAGCAAGGGAATCAGCCACATTGGTCGGACCGACAATGATGTTAAAGGCGTTAATAGAGGAAGTAGTTTCGGCCCACTCCTGTGTATCCTGCCCCCGCTCAATACTGCCGTCCATAAGTGCCGACAAAAATGGCCTGGGCGCATATTTTCTCCAGAGTCCTCTGGAGATGTTTTCCAGCTTTACCATCTTGCCGAAGAAGAATCTGACCTGTTCTAGATATGCTTCAAGAACATCTTCGATGCAGGTAAAGGTTTCAGGATCAGGTGTTGGCGCACCGTATTGATCGCCTGTTTCCGGATTAATGCCTTTCCTCAGCGCCCACCAGAGACATTTGGGCAGTACAAAATATCCTGTTGCGCGCCTTGCATTATTGTTTTTCCCTGGAATATCAAGGTATACACAACCCATCACATTATAATTCCTAGCGTCTTTCATGGGTGTACCCCATTTATTTATGAGGGGAACCAGTACCTCATCGTTAAACAGGGAAGGGTAACCGCATCCGGTTCTTATGACATCCGTGGCTGCTGAAAGCAGTTTATCAGGTGTATTCTTGTTGACACGAAGGGCAATTGTCGGCTGAAGTGTGTGAATTCCCTTGGCTGCCTCAAGGGTTATATATGTCATATCGTTTGTGGCATCGTTTCCGTTTTCGTCAATACCGCCAAGGGTGATTCCTTCGAGCTGCTGGACACCTCCGTAGATGCCGGTGATCATGGGAGAGAACCACTCCCCCGAGTCCTCGAATTTCAGAATCAGATACTGTACAAGTTCAATAGCTTCCTCCCTGGTAAGCCTCCCTTCAGCCAGATCTTTCCGGTAAAAGGGATTAAACAGAATATCAAACCTGCTACCGAGGGTAAGGGTTGCAAATTCAATCTGCCCCTTGATCAAACTAATAAACCAAAAGAACTGAAAGGCCTCATGCAGGGTTTCCGGCGGATTTTCAGGCACCCGGTCACAAGTTTTGGCGATCTCCTCAAGCTCTTTTTTCCTTTTGGGATTATCTTCCTTTGCAGCTTCTTCCCTTGCTCTTTGCGCATATCTTTTGGAAAAATCCACTGCTGCATCCAGGCTAATCAAAACGCCCTGCAAAAAATCATGCTGCTCAAGGTAATTATCAGGGATGGTGTCAATCACCTCCTGAAGCCTTTCCCCTGCCTCTTTTCTGAGGCCTTTCAATCCTATTTTAAACAGCCTTTCATAATTTGGCACAGACCCTTCGTCCCAATGAGACCAGAGAAATGTTCCCTCATACTTGAAGTATTTCTCCAGATCCCCCTTAAAGGCATTCTTGCGCAGATCACTTAAGGTTTTGCCATTCCAGTATTCAACGATCTTCTCCATCTCGGCGCGCCCCTCATCATCCAGGATCTCGCGAGCATCATCCGAGTTCATTGCCCGCCAGGCAGATTTCCAGTTCACCTCTATGGGATAGAATAGATCGTCCGGGGTTGCTCCTGAATGACCGACAATACGCTCGTGGGGCATAATATAAACAGGCAGATTTCTAAGGATATGCGCCAGGGCCTTTGCACGCCGCAGGACCATCGGTTCGCCTTCCGTCGCCTTGTATGATTCGGTCAAAAGGCGATTCCTTACTACATTCAGTCTTATGCTTGTCCGATACATCCCTCGTACGTTCTCATCATCTTCATAGCCCTGTCGAACATTTCTGGCCACCTTTATCGAGACACTCTCCCTAAGCATTCGAAGATCGTCGCTAAGATCCGGCCACGGCATCTTAGTGCTTTTTTTATTCAATTCTGTACTCATTTTATGCCTCCTTTATTTATTTAATGCGTTAAAATCCCTGTTCAGACCTTGCAATAATGTGATCCTGAAGGCCTTTGCTGAGATCAACAAAATAGGTACTGTAACCTGCAACCCTTACGATCAGGTTGCTGTGCTTTTCAGGTTGGTTCTGGGCATCAAGAAGCGTATCCCTGTCCACTACGTTGAACTGAACATGGGGAACCCCCATGTCACACCAGGACCTCAGGTAGTTGATAAACTGTTTTTTGTTTTCCCCTTCCAAAAACTGGGGAAGGAATTTCTGATTCAAGAGCTGATTAAGGGGATCAATCTTTGCGCAGGATTTCAGAACCGCAGTAGGCCCGTTTGTATCCCTGCCAATCATTGGCGACAGAGTAGCATCGGAAAAGGGCTCGCCGTCTTTCCTGCCGTCAGGTGTGGCAGGTGTACCGGGTGCGAGGCCATATGTCGCGGAAACACCGCTTCCGTCCATTCTCCATTTAGCACCATGCTCATCGGTAAACTCCTGATAGACAGCTTCTGAACGTTCGTGAACCTCCTTGGCAAGAAGATCAACATAGTCGTCATCATTTCCAAACTTGGGGATCTGGGTTATGACCCTCTGTCGAAGATCTTCATGACCTTCCCAGTTCTTGTTAAGTATGTCGATAAACTCTTTCATCGTCAATTCCTTGTCGTCAAAAACCAACTTCTTTATTGCAGCAAGGGAATCAGCCACATTGGTCGGACCGACAATGATGTTAAAGGCGTTAATAGAGGAAGTAGTTTCGGCCCACTCCTGTGTATCCTGCCCCCGCTCAATACTGCCGTCCATAAGTGCCGACAAAAATGGCCTGGGCGCATATTTTCTCCAGAGTCCTCTGGAGATGTTTTCCAGCTTTACCATCTTGCCGAAGAAGAATCTGACCTGTTCTAGATATGCTTCAAGAACATCTTCGATGCAGGTAAAGGTTTCAGGATCAGGTGTTGGCGCACCGTATTGATCGCCTGTTTCCGGATTAATGCCTTTCCTCAGCGCCCACCAGAGACATTTGGGCAGTACAAAATATCCTGATGCCCTGCGAGTGAGATTTTTACCCGGAATGTCAAGATAAACACATCCACTGACGGAGTAATTACAAATATCCTCTTCAGCAACCTTCCATTTTCGCAGGAGAGGTAGCAGTACCTCGTCATTAAACAGGGAAGGGTAACCGCAGCCGGTTCTTATGACATCCGTGGCTGCCGAAAGCAGTTCATCAGGTGTATTCTTGTTGATACGAAGGGCGATTGTCGGCTGAAGGATGTGAAGCCTTTTGGCCGCCTCAAGCACGATATAAGTCATTTCATTTGTGAGATCATTACCGAGTGCATCCTGACCGCCCAAGGTAATCCCTTGTAGCTGTTGAACGCCACCATATATACCGGTGATCATTGGTGAATACCACATTCCCGATTCCTCAAACTTCAACAAAAGATGCTGCATCAACTCAAGTGCATCTTCCTTTGTAATTGTGCCCGCGCCAATATCCTTCTGATAGTACGGATTAAACAGGATATCAAACCTGGCACCGCACCCGAGGCTCACAAACTCGATCTGTCTGGTAATCAGGTTGACAAACCAGAAGGATTGCAGGGCCTCGTAATATGTCGTTGCAGGCTCGGCAGGCACACGAGTGCAGACTTTTGCGATCTCCTCAAGCTCTTTCTTCCTTTTGGGATTATCTTCCTTTGCAGCGTCTTCCCATGCTCTTTGCGCATATCTTTTTGCAAAATCGACTGCTGCATCCAGGTTTATGATAACAGCTTCTAAAAATTCACACTGCTCAAGATAGTCGTCAGGGACTGTTTTTATCACATTCTTCAGTTTTTCCTCGGCTTCTTTCTTTATTCCGTTGATCCCTTTTGTTAGCAGTTTGTTATAATTAGGAACCCCCAGTTCGTCCCAGTGGGACCAAAGGAATGTTCCTTCATACGTGAAGTATTTTTCCAGGTCTCCCATGAAGGTCTTTTTCCTCAGATCGCTTAGGGTTTTACCCTTCCAGTAATCAACGATCTTCTCCATTTCAGCACGCCCCTCATCATCTAAAATGTTTCTGGCATCATCAGAGTTCACGGCCCTCCAAGGAGATTTCCAGTTTACCTCGATCGGATAATAAAGATCATCTGGTGTTGATCCGGAATGGCCAACAATACGGGAGTTCGGGACAATAAAGATACTCATATTCCTTAGGATATGCGAAATTGCTTTTGCACGCCGCAGGACCATCGGTTCACCTTCCGTGGCCTTGTATGATTCGGTTAAAAACCGGTTCCTTTCCACATTCAGCTTTACTCCTCCTCTGTACATCCCCCGTGTGCTCTCATCTTTCTCATACCCTTGCCTGACATTTCTTGCCACCTTTATCGAGACACTCTCCCTCAGCATTCTAAGCTCGGCACTTGATTCAACCGCTGTACTCATTGTACACCTCCTTGGGAAATTTTTAGATTTTAAACATAATTTAGTATCGGAGTATATAACTGCCGCTGATTATGACCTGTTTCATATACTGAAGTTTTTCTATCTCCCAATTTCAAGCTCCAACCCAAATGATTCTATTGTCTTTCTGACCCTTTCTACAGCCTCCTCCGTAGGAGGCGTCGTCCCCTCCATCGGATAGATCCGGCCCAGCTTCGGATATTTGGATGACCCCAAATCATGGTATGGGAGCACCGATACCTTCTCCGCGCCTATATGTGATGCAAATTCGGCTACATTTCTTATGTTTGATTCCGAATCATTATAATCCGGAATAAGAGGTATCCGAATCCATATCCTTACACTTTTAGCAATTTTTCTGGCGTTCTCGAGGATAAGTTCATTCCCGACACCAGTTCCTTTTTTATGCATCTCTGTGTCCATGTGCTTGATATCCTGAAGCACAAGGTCAACATACTCAAGAACGTTCTCAATATCCTGCCACGGAGCGTTACCGGTAGTATCCAGAGCAGTGTGAATCCCCTTTTCCCGACATTTTTTTAACACCTCCCTGACAAATTCCGATTGAATAAGTGCTTCGCCGCCTGATACTGTCATTCCACCGTTTGAATTTTCATAAAAGGTCCGGTCATCCTCTACCTTTTTCACTACTTCATCTACTGTCATGTAATCCCCGACACATTCAATAGCCTTTGACGGACATACCCGGGCGCATTCAAGGCAGTTGTCGCACTTATCCCAGTCGATCTCCCTGCCTCTTTCGGTAAAGGCGATCGCCCCGACCGGGCAGGCCTCCACGCATTTTTTGCACCCGATACATCTTACGTCATATATCATGATTTCTTTATGCCGGTTCATTGATTCAGGATTACTGCACCACCTGCAGGACAGGGAACATCCCTTCATAAAGACGGTCGTTCTGATTCCAGGACCGTCGTGAAGAGAAAATTTCTGGATGTTAAATACCAGCCCCTTGTGATTACTTTCAGAATCTTTTAGACTCAAAACATTAATCTCCTTTGGTTCCGTATTGTCATAGGCAAAGCCTAATGACTACTTGCTACGTAAAGGCTTGCTCTGTCCGCTCAATTATATGGTCCTGGAGCCCCTTGGAAAGATCGACAAAATAGGCACTGTACCCGGCAACTCTGATTATCAGGTTTTTATGCTTTTCAGGATTCTTCTGTGCCACTATTAGGGATTCCCTGTCCACCACGTTAAACTGGACATGAGAGATCCCAAGATCTGCCCATGACTTGATATAGTTGTAAAAAATCTCTCTGTTGTCCCCTTCAAGGAACTGGGGGGTGAACTTCTGGTTTAGCAGATGATTATAGGTAGTAAGAGTGTCTATCTTCGAGCAGGATTTCAGGACAGCTGTCGGCCCGTTGACATCCATTCCGGGCGTTGGTGAAAGGGACCCGTCGGCAAATCCGTCCCCGTCTTTTCTTCCGTCCGGTGTGGCAGGGGTGTCAAGAGAAAGACCATAGGTGGCGGAAACCGCACTTCCATCCAGGTGGAAATCGGAGCCATATATATCTGAGAACTGCTCGACCACCTCTTCTGTACGGTGATGTACATCATAGGCAATCATATCTACATAATCATCGTCATTCCCAAACTTGGGCGCTGCCAACATTATCTGGCGCAGATCCTCATACCCTTCCCAGTTTTTATCCAGGATTTCGATCAGTTCCTTCATGCTTACTCTTTTTTCATCAAACACTGTCTTCTTTATGGCTGCCATCGAATCAGCCACATTGGTCGGCCCCACGGCTATTGAAAAACTCTCGACACGCCCCTGATATCGCCATTTTCTGAGATCCTGGCCGCGTTCAATACAGCCGTCGGTCAGTGCAGATTCAAAGGGGCGTGGATACTGTTCGGCGTATATACTCCTTGTGACATTTTCCACCATGATCTGTTTATCCATAAAAAATCTGACCTGCTCAATGTAGGCATCCATCACATCGTCAATCGACTCAAAGCCGGCTGGATCCTTCGTAGGTGCTCCGTACTGTTCTCCATTTTGGGGATTGACCCCCTGATGAAACGCCCACCATAAACACCTGGGCAGGGAAAAGTAGGTTGCGTTTCGGCGCAAGACATTCTTGCCGGCAACATCGAGATAAACACATCCGCTTATGGTGTAATTTCTTGCATCTTCGAGAGGGCAATTCCATTTCATCATCAGAGGAATAAGCGTCTTGTCATTCTGAAGGGACGGATACCCGACCCCTGTCTTGATAACATCAATCGCCTTGAGGATGAGTTCTTTAGGAGTACCGTCATGGACTCTTAACGCAATGCTCGGCTGCAGGGTTTGAAGCTCCAGGACAGAATCGAGTAGCATGTAGCTTGTCTCTCCAGTAACATCCCTGCCCTCTGGGTCAACACCGCCGATAACAAGAGACTGGAGGACCTGGACCCCTCCGTAAACCTGTGTGGTGGTTGGGGAATACATCTGGCCGAGTTCCTCAAGGTGGATCCGGGTATGTTTAATCAGCTCGACTGCTTCCTCTCTGGTAATTTTACCCTCGGCAATATCCTTCTGGAAGAAGGGTTCCATGATCATGTCAAACCGGAGGCCGCACCCAAGGGTGATAAATTCAATCTGATGCCCGATAATGTGTACAAAAATGAAGGATTGAAGAGCTTCCTGGAAGGTAGCTGCCGGATATGCAGGAACTTTTCTACAGATCCGGGCAATCGCCTCAAGCTCCTTTTTTCTCTCCATGTCCTTCTCATCTTTTGCTATCTCTTCTGCCTTTACAGCATATCTTTCCGCCCATTTTATTGATGCCTTCAGGGCAATGATCACTGCCTCCAGAAAATCTTTCTGTTGAATATAATCAGAAGGAATACTCCTTCCTAACTCTTTAAGCTTTTTCTCTGCTTCTCTGATAATCCCGTTAAGGCCAGTGGAGAGGACTTTTTCATAGTTGGGAACACCCTGGTCCGACCATTGAGACCACAACATAGTACCTTCATATACCCAGTATTTTTCAAGATCCGGGGACCCGGTAAATGCCCTTTTTCTTATGTCACTTACTGTCTTTCCGTTCCAATACTTGACGATCCTGTCGAGTTCCTTCCTGCCCTCGTCATCAATTAGCGATCTCCCCTCATCGCCATGGAGCAGCCTGTGCACTGACTTCCAGTTTTGCTCAACCGGCCAGAAGATTGCATCCGGCGATGATGTATAATTTCCTATTATTTTCTCCCAGTCACGGATATATATAGTCATATTAAGAAGTATATGCTCAAGTGCCTTGGCTTGACGAATCACAGTCGGCTCACCTTCGGTCATTTTGTAAGACTCGGTCAGCAGACTATTCCTCTCCAGACAAACCTTTACGCCTGGCCGATAGATCTCCTGGCTTCCCTCAGTCTCTTGGCCCCTGCGAACGTTACGCACCGCCTTAATACTGATCTTTTCATTCAAGTGTTCATGCTTTTCAGATTTTGCTGCCCCCATTGTATTTTCTCCCTTCAATGCTTTTATGATAATTTCTTGTAAAAAATAACTTTAGGATTTCCCGGCAGAGACCGCATCTGAAAGAAGCATAGCAACTTCTTTAATTTCTCTCATCTTGTCAAAATTTTGATCATGGCCTGCTATAAACCAACGGAGCGTCATATGAGTAAATGCTCCCAAAAACATATTTCTGAAAACCCTGATGTTAATATTCTGTACAGCTTCCTCATTATTAATGATTTCCTGTACCAGTTTTTCAAGTTCGATCACGTATTTATACTGACTTTTGTATGTACGTGATTGATAAAAACGGCGATTAAATTGAATCATGGTTAAAAAGACTATGACAAAATTCGGATCATCCAAATACTGCTGAAAATAGTTCTGCATGAAAAGCCACAACTTTTTTTTGGGGTTGTTACTGCTGAAGGTCTGTTTAAGTTGTTCCATCTGTTCCCTGAAGTACTCTTCTGGAATAGAAAGTAGAACATCCTCCTTGTTTTTGAAATACTCATAAACTGTTCCCTCCGCCACACCAGCCTTGCGGGCGATTTCCGCAATGGTCGCCTTGGCATACCCTTTCTCGGAAAATGCCTGAACTGCTGCTTGAAGAATACATTGTCTTTTATCTGTAGACTGGTTTTCGGTACGGTATTTGCGCAATAGCATTTGATCGAAAAGTTGCATAATATCTTCCAGGTCTAAAACAGCATCAGGCTTTTCTTTGGTTACGAAATACTGAATCGCCTCATAATCCATGAGGCCAAAAATGATGTCCCGAACCAGCCCTATGTTCATGTCCGCCCTGAAAACCTTCTCCTTGACACCTTCGTCAAGAATGGACGAAAGGATTTCAGCATACTTTCGGACCAGTTTGTAGGCGCCTGATTGATAAAAATTCCTGTTGTTCCTACAGTCAAACAACACCAAACTCATAAATTCTCTGTTTATATCGCTGTATCGCAAGTGGGCCCAGACGAGTTTACGTAATTTGTTATGGGCGCCGCTGATCCCCTGCTGGTGTTCGTCAAGGAAAAGGAAGTATCTGGCCATGTGCCCCTCAGCAACCGAGAACAGCAGATCAACCTTTCCCTTAAAATGCAGATAGATGGTTGGTTCTGTGACGCCAGCTTCTTGAGCTATCTCTTTCAACCTAGAACTCTCAAATCCTTTCCGAGTCATCACCTTGGAAGCAGCTCTCAAAATATTTTGCCTAGTTTGCCTCTTAGCTGGTTTGTTTCCGCTCATTTTTTGCCCATTTCACTTTTTATTTCGTATGGAATCAACATTGACGAACTCGCAATGTCGCCATATGAGCCTTCTTGCGAAATCATTAACATTAGTTTCATTCAGTTTTAATCCTATATAACATCACACTAAATAAACTGTCAAGTTTTTATGATGTTTTAGTTGGAGGAGATTGTCATATATCTTATTTTCGTGGGGTCGGTTTTATGGATTTCGTATCTTCCTATCAGTCTGGACGATCTGAATTTCCCCACTTCTTTTACGGGTAAAAATTTTGCTTTAATATACAGTGGCTCTGCCTGGCCCAGGCCTGAGAGTGAAAACTACCCGGCTAAAATCCCCACACACCAGCCGTTAAAGTCAAGATACCTGGTGGCTTGCTTATAAACCATAGACTCTGGTTTCATCTGCAGAAACTTTAACCTCAAATTTCGCTGAGGGTGAAATGAAGTTCCCCCAAAGTGATGGACACACCGAAAAGTTAGAGATAAAGGAAGA
>CAZINZ010000052.1:0-17640 GCA_964540715.1 uncultured Syntrophaceae bacterium | reverse complement strand
GTTTAATTGAGAAACCTCATCATCAACGGGATTGCGACAAAGGTTCCAATGGAACTACCTATATTTACAAATACTATAAGGAGAAGTATGCGGGTAATCTTGTTGTGCCAGAACCCCTTGATTGTAGCTATATCCGTTTTCAGGTCTATAAAGTCCTTCACCTGGGGCCGTTTTAATGATGCCTCTGTAAGGCCCGCGACCCACCCGGCCGCTATCATTGGATTTACTGATGTCAGTGGCGCGGCAATAATTGAAACTATTATCGTAAGCGGGTGGGCCAGGATCAGCGCCGCGCCCAGGCCCGCGAGTATGCCGTTCACAAGAAACCACCATTTAATCATGTTCAGGCTCGCCTCGCCGCCTGAATGAAAGAATCCAGCGGCTATGAGACCTATAACGGCAATAGAAATCCCCCATCCGACAAACCGCCCCGCCCTGCCCTTCGGCGGAACCTCGCTTATCGCGGCAATGTCTATATCTCTGTCAAAATTTTTCAATATGCCGGGCACGTGACCGGCCCCCACAACCGCAATCAGCTTATCGCCGGACGCGCCGGCAATCGAATGGGCCAGAAACTGGTCCCGCTCGTCAATCAGGCTGACCTTGATCTCCGGCAGCTCCCTGCCGAAGGTCTGAAGCGCCAATTCCAGAGCGTCATGCTCCTTCAGCTTTTCTATATCTTCCTCGGTGATATCCTCGCCCAGAAATATGGAGGAGATCAGCTCATAAATAAACCGCAGCTTGCTGAAGAACCGCATGTTCCGCCATGTTCTCTTCATGGTAATACTAATGTCGCGGTCGGCCAGTACAACCTCCGCGCCAGCCTCACGTGCCTTGTTTACCGCGCGTATCATCTCCTCGCCGGGATTTATGTTGAACTTTTCCGCGAGCTTCTTTTGAAATGACGCCATTATAAGCTGCGACAGCAGAAGGGAGGTTTGCTTTTTGCGGATTATCTTCAGGATATCCATCTCCTCCCAGGCGGTCTTATGCGTGATCGCATCATAACGCGACTGGCACAGTTCTACACATACGGTATCAGGATGCTCTTCCTCTATAACCTTCTCCACGAGATTAGCGCTATCCCTGGAAACGTGCGCCGTGCCCACGATGATAATTTCCCTGTCACCTGTTTTAATGCGGTGTATGTTTTTATTGTTCTCTATCGACATATTACCCTTCAAACAAAAGAAATGAAGGCTGGAGATATCAATATTAGCCATGGTTGTAAAGAAAATTAAGGCTTATTGTATGCCTGAGGCACAGAGGCACAGAGGCACAAAGAACAAGGGCCCCGGCCCTGCAGTATCAATTTATCAGTTCCAGCAGTTCATATTCGTCAGCCAGTTAGGAACTCATACCTGAGCCGATGCAGTTTGTTTTATCTTGTCCGGATCTTTCCGGCAAGGTATAAGGGGCTTGATTGCTATGGATGGAAAATTACAGGCAGGAGACATAATCAAAACCTCTATCGGAGTTGTCGCATTCGGAGGTAACGGGGTTGGACGGGTTGATGACATGGTCGTCTTTATCCCCTTTACCGCTGCCGGAGACGTGGTCGAGGCAAATATAGCACAGGTTAAAAGAAACTACTGTATCGGTGAGATAAGGGAGGTAATCACCCCGTCTCCTGACAGGGTCGAACCTGTATGCCCGTACTTTTCAACCTGTGGCGGATGCCAGTATCAGCACATATCGTATAAGGTCCAGCTGAAAATAAAAGAAAGACAGGTCGCGGAATCATTTGAACGAATAGGCAAAATCTCTTCTCCACCGCCAATGACTATCATCCCTTCGCCACAGCCCTTCAACTACAGGGGAAAGGCGGAATTCCACTGTATCGCGGGCGACTACGACCAGTTACATCTCGGATTTAAGGACACGGTGGGAGGAAGCCTGGTCGATATTGAGGCTTGCGAGATCGTGCATCAATCCATAAATACGGAATATCTCAGGCTCCGTAAAATGATGGCATCCGGTGAAATTGCCTCACACCGCAAGAGATACGTCCTCTGGTCGGAAACCGCCTATCCCCCGGAGAAATATATTACCAGAACCGCAAAAGGGAAAGAGATACAGGTTGCAAACGATGGTTTCTTCCAGGGGAATTTATATCTGATAAATACATTGATAGATAAAGTCCTTGATATGTGCGATCTGAATGAATCCGACACCGTGCTGGACTGTTACTGCGGTTCCGGCCTCTTTTCTCTGTTTATAGCCCCCCGCGTCAGGAAGGTGTTCGGCTTGGAAATCAGTGGCACGGCCGTCCACTGCGCAACGCAGAATACACAGAGGCACGGCATCACAAATGCCCGTTTCTACAGGGGTAATGTGGAGAGCATGTTGGGCAGATTCATAAGAGAGAAAACCCGCGCAAATATCGTACTACTTGACCCGCCAAGGACCGGCTGCACCCAAAAGACCCTCGCGCGTCTCGATGCCCTCAAACCCGAACGCATCATCTACATATCCTGCAATCCTGCCACCCAGGCCCGCGATATCAGATACCTGACAGGCAGGGGGTTTGCCCTTGAAGCTCTGCAGCCTGTAGATATGTTTCCACAGACAAAACATATAGAGGTCATTGCGTCACTCGTCAGATGATATTATCATCAGGGGTTAGGGGCAAAGCACTAAAGGGGCAAAGGCACAAATTGCTTTACATCATAAGGCAATCTGGATTAGAACGTATCCCATGTCGGTAAAACCAAAAGACGCAGCGACTGTCATCCTCATGCGAAACAACCCGGACCCGGACGGCGGGGGCTTTGAGGTGCTGATGGTTCTCAGAAGTTCCAAGAGCAAGTTCGTGCCAGGCCTGTACGTGTTTCCCGGTGGGGGCCTTGACGAAGAAGACTGCCTGCCGGAAGTTGAAGACCTCTGTGCCGGCATGGACAGAAAGCTGGCGGTACATACGCTGGATGATATTTCGTCGCCCGGAAAGGCGCTGGGGCTATGGGCCGCCGGGATCCGCGAAACATTTGAAGAAGTCGGCCTTCTGATGGCATACACAAAGGAAGGATCTGTCATCCCCCTTGACTCGGAACTCCTCAAGGAAAGGTTTGCTTCGCGCCGTCGGTCTCTTCTCGATGGAAAATCGGATTTCTACGATATTATCCGTAATGAAGAACTTACCCTCGCGACTGACAGACTTCACTACTTTTCTCACTGGATAACCCCCCGGCCCTCTCCAATCCGCTATGATGTAAGGTTTTTTGTGGCCGAGGCTCCCTCAAACCAGAGCGCAATCCACGACGGCATCGAGCTGACGAGACATGTCTGGATAACACCGGCGAGGGCCCTCGAGCGTTTCAACAACCAGTCATTCGACATGGTGCTGCCGACTGTTATAACCATGGAGCAGCTGGCCAGCCATAAAACCATCGAGGATGTTATACTATCCACAAGGGGGAAAAAGATCGAATCAATCCTGACGAGGGTGATCGTTGATGAAAACGATGTATTTCTGGAATATACACCGGACGGACGGGCGTTCAAACTAAACCCGCCTTCGGCATAATAAACAACAGGAGGATAATATGAAACTTCAGGATCTGTTCAAGTTAGACGGCAAGATAGCGCTGATTACCGGCGGAGGAAGAGGTATAGGAAAGTTTATTGCTACCGGTCTCGCTGAAGCGGGTGCACATATCATTATCACCTCAAGAAAAATGGATAATCTCGAGCCGACGGCGAAAGAGATAGCGAATGAGTTCGGCGTCAAGGCCCTGCCCGTCCGGTGTGACGTGAGCAAAGAAGAAGATATTGATAATATGTTGAAAGTGATAAGCGAAAACTTCCCCCGCGTAGATATCCTTGTAAATAACGCGGGTGCAACCTGGGGCGCGCCGACCCTGAAATTCCCCCTGGAGAAGTGGGACCAGATATTCAATGTCAACGTGAGGGGCGTGTGGATGCTCACCCAGAAAGTGGCCAGAATGATGAAGGAACAGGGCGGGGGAAACATTATAAACATTTCATCGGTCATGGGATTCAGGGGATCCGATGAGCTCACCCATCCGGCAGTGGCCTACAACTCGAGCAAGGCGGCCATAAACCTGTTGACCATGAACCTCGCCGTAAAACTTGCGCCCTATAACATCCGGGTCAACGCCATAGCGCCTGGTTTCTTCCGAACAGATATGATGGCATTTATTGAAAAACCCGAATTCAAGGCGGCCCTGGATATGACCATGGATACGATCCCGCTGCGGAAGATAGGGGACATTGACGAGATGAAGGGCGTAGCCGTCTTTCTCGCTTCCGATGCCTCATCCTACATGACAGGCCATATACTGATCAATGATGGAGGCCTGCTGGCAAAATAGATTCGGAAAGACCATAGTGTGGGGCACAGAGGCCCCACGCTACCCGAAATTTGAAATTTGAAACTTGAAACTTGAAAATCCAACGATGGTTAAATCGCAACCCGTGACCCAGGTTTCCAGTTTCACGCTGTCTCCTGTCTCCTGTCCCTTAAACTCTACTCGTATATCTTTTCATCCAGGGCATCCGCCTCTTCCGCGTCGGCCTCAAAGTCACGCGCCAGGGTTGCCTTTTTGCTCATCAGAAATTCCCGGTACCACTCATGCGCTACCACCATGGACATGACCTCGCTGGTGCCCGTCCAGATGGAGGCGAGACGCACATCGCGGAATATGCGCTCTACCGGGAATATGTTGGTATAACCAATCCCCCCTAAAACCTGCATGGCGTTATGGACGGCTTTCTGGCATGATTCCGTTATGAACTTCTTCGATTCGGACACCATACGACGGACGCGATGCATATCGACACCGGCATCGACGGCGCGCGCTGTCGCGTATCCCATCGCCCGGGCCGCGTCGAGGAGCATGACCGCCTCCGCTATCTGAAAGCTTACACCCTCGAACTGCGCGATAACCTGTCCGAATGCCTTTCTGCGCGATGTATAACTGGTGGCGATATCAACGGCAGGCTGGGCCGCGCCTATGGTCATGACAGCCGTGCCGAGTCTTTCCGGAATCATCATGGTATTGAAAACGGCATAGCCCCCGTGAAGCTTCCCGACCACGTTTTCCTTCGGCACCTTTACATCCTTGAATATGAGACGCGCGGTACCGCCTCCGCGGCATCCCATCAGGCCGTACTGATATTTTGTTTCTACCCCCGGCCCGCGATCCACTATCAGCGCGGACAAGGCCTCCTGCGGCTTGGCGGTATTCTGATCCGTCCGGGCGTACAGCAGGAAGAAATCCGCCCCCTCTCCTCCGACGATGAACCGCTTCTGTCCATTCAGGAGAAAATAGTCACCCTTGTCTTCGGCTATGGTAGTGGCGCCGAAAAAGTCGGATCCACCTCTCGGTTCGGTAAGGCACTCCGCTGCAAAGATTTCACCCTTCAGAAGAGGCTTTACATACTTTTCTTTCTGCTCATCCGTGCCGTGCTGAACAATGGCATCGCATACCAGCTCGGCCCCCACGCCGAAAACGCACGCAAATTCATAACCGAGCGTTCCGATCTCTTCCATAAGCACACAGGTCGTTACCCAATCCATATCCCGGCCGCCCCATTTTTTCGGATAGCGACACCCCAGAAGATTCCTGCGTCCGGCCTCCCGAAGAAACTCTTTCGGAAACTTGATCTCATCCTTGTCCATGTCGAGAATCATCTGTTTGGGAACCCATTTGACAAGGTCACGGGCTTCATCCCTTATCTTTATCTGTTCCTCCGTAAGTAAATAATCAAACATCCCTGTTCTCCTTTCATTTTCTATTATTAAAGTTTGTCAAAAAAAGCCTCTACATCCCTTATATCGTGGGTTATACCCGCTGGCGGCAGTGACGAGACAATGTATCTGCCATACGAGTTTTTCACAAGCCGCGTGTCCAGTATGGCGACCACCCCGTACTCATCACGCCCCCTGATAAGCCTGCCGAATCCCTGCCGCAGAGACAGAGTGGCGTGGGGAAGCGCGAGGTCGTAAAACCACCTGCCCTCCAACCTGTTGCATCGCTCCTGATACACCGGATCACCCGGTGAACTGAATGGAAGCCTGACGATTATCACCAGACTGAGGTCGTCTCCCTTTATATCGATCCCCTGCCAGAATGTGGCAGTCGCGAACAGCACGGAACCGGGTGTATCCTTGAACCACTTGATAAGTTTCGGCGGCGGCATATCTCCCTGGCTCTTGAAGGGGTAGCTCGTCGCTGTATTCTCCGCGACAAAATCAAGGTGTCTGTATGATGTAAAAAGCACCAGCGCCCTGCCGCGTGACGCCTCGATAAGCATTTCAATTATCTTCAGGCTCTCTTGCTGAAAGGGGCCGCTGCTTTCGTTGTCAGGCTTTGGCAGATCTTTGTCAATATAAAGCAGGGACTGCTGCCTGTAATCAAAGGGGGAACCGATAACCTTCTCCGCGAAGTCTTCGATATTCAGCCTCTTTTTCAGAAAGGAAAAATTCTCGCCCGATGTCAACGTCGCGGATGTCATTATCACGCTTCCGTAGGCACGCGTAAGATTTTCAAAGGCATTCCCCGACTCCACAAGACTGCTTTTAATCTCCATACTGCCATTCGCCGACTCGGTATAATAAACCTTGTCCCCGTTCTCCTGCCCTATAAAATCATCCATATCCGTTGCGAACGATTCGATATAACCGATGGTTGTTTCCATCTTGTCTCTGAGTTCATCATCCACCGTGGATTCCCTGCGTTTTCCCAGCGCCGCTGCCGTCTTGCTCAGCGCAAGGTCTTTCCTCAGCTTTTTCAGCTTTTCTATAACAGGATCGGGCACAGGGCAAACAGACCAGGACGGAACATCACCCTTCTTGAAGAATGATTCCACCAGTGGAAAAAGATGGTCAACGACCACCTTTAATCCCCTGAGCCGGTAGAGAAGCCATACTGTTCTCGAATAATTCAGGGTGCTGCCGAGTACGGTTGATATGACATCCTCGATTTCGGGAGCCTCATCTATGATCAATTGTTTGTGGAACGGCAACAGGCTGAAATCCGAAAGCAGATCATATATCAGCAGATGGTGGTTGACCACGAGGAGGTCCTTGGCATGAAGCCTGCGGTAATGCCGGTAATAAAAACACCGGCCATAAAAAGGACACGCCCGTCCGCCGCAGTCCTGAGAATCGCCGCAGACCTCCGGCCAGAACCTCGGAGTGAAGGAAATATCGCTCCTTTCCCCCGTCTCAGTCTCCGACAGCCATTTACGAAATCTTAGATAAAACTTGCCGCTTCCGGCATAATCCTGTTCCCTCTTCAGGCACACATAGTTATTCTTTCCCTTGAGTATCCCAAATGAGAACTTCTGCGGCAGCGCCTTTCGAAGAAAGACAAGATCCTTCTTCACAAGTTGATCCTGGAGGGCCAGCGAGGATGTGGACACAACGGTCTTTTCGCGAGAAAGTATCGCGGGGATAAGGTAGGCAAAAGACTTTCCGACACCCGTTCCGGCCTCAATCAGCAGCCTCTTTCGCTCCTGAAAAGAGCCCAGGATCTCACCCGCCATCTCGCGTTGCTCCGGACGATCTTCATACCCCGGAAACTTCTTTTTCAATACGTCGAAACTTGATGATAAATCTTTCAAATGGTTATCCTGTATTTTGGAAAATTGTCGGAGAATTACACCTTACAAACGAGTTTTGGTTTGGGATCAGTAGGCTCATAGTTTCGTTCGCTTTAAGAAGATGAATCAAAGATCTTCAAGCGGACTGGTCATACCTCCGCATAACATCCCGCATATCATCAAGAATCTTACTTGACATGGCTTTCTTCCTGCTTTATTATTTTTTTCGTGATCGGAAACAATATACTATATTGAATATTGAAAACAAGCAAATTTGCCTGTTTATAGGTTCAATATCAGGGTATCAGGCAAAATTGCCTTTTATGTAAATGATAGGACGGAGCGCTTCGCGCTCTCGTCGCTCCTCCAGGCAGCCTCCTGAGTCACCAATGTTCGCGCTCGGTAATATTTGCCCCAAAAAGACTTGTGTGCGATAAAATATTACCGCACGGTAATATTTTGCTTGACAGGCACTCCACAGTACGGTATATTCCCGATCGGTAACATGAATACTATTAAGATTCCAGAGCAGATTGGCGCCGCTATTCGCGCAAGGCGTAAACAGTTGAAGGTCACCCAAAAGGATCTGGCGATGACCTGTGGTACGGGGCTGCGCTTCATTATCGATCTTGAGAAGGGCAAGCCAACCTGCCAAATCGGAAAGATCCTACAGATTCTCCACGCCTTGGGGCTCAAACTCCAGATCGCCAGCCCCGGCACTGACACTGGTCAAGGCGAAAAGCCATGAATAACTTGATCGTTTATCTGAACGCCGAGAGAGTCGGAATCCTCGAGCAAGACGATAGTGGTTTGATGCAATTCTCCTACAATCAGGCATGGCTGGACAAACCGGGCGCTATGCCCCTCTCCCGCTCACTGCCTCTCCAAAACGAGGTATTCCCGGGAAAAAAGGCCAGACCTTTCTTTGCAGGCATACTGCCTGAAGAGGAACCACGAAAAAAGATAGCGGAGATCCTCGGGATCAGTGACACCAATGACTTTGCTATGCTGGAGAGGATAGGAGGCGAGTGCGCCGGCGCTGTCAGCCTGCTTCCTGAAGGCGTTGCTCCCACAGATCCCGAAAGTGTCCGGCATCGCGAACTGTCCGAACCGGAGTTGCGGCAAATCATAGCCGAGTTACCCGGTCGTCCCTTAATGGTTGGTACGGATGGACTGCGGCTCTCACTCGCCGGTGCGCAGGACAAATTGCCCATTATCGTTCATAACAACGGAATATGTCTCCCTCTTGGCGATACTCCCAGCACCCACATACTGAAACCGGACCCAGATCGTTTTCCGGGGCTGGCCGCCAACGAGATTTTCTGCATGACTTTAGGGCAGGCAGTTGGATTAAACGCGTCCAATACGGAATACCGTCTGATCGGAAAAAAACCGTGTATTCTAATTCAAAGATATGACCGAGCGACTGATGAAGACGGCAGTACTACCCGACTCCACCAGGAGGATTTCTGCCAGGCACTGGGATTTCCGCCGGAGCGAAAGTATCAGGCAGAGGGAGGTCCAAAGCTTAGCGATTGCATTTCGCTGCTTCGGGACTGGTCCACCGCACCCGTTCTTGATATTCCAGACTTTATTAACAGTCTGATTTTCAATGTGTTGATCGGCAACGCCGATGCTCACGGGAAGAACTACTCTTTATTATATTCTGGTAGCGAACGAAGGCTATCTCCCTATTATGACCTTGTCTCTACCGTTGCCTGGCCTGGCCTTTCCAGGAATCTCGCGATGAAAATCGGTGGCTCCGAATCAGTCAACGCATTCACGATTGGTGACTGGAAAAAGATGGCAAAGAAGAGCGGCCTTGGTTGGCCGATGATACGAGAACGAATGGCGGAAAGCTGCCACAGTGTTTTGAACGAGCTCGGCAAGGTACAGGCACAGACCAGAGAATACAGTGAATCTATGGCCACACTACTCCATGAAACCATAGGAGGCCGAGTGGACAAAATGCTCGAAGCGCTTTCCAGGCAAGAGCGATAGCCAAACAAAGGATACAGCCGACTCGTCACACTCTCGACAACGAGATCCGGAGCTATCTTTACCGGACGCAAAAATCCGGGGCAGGGGGAAAATCAATGGCTGAAAAAGTATGTCCTATATGGGTCGGTTATCTGCTTGCCAGTCCTGTTCGAAGATTATTTCAAAATCCTGACAAGATACTCGGTCCATATATTGAAGATGGTATGACCGTTCTTGATATTGGCTGTGCCATGGGATTCTTCAGCCTGCCTGCCGCTCAAATGGTGGGACCGAATGGAAAAGTCATATGTATAGATATTCAAGAGAAAATGATTAAATCACTTAATAAACATGCTTTAAAAGCCGGGGTGACAGACAGGATTGAACCCCGGATATGCACCCAGAATTCACTCGAACTCAATGATATAACAGAAAAGATTGATTTCGCTTTTGCCATTGCTGTCGCGCACGAAATTCCTGATGTTTCCGGTTTCTTCTCGGAAATATACAAGACATTAAAACCCGGGCACAAATTTCTGGTTGTCGAACCTAAAGGGCATATTTCACAGGCAGAGTTTGAAAATACTGTTTCCATTGCCAGGGAAAAAGGATTTACAGTAATTGACAGGCCCGGAGCACGATCCGATCGTGTTGTTGTATTGAAAAAATGAAACCGGAAGGCAGATCAAAATATGGGAATACCGCTGCTAAATGACATTTTCATAATATTCGGGTTGTCAGTTGCCGTTCTCTTTATATGCCATCGACTTCGCGTGCCAACGATTGTCGGTTTTCTTTTTACCGGAATACTGGCCGGACCTTACGGGCTTGGACTGATAAATGGTGTTCAGGATGTCGAAACCTTGGCTGAAATCGGGGTCGTGTTGCTGCTTTTTACTATTGGAATCGAGTTCTCGTTTCAACGACTGCTGCAAATCAGGAAATCTTTCCTGCTGGGCGGGTCGATTCAGGTATCGCTGACGGTACTGGTTACCTTTGTTATAGCGAGGCAACTGGGCCAGTCTGTTGGCGCCTCGATCTTTACAGGCTTTCTTATAGCGCTTTCCAGCACGGCCATCGTTCTCAAACTGATACAGGGAAGGGCTGAAGTTGACAGCCCTCACGGACGCGTAACTCTTGGCATTCTGATATTCCAGGATATCATCATTGTACCGATGATCCTGATCACGCCTCTTCTGGCCGGAGCAAACGGCAATCCTGTCGAGTCCGTCATCGTTCTCACCGCTAAGGGAATCGGGATCATAGCGCTCGTAATCGTCAGTGCCAGATGGATTGTGCCTAAGGTATTGTATCAAATCGCCCGAACACGAAACCGTGAACTTTTTTTGCTGAGCATTGTTGTAATATGCCTCGCGGTCGCATGGATAACCTCCAGCGCGGGACTCTCACTTGCCCTGGGCGCGTTTCTCGCGGGACTGATTATCTCCGAATCTGAATACAGCCATCAGGCGCTCGGAAACATCCTGCCATTTCGCGATGTCTTCACCAGTTTCTTTTTTGTTTCCATCGGCATGCTGCTGGATGTAGGTTTTCTTTTCAGGAACCCGGGAACTGTTGTGCTGATCGCTTCAGGCGTTCTGGTTTTAAAATCCATCGTTGGCGGTTTTGCGACAATCCTGTTGGGTTTCCCCCTCCGCACTTCAATCCTGGTCGGTCTTGCGCTCGGCCAGGTTGGTGAATTTTCTTTCATTCTGTCGAGGTCGGGGATTGAATATGGCCTGGTCACGGAAGACATTTATCAAATGTTTCTGTCCTTTTCAATACTTACCATGGCTGCAACCCCTCTGATTATGACTATCGCGCCACGCCTGGCGGATGTTGTCGTTCGGTTGCCTCTGCCCGGGAGATTAATTGCGGGCTTTTATCCTGTTTCAGAGATAAAGGTTAAGGCCAAAAAGGACCACCTTGTTATAATCGGCT
Source organism: uncultured Syntrophaceae bacterium (assembly GCA_964540715.1). Classification (GTDB taxonomy): domain Bacteria; phylum Desulfobacterota; class Syntrophia; order Syntrophales; family UBA2210; genus UBA2210. The sequence continues at coordinate 6,153 of CAZINZ010000052.1, read as the reverse complement.
TTGGAGTAAACGGGCGGAATGTCGCTCGCGCAGCCGGGGTTGCAGGCATCCCCTACGCAATTATTGAAATGAACCCGGAAACGGTGAGAAGTGAACAGGCTCAGGGTGAGCCAATTTATTATGGCGATTCGACCCAGGAGGCGGTTCTTCAGCAGGCAAACATCAAGGCCGCGAGGATCGCTGTGGTCGCAATCAATGATCCCTCTTCAACCCGCAGAATTACCGGAATCATCCGGAGACTTAACCCGAAGGCTCACCTGATTGTTCGAACGCGTTATCTCCAGGAAATGAAGCCACTGTATGAATTGGGCGCTAACGATGTCATTCCGGAAGAATTTGAAACGTCGGTGGAGATTTTCACCCGGGTTCTCGCTAAATATCTCATCCCAAGAGAGCAAATCGAAGGGCTCGTCGCTGAAGCCAGATCTGATGGTTACGAAATGTTTCGAAGTTTTTATAAAAAGTCGTTATCTTTATCGGATCTGAAACTTCATCTTCCTGATGTCAAAATCAGCGCCTTGACGGTTGCTGAGGGATCTGCCCTGACTGGCAAAAGTATCGCCGAAGTTGATCTGAGAAAAAGATTCGGGGTTACAGTACTGGCAATACGCAGGGATTCGCAAATATTGTCGAATCCGGACGGGGACACACAACTGCTTTCCCAGGATGTAATTATTGTCCTTGGTCTCCCTGATAAAATTACCGATCTGATGGAGTTCATTAATGATTAAGTCTCAGGCCCTCCATTAATGTTTGCGGCTGGCTGTCCTTTTAAAAAATGGGTTGACTACTGACCTGCTTTGTCTTACTGTAAGGTAAGAAAACAAACAATAGTAAGGAGAAAGATTCCTATGGCATTATCGACACTCACAAGCAAGGGACAGATAACGATTCCGAAGGCAGTTCGGGATTCTCTGCGGCTGCACTCAGGAGACAAGGTCGAGTTTGTGATTACTGAAAGCAGAGAAGCTCTTCTCAGGCCGATCACAAAGAAGGCAGCTGATGTATATGGCAGGTTATACAAGCCGGGGAGAAAACCCGTTTCTATTGAGAAGATGGACGCTGGAATAATGCAGAAAATGCGGGCGGATTTTAAATGAAGGCCCTGGATACTAACGTGCTGGTTCGCTTCCTCGTAAGGGATAATGAACAACAAGCTGAAACCATTTACAGGGCATTCAAACAGGTTGAATCCGACAAAGAAGTGTTGTTCGTGCCCCTGCTTGTTGTCCTTGAGACCGTCTGGGTGTTGGAATCTGTTTATGATATTCCGAGACAAGATATACTGGATTCCATTAATGATCTTATACTGATGCCCATCCTGGAGTTTGAGGCTCAATCAGCAGTTCTGAACTTTGCCACTTCGACTCGAGAAACCAAAATGGATCTTCCTGATCTTTTGATCGCGCACTCAGCAAAATTTTCGGGTTGTGAATGTGTGCTTACATTTGATAAGAGAGCATCAAACTGCAAGCTTTTTGAACTGCTCAGATAGAAAAACTCACAAAAGGGAGATTGCCAAATGGCCACAGAGATCACCGCTCAGGAACTTAACACTGAACTATTCACTAATGAGAAGGTCGGAGAAATCAGAGAAACAGTCGGGGACGGAATGGCGATTAACGCCCTGTCTGGAGGCGTCGATTCATCCGCGGTCACAATGATAGGGCACAGGGCTCTGGGAAAACGTCTCAGGACCGTCTTTGTCGAAAACGGCCTTATGCGCGAGGGAGAAGCCCGGCAGGTTGTGGATTTTTTCCGGAAACTCGGCGTTACGGTCGAAGTAGTCGATACGCGCGAAGAATTCTTCGCCGCGCTGGCCGGAATCACGGACCCGGAAGAAAAGCGCGAGGCGATTACTCAGACCTTTTATAAGGATGTTTTCGGGCGAATCGTCAGAGAAAGCAAGGCTAAACACCTCCTCCAGGGAACTATCCTGACCGACATCGACGAGACCGTCGCGGGTATAAAAAGGCAGCACAATGTATTCGAACAACTCGGGATTGACCCGCAGGAGACTTTCGGCTACCACATCATCGAACCGCTTATTCAGCTTCGCAAGGACGGCGTCAGGAAGGTTGGCGAGGCCCTGGGACTTCCGGCTGAACTGTTCGATCGTATCCCCTTCCCCGGGCCGGCCCTCGCGGCTCGCGTGATAGGAGCGGTAACCCCGGAGCGCATCGAAACGGTAAGAAAGGCGAACGCGATTGTCGAGCTACTGCTCAACGACACCAACGCCTTTCAGTACATGGCCATCCTTCATGAAGACCGCGTGACCGGCATGCGTGACGGAAAGCGTGACTTCGGCCAGCAGATTGAGGTGCGCTGCTGGGACAGCGTCGACGCGCGAACGGCAACACCAACGAGGCTTCCATTTGAAATCCTTGAAAAGCTCGCCGATGATATTATACGAAAGGTTCCGGGTGTTGTCAGCGTTACATACAACATAGCATCAAAGCCCCCTTCAACAATCGAGGCGATCTGACGGCAGTTGGATGTCGCGTATCAGAAATAGGGAGATAGCGATGGATCATCAGACAAATAAAATCGAATGTCCCAATTGCGGTCATAAAATTGACGTGAATGATCTTTTGTATCATCAGGTTGATGATGAGCTGAAAAAAAAGTATAGCGCCAAGTTGACCGAGGAGAAGAATAAATACCAGAGTAAACTGGATTCGCTTAATGAAGAGCGGGAGAAGCTCGAAGGTGAAAAGAAAAAGCACGATGAGGCAGTAACCGACGCGATCAAGGCAGGTCTGAAGGAAGAAAAAAAACGTTTGCAGATCGAGATAAGGGCCCTAATGGAGGAAGAGCAATCAGAGCGTATCCGAGCCCTGCGGGAAGAGCTTGATCAGAAATCCGGGCAGTTAAAGGAATACAACAAGGCAAAATCAGAAATCGAGAGGTTAAAGAGAGAAAAAAGTGAGCTGAAAGACTCAATCGAAGCTGAATCAGAAAAAAAACTCAGTGAAATAATCGGCGAAGAAAAAGAAAAAATCCGCAAAAATGAAGAGCAACGATCTCAATTGAAGTTGTCCGAAAAAGAAAAGGTCATTGAGCAACTGAATGAGCAGTTGAAAGAGGCGCAAAGAAAAGCTGAGCAGGGCTCAACACAGTTGCAGGGCGAGGTGCAGGAGTTGGCAATCGAGGAGTGGCTCAGCAGTAATTTCCCCTTAGATACAATTGAAGAAATAAAAAAGGGGGCAAGAGGCGCAGACTGCATGCAAATCGTCAATACAAGAACAAGGCAGAATTGCGGAACGATCTACTACGAAAGCAAACGAACAAAAGGATTTCAGCCCGGCTGGATCGAAAAGTTTAAAAACGATATTCGAGAAAAAAGCGCCGATATAGGCGTGCTGGTCACCGAATCTATGCCGGCCGACATGGAGCGAATGGGGCTGAAAGACGGAATATGGGTATGCACATTCGAGGAATTCAAGAGCCTGTGCGTCATTCTCAGAGATTCCGTAGTCAGATTAAGTAATGCGGTAGCAATCCAGGAAAATAAGGGCGACAAAATGGGAATGCTCTATGACTATCTGACGGGCAATGAATTCCGGCTTCAGGTTGAGGCCATTGTGGAAGGCTTCACGCAAATGCATACGGACCTGGAATCAGAAAAGAGAGCCATGAACAGCATCTGGAAAAAGAGAGAAAAACAGATAGAAAAAGTGCTTTTGAACACAACCTATATGTACAGCTCGGTCAAGGGAATTGCGGGGAACGCCATTCAGCCCGTTCCGCTCCTGGAATTTCCCGCGGGTGAAGAAGCTGATCCGGACTGACCCCGAGATAGATACAGGGAGGAGAAAGATTTGCAACCCGATCCAACAAACCTGATTGAAAAGATCGGACTGAAAACTCCCCTCATAGGATTCTACGACGCGCCTGATACAGGTCCATTCGAGCCGCTGGTGAAGCCCAAAACGGGTGTGTGGGCGTGTACTTTCGCCTTTTACAAACAGTGGCTTTGCGGGCTGGGTAAGGAAAGTTTCCTGTACAAGCCGTTCTGGAAGGACCTCATGAAGGCAAGAGGGGTCGCGGATCTGCAGGAGCTTCTGGAAGGCGTCTCAGAAACTAATTTACATAGCGAATTTGATACCGGAGCACCCACAGGAAAAGAGATCTGGTAATGACGGATAATTATATTCCAGACAGAGGCGATGTGGTATGAATAAATATGAATCCACAAGGCCGGCCATGAACAGGCTGGAAGACGCCCTGCCTTTGTTTTATCGCCATATCCCTATAATGCCAAAGTCGGCCTTGCCTTATTCAGCCCGATATCAACCCGGGTTAAAGGTTATCCCTTTGAAGTTATTCTCCCAAAAGGTTTTAAGGTAACCGGGGCAATCTTATCCGATCAGGTTAAAAGTCTTGACTGGAAAACAAGGAATGTCGAGTTTTTTGATAAAATCCCTGAGTCAATTACTTTAGAGATCTTAACAAAGCTTGCTACACTGCTACGTATTAATAAATAGCTACTTCAATTTATAAAATTGCGGCTTGTTGAAGGCCTGACCGGAATCAACCAAGGTAGGTAACAATGTCAGCTCCCGATGAAATACATGAACTCATTGAACGTTTTGACCGCAATCTTGATACCTATCGGTCAGGCCGGTACAATGAGGCCCAGGTTCGACAGGAATTTATCAACCCCTTCTTCAATGCCCTCGGGTGGGATGTTTATAACAAACAGGGTTATGCAGAGGCCTACAAGGATGTAATTCACGAAGATACCATCAAAATAGGCAGCGCCGTAAAGGCCCCCGACTACTGCTTCCGCATCGGCGGGACACGCAAATTCTTTCTCGAAGCCAAAAAGCCATCGGTCAACATTAAAGAGGATATCCACCCGGCCTACCAGCTCCGTCGTTACGCATGGTCCGCCAAACTGCCGCTCAGTATTCTCACGGATTTTGAGGAACTTGCCGTATATGACTGCCGGATCAAACCGGTCAAGACCGACAAGCCTTCCACTGCACGCACCCTTTACTTCACGTATAACGAATATCCTGACCGCTGGGATGAAATCGCCTCGATCTTCTCCCGCGAAGCGGTCCTCAAAGGTTCTTTTGACAGGTATGTCGAATCCAGCAGAGCAAAACGTGGCACCGCCGAGGTTGACACCGCCTTTCTCGAAGAGATTGAACGCTGGCGGGAAACACTCGCCAGAAACATTGCCCTGCGGAATCCCGGCCTGACAATACGCGAACTGAATTTTGCCGTACAGCGCACCATCGATCGTATAATCTTTCTCCGCATCTGTGAAGACCGAGGCATCGAACCATACGGACGGCTCATGTCCTTGAGAAACGGCACACAGGCATATCAGCGACTATGCCAGCTCTTCCAGGACGCCGACGATCGTTATAACTCCGGCCTTTTCCACTTCAGAGAGGAAAAGGATCGCACCTCTTCCCCTGACGACCTTACGCTTGATATCGCAATTGACGACAAAACCCTCAAGGATATTTTTACGAATCTCTATTACCCTGACAGCCCCTACGAATTTTCCGTACTACCCGCCGACATTCTGGGGCAGGTTTATGAGCAATTTCTGGGAAAAGTAATTCGCTTGACGCCGGGTCACCGTGCTGTTGTCGAGGAAAAGCCGGAGGTAAAAAAGGCGGGCGGCGTCTATTACACACCAACATACATAGTGGATTACATCGTAAAACAGACCGTCGGCAAACTGGTTGAGGACAAGAAGCCGGGACCACGCGGGACTGTGAGCAAACTGAAAATTCTGGACCCGGCCTGCGGTTCGGGCTCTTTTTTGATCGGCGCTTATCAATACCTCCTCGACTGGCATCGGGATCAATACATAACCGATGACCCGGAGAAATGGGCCAAAGGGCGTAAGCCCTGCCTCTATCAGGGGCCTGGAGGTGACTGGCGACTTACGACTGACGAACGGAAGCGTATACTTATCAACAATATCTACGGCGTGGACATCGACGCCCAAGCCGTGGAAGTGACCAAACTTTCACTGCTTCTCAAGGTGCTGGAGGACGAAAGCTCTGAAACAATCGGAAAGACACTCGAACTCTTCCAGGAACGCGCCCTGCCCGATCTTGGAAGCAACATCAAATGCGGCAACTCTCTTATCGGCCCCGACTTTTACGAGGGACAACAGATCGGCAT
>CAZINZ010000051.1:8636-18442 GCA_964540715.1 uncultured Syntrophaceae bacterium | reverse complement strand
CACCTGGATCGGTGTCTGCTGAATGCCTGGAGATTTCTTCTGGTTTGGCTCTCCTGACAATTGGAGGAAGATCAGGATTAATCACCATCATGGCTTGATTCGCGCGGATAATCACTATATCTTTTGGACGATTTCTGGTGTAACCATACCCCGTGCCTTCTTTGAATATAAAGTTGCTCAAACTGCCCTGGTGAATGCTGAAGAAGTCGGTTCCTCTGACTCCGCAAACCGCGGTTGAAGTATGTACCTCGAATTTGCTCTTTTTATTGTATCCAAACAGTCCACCGCTTTTCTTTACCACATTTTCGATTTTGCCCCTGAAGAGGTTAAATATTCCAATCTTCTGCCCTTTTCCGACCGTGTAATCGCTGATTGCCACGCGGCTTTTCTGGGCAATGCGTAGGATACTGTCATCAACAAAAATAATCTCCGCCTTTGAATTGCTCTTGGCGCGAATGATATCCCCAACATTGACCTCGTCTCCGGTATGCACTGGTCTGGCCGTAACACCGGGGCTCGTAAGGTCAACTCTGCCCGATACGTTGCTGAATTTCCCTACCGGTGCGGCGTGAGCCGCAAAAGATAGCACACTTAGAAAGACTATAAGGATCATAAAAACTGTGCGCTTCATAATAACACCTCACCATGATTGTTGATCGTAAGCAGCATGCTGCTGTTAGAAGGATCAAAAGCGATATTCCAGACCTGAACTGTACAGGCCCTGTTCATATTCATAATAACCTATGTTTGAATTGACTCTGGTTTTTGTATACTGAAGCACCAGACTTGTGTTTTTCATGAACTCCCAGGTCAAGCCCACGGAGGCCGTGTAGGTTTCATCGTCCCTTTTGTCTTCGTTATTGAGGAGCTGGTGATTATTTTTGTAATCCTGGAGATAGGCCTGGCCGCTCAGTTGCAATTTGACCTTATCAAACAGCGGAAACACGGCATTGGCCGAAAATTTCTGCCCGTCATTGTCCCACCATTTGCCGTCGGTATCTTCCGAAATATACTCATACTTCAGGTTTAAGAAGATACCCTTTATCATCCATATCCAGCTTACATAGGCGTTGTAGCCTGTCGAATCCTTGTCGTCGTCTTCGGAAGAGGGTGGTTGAAAGTATTCTTTTCGATTATACCCGCCAAAAAGCTCTATCATGTTGGATTGTCCGAAAACCTTCCGAACCATGATCCCGGTGCTCAGTGAGTCCGAGTATTCCTTGTAGCTTGGAGCCCTCAGCAGAGAATAGCTGTACGTTGTAGGCAGATTAAGTGTGAATGTTCCGAAATTATACCCTGGCACGATACTTACGCTATTGCTGACAGTGTCTCGCGAGGTGGAGCACTCTTCATGGAAGTTACCCGATATGGCATACTGGGCGGTAAAGAGCCAGGGGCCCTTGAGGGGCGGAGCATAATTTACCCGAAGCGATGGGGCTGTTGAATAGACCTGTTTATCTGCTCCCGATGCATACTCAGGGTCGCTCGGATTGGTTGTCAGATTGGTGTTAAATTGTTCCGAAATCGCGAATGTTACGCGAACGGGTCTTTCGAGCTCCAACCTTTGCTCCACCATATCCTGATACTGTCGGGCAAAAGTTGCCATGTCAGATTCGGGATCCTGCAACACCGCTGCCTGAAATCGCTCCTTCGCCTTTTTGAGATCTTTCTCCTTCATGTAACAAAGCGCGATCTGCATATCGACTGTCTGCGAAAGAGCCTTATCCAGGGACCGGGCCCTTTCAAATGCCTCAACAGCCTCCATGTTTTTGCCTTCTTTCATAAGAATCTGCCCCTTCAGGAATGCCATTCTTGGAGCAAATATCTTATATTTTTCCGCTACGTCAATCCACTTTTTTGCCTCTTCGAGTTTTTGAAGCTGTACGGCAACATCTATGAGTTCGATCAGGGCCTGCTTGATCTTTGGCGTCAGGGTTACGGCATCCCTGAAGTTTTCCAGCGCCTTTGGGTAGTCCATCATCTGCTTATAGGTCATTCCGAGGAAAAAAGCGGTTGGGGATGATTTCGGGTTCAGTTGACGCGCCCTTTCCAGAATCTTAGCGGCCTCTTCATAATTCTCTTCCTGGTACTGTTTGATTCCCTCCTTGAGTATAGAGGGCTCCTGAGAGAATGAAGATGTGATGAAAGTCAAAAATGGAACGGACATACAGAAACAAATGAGGAGAAGTTTTCTTGCGGTAGCTGCCATAGCTCAATACTCCTATTCTGTTGCGGCGGCTGACCCGGACACGCCATTATGATGAATTTCCGCTTGTGTCGCGTCTCCGGAGCTTTCGCCTGCTGCCACTTCAGGTCAAGAGGGTCGGACTATATCGGATTTCCAGGCGCTCCTGCCGGATTCTTCAATAATAACAGAGAGTAGGTCGAAGCACCGGGCAGGTCTTCTTTGATATTCCTGAGGCTATAAGGAACCCTCCAGTTCGAAGAGTATAAAGAAAACAGGCTTGTATGTCAAATGAATAAGGGCTGAATGTTAATGCAATATGATTATGTCACCCCTATCTAGAATAAGGTAGGAATGGAAGTATCTCAAGGGGAGAAAGAGGTACTCCCTGAAAGAATGGATGCAAACAGATGCACAAATTGATGTGACCCGCATGACTTTGCCGACGGTCAGCTTGAATCAATTTTCTTGACCCCGGCCCACGTTTCACCTATATAACGTCCCAATCAAATCATAGCCTATCCGGTGGCACGACGCCTGATTCATGAAGCCGAATCGGGTAATGTCACTGGTATACATTAAATGGAGGTTATTGAATATGAAGATAGTACTTTTGGGTGCGCCCGGGGCAGGAAAGGGCACCGTGGCAAAGCTTCTTTCGGAGATAGACGGTTCCGTGCAGATCTCGACAGGGGATATCCTGCGGGCCGCCGTAAAGAGTGAGACTGACCTTGGCAAAAAGGCTAAGCAGTATATGGATGCCGGTGACCTCGTACCCGATTCTCTGATTATGGAGATTATGGAGGTTCGTCTGCGGGAAGATGATTGCGGAAAGGGGTTTATCCTTGACGGTTTTCCGAGGACGATCCCGCAGGCCGAAGAGCTTGGAGGGCTTTTGGGCAGGCTTGGCGTCGCTCTGGATTTTGTGGCCAATCTCGAGGTTCCGAGAGATGTCATCCTGGATCGTCTCACCACGCGAAGAACCTGCTCAAATTCCGAATGCCAGGAGATATATAACATCAAGAGCAACCCGCCAACGTCGGACGGAATGTGCAAAAAGTGTGGCAGCCCCGTCATACAGCGCGATGACGAGACAGAAGAAGCGATACTCAACCGCCTTTCGACATACAACGAAAAGACCTCGCCTCTTATCGGGTTTTATGAGAGGAACAATCTTATCAGGAATTTCGTTTCACTCAGTAGTAAAGATACTGTTGAGGAGATTAAGAAAAGCCTCAATAATTGACACAAGACAGGCCTGAAAACAAAACACGTGATTGACTACGAAAAAGAACTCAACCCTGAGCAACTCGAAGCCGTGAAGGCCGCTGGCGGCCCCATCCTCGTAATTGCCGGAGCTGGAAGCGGCAAGACGCGGGCGCTGACGTACAGGGTTGCTCATCTGATAGAGCAGGGGACCCAGCCGGAGTGTATCCTGCTTGCCACATTTACTAACAAGGCCGCGCGTTCCATGCTGTCGCGTGTTGAAACGCTTGTGGATGTTAATATAGGACGGTTGTGGGGCGGAACATTCCACCATGTGGGAAATCGCATACTGAGGAGATATGCCCGGCATCTCGGTTACGAGAGCAGTTATTCAATTGTAGATGCGGAAGATTCCAGACAGCTTCTCAATGCGTGCATAAAGGAGCTTGGAATTCATACCGCGGACGGAAAATTTCCCAAGGCCGCTGTCCTCGGAGATATAATTGGCCTGTCTGCGAATACCAGAATAGAAATAGAGGATATAGTTGTAGACAGACATAGAGGTTTATCCCATTGCATCACCGATATTCTCAAGGTTGCCATGCGCTACCGGATCAGGAAAAAAGAGCTGAATGTAATGGATTTTGACGATATCCTTATTAACTGGTGTGATCTGTTGACCCGTTTTCCTGATATCAGGGCTGAATATTCAGAAAAATTCCATCATATACTTGTGGATGAGTACCAGGACACCAATATCATTCAGGCGGAGATACTTGACCTTCTCGCCGGTCATCATAAGAACCTGATGGTGGTAGGGGACGATTCACAAAGTATCTATTCGTTCAGAGGGGCCAATTTTGCCAACATTATCAGGTTTCCGGAAAAGTATCCGGACGCGAAGATATTCAAGCTCGAGACCAATTACAGGAGCACGCCCGAAATTCTTCACTTCGCAAACATGAGCATCGAAAATAACTCAAGTCAATTCCGGAAGGAGCTCAGGGCGGTCAGGAGAAAGGGTGTCAGACCCGTTTTTGTTCCTGTTAGAAATGTCCTTCATCAGGCCGATTTTGTCGCGCAGCGTATAATTGAACTGGCCGATAAGGGAGTGCCTGTGGGTGAAATAGCCGTACTCTACCGGGCTCATTTTCATTCAATGGAACTGCAGATGGAGCTGGTCCGGAGGGGCATCCCCTTTGAAATAAGATCGGGGATCAGGTTTTTTGAACAGGCCCATATAAAGGATGTGACCGCTTTTATGAGGATTGTCGCGAACCCCCTTGATGAAATAGCGTGGAAGAGGGTGATGAAACTCTATAGCAATATAGGGGAGGCGACGGCAGACAGAATATGGAGGTACGTATCTTCCCATGATGAGCCTCTCGCCGCTGTCTTTTCTGATCAATTTCTGGAGTGTGTTCCAAAGACCGCTCTGCCCGGCATAATGAGATTCAGAGTTACAATTGAAGATATTCTGGATCTGTCCGCGGCCAATGACCTGGCAGCTATCGCAGGCGCCGTACTGGATGGCGGCTACAGGGAATACCTCGAGGTAAAATACGGGGACACTGCCAAACGTGAAGATAATCTTAAACAATTATCAAACTTTTCTTCGAAATTTGGCTCACTCGATGATTTCCTGCGCGATCTTGCCCTGATGACCAACGTAACTGAGGAAGAATCTCGCGACACAGAAGCAACACATAGCAATAAAGTTATCCTGAGTTCTATCCATCAGGCCAAGGGGCTTGAATGGTCGGTGGTGTTCATGGTCTGGTGCTCTGAAGGAATGATGCCTCTCGCGCGTGCGCTTAGAGAACCCGGCGGTGAAGATGAAGAGAGAAGGCTCTTTTATGTTGCTACAACCAGGGCTAAAGACCAGCTGTATTTCTGTCATCCTCTCGCCAGTCGTACCGGAGGCGCGTGGGGCAGGGAGGCCGTTCCGTCCCGTTTCATAGCTGAGCTGGCCCCTACGGATCTTGAACCGGAAGAACTTCCGTTTGATCAGTGGGTGGTTCGCTAACAGATAGCCCCGACCTCTGTCCTTATCCCCTATCCTTCTTCTTTTTCGCTTCGTATGCCGATTTCAGGGCAAGTCTTGTCGCCTCGGCTATATCCTCAACTCTGTTTGCCCATTCCTCAAACTTGATGTCCACTCCGAATATGGCGGCAATATCGTCATTATCATCTACAATGGGACCTGACACGGTTATGCACAATGCCCCCGTCATCCTTGATATGTAGAAATCGCTCACATGGACTTTTCCCGACTGCATGGGGCCATAATACCACTCCCTGTCCGAATAGTCCGTTCCCACGCCGAAATTCTCGTATTTTGCCCTGTCGGCAATACCGGTAATGTTCTTTGTGGTCTTAATACCGTTTATATCAACCACGTAGGCCCACTGGATGGAAGGATTCTCATCGATCACCTGCTGCATGACGGGTTCCTGCATATCGGCCTTCATAGTCTTCATTTCAAGGTGTTCGACAGTCTCTTCAACAACCTTCACTGCCGCCTGCGACGCGTTGTGTTTTATTTTCTCCATATCAGACATAAACAGTTCCGGGAGGAATTTTCTAACCTTCTTTTCCATCTCTTCGTGAGAGATGCTGGTTACCCTGCCCGACTCGTATTCGCTGGTTACCCACTTGTATATTTTTGAGATGCCAGGGTGTCTTTTTGATATGCCGTTCTCTCCCTTCAGGCCAAGGCGTATATTCATCCACTGCGCGACCCCTGCCTTGCCCGATTTGTCAGTAATCTCCACCAGCACCGGTCTGTTCAGTATTTTTTCAGTATTGAATATATTGTATATTGCCTCATTTTTGATGAGTCCGTCTACATGAACGCCTGCCCTCGTGACATTGAAATCGGAGCCAACAAAGGGCATATTGTTCGGAATCTTTATACCTATTTCTCCTTCGCAATAATCGGCTATCTCCGTTATAACAGTTGTATCAATCTCTGATTCATTGCCCCTCAGGCCGATATACTCCATTATGAGACCTTCTATGGCGGTATTGCCTGTTCTCTCACCGAGTCCCAGAAGTGTTCCATTGGCACCGCTGCACCCGTATAGCCAGGCGGTGGACGCATTTATATGGGCCTTGTGAAAATCGTTGTGACCATGCCATTCGAGAAGCTGTCCGGGAACACCGGCGTCGTCGATGAACGCGCGCACCAGTTTAGGCACACTGCGGGGAAGAGCTGCCTGCGAATAGCTGATCCCGTTGCCCAGGGTGTCGCAGAGACGTATCTTGATATCAATACCGCTTTCTTCCCGGAGCTTCATCAATTCTATCGCGAACGGTACGCAGAATCCATAGACGTCCGCCCTTGTTATATCTTCAAAATGACATCGTGGAATAATGCCGGCGTCCAGGATTGATTTAACTATACCAAGATAATTGTCGAGGGCCTTTTTTCTTGTGAGCCCCAGTTTAAGAAAGATATGATAATCGGATACCGATGTAAGGATACCTGTCTCCCGTAATCCGGCATTGTTGACCAAGGGGATGTCTTCCTTTTTGGCCCTGATCCATCCGGTAATCTCCGGGTACCTGAAGTCCATCTCGAGACATCGATCTAATGCTTCCCTGTCTTTATCGGTGTAAAGAAAGAATTCCGACTGTCTTATAATGCCGCTTTTGCCGCTTAGTTTATTCAGCATTTTCCATAGATTGAGTATCTGTTCTACTGTAAATGGGGGTCTCGACTGCTGGCCATCCCTGAAGGTAGTGTCTGTTATAAAGATATCTTTCGCCGGCTTTATTGGCATGATTCTATTGTCGAAATCTATCTTTGACACCTCGTCATAGGGGAATATTGTTTTGTACAGATTGGGATGATCAACATCCTTTAGGTCGCACTGGTAAAATTCCGAATGCTGGTGCTCAAAGATGTGTTTTTCTGTGTTCCATTTTACCATGATCTGTAGTCCTTTAACAATTCCAAAAAAAATAGAGGGCACCTCTTGTGCCCTCTACAAGCAAACTCGGGATTGAAGGTTGTGTTTACTCAATTGGCGGTAAAGATTCCGCTGGGGGCGTATATGGTCGTTGTGCCCCTGCCATGCGCCTTGCTTCGAGGATATCATCCATTGTATAGCCGCTTCTTGGAATTCGGAGGGTCTGTCCCGGGTAGATGAGGTCGGGATTCTTGAACTTGTCCTCGTTAGCATTATAGATCAGGGGCCACATGAACGGATCGTTGTAGACATCTTCATACTCAGCAATCCACCACAGGCACTCGTCACGTTTTACAATATGATTCAGGGTAAGTGCGGAGTTTGCATCTATGGTCTCAGATTCAAGAGCAATAACCTCTTTTGACTCGATTTCTTCAAGAACGACTGTCTGTTCTTGCGCAACAGGAGTTGAGGTCGCTTCCTGTTTCATTACACAGCATCCTGAGATAGAGAAAACAAGGCCCACGGAAACAAGGATAGATATAAATAATGTACCTGTTTTCATTTTCTTGCTCCCCCCATTTTTTCTCTTATCATCGTTCTCTTATACGAACATCCCCGGGATCTGTCAAGCAATAAAGGCCGTTTGTTCCTCAGGCACACGGACGTTTTCCGGTAATTACAAGTATTTCGGGAGACGGGTGATGCTTTAAGTCGCTTTAAGTGACAGTTCGGCAAGTTGTTCGGCACTGACCTCCGATGGCGCGCCGGTCAGGAGACATGTCGCCTTCAGCGTTTTCGGGAATGCTATTACATCCCTTATTGATTCAGCACCCGCCATTATCATGAGCATGCGGTCGAAACCGAAAGCTATGCCGCCGTGCGGCGGAGTGCCGTACTTGAGCGCGTCCAAGAGAAAACCGAACTTTGATCGTGCCTCATCTTCACTTAATCCAAGGGTTTTGAAGATCATTGACTGAATGTCCGATTTGTGGATACGAATACTTCCTCCGCCTATCTCGGAGCCGTTCAGAACGAGGTCGTAGGCCCTGGCCCGTACTTTGCCCGGGTCGGTTTCAAGGAGGGGTATGTCCTGTGCCACCGGGGAGGTGAAAGGATGGTGGGTCGCCATATATCGATCTTCCGTCTTGCTGTATTCGAACATGGGGAATTCGGTAATCCAAGTAAAGGCAAGGGCGTCTTTGTCAATCATTCCCAGCTTTTCCGCGAGGTGGATTCTCAGGGCACCAAGGGAGTTGCTGACCACATCCGCGGTGTCGGCAACGAAAAGCAGCAGGGAACCCGGCTTTGCATCCATTTTTTCATTTATGCGTTTTATCTCTTCCTGGTTTAAGAGCTTGGCTATCGAGCCCGTCCACCCCTCTTCATTCACCCGTACCCATGCGAGTCCCTTCGCGCCATATCCACCCACAAAATCTCCAAGGGTGTCAAGGTCTTTCCGCGAGAGGGATTTTCCATCTGTGAGGCGCAGGGCCTTTACCGCCCCCCCGCTCTTCACTGCCTCGGAAAAGACGCGAAAACCCGACCCCCCTGCGATATCCGTCAGATCTTCAAGCTCAAGGGAAAAACGCGTGTCGGGATTATCTTTTCCATATCTGTCAATAGCCTCTCTGTAGGTAAGTTGGGGAAATGGGATTTGCAACTCTCTACCGAGGCACGCCTTGAAGATATGTGCCATCATACCCTCAATTAAATTAATGATATCACTTTCAGAGATGAAAGACATCTCCACGTCTATCTGGGTAAATTCAGGCTGACGGTCTGCCCGCAGATCTTCATCGCGGAAGCATTTTACTATCTGGTAGTATTTGTCGAAACCGGACACCATCAGCAGTTGCTTGAAGAGCTGGGGTGATTGTGGAAGGGCGTAGAAGGCTCCGGGGGTTACCCTGCTCGGAACGAGGTAGTCGCGCGCCCCTTCGGGCGTGCTCTTTGTCAGGAAGGGTGTTTCAACCTCAATGAAGCCTTCCCCCTGAAAATAACTTCTTGTTTCAGCCGCAACCGCGCTTCTCAGAATAATGTTCTGCTGTATGCTTGTGCGCCTGAGATCCAGGTAACGGTATTTGAGGAGCAGGTTTTCGGATACATCCGAGTCGGCGTCGAGCACAAACGGCGGGGTGTCGGATTCATTGAGTATCTCAAGCTCATCGGTTATAACCTCTACCTCGCCGGTTTTCAGTGAGGGATTGATCATATCAGCGGGGCGAAGATTTACCCGGCCCTTTACTGCCAGGACGAATTCGCTTCTTATATCGTGTGCAAGCGCGTGCGCCTGTGGTTTCTTTTCGGGGTCGAAGACAATCTGTACGATTCCCTCCCTGTCTCTCAGGTCTATAAAGATCAGTCCTCCGAGGTCTCTCCTCCTGTGAACCCATCCCATAAGCACAACATCTTTGCCGGCGTGGTCGGCCCTGACGCTGCCGCAATAATGAGTCCGTTTATCTTCGGTTATAAATTCAGACAAGTTGTAAATCCTTTCC
>CAZINZ010000051.1:0-8536 GCA_964540715.1 uncultured Syntrophaceae bacterium | reverse complement strand
GCTGCCGGGGTCGTTTATGTCAACGGATTCCTGGGTTCCGTCCCCCATGTTCCTGAGCTGAGCCTTTCCTTCCTCCATTTCCTTTTCACCTATTATCAGTGTGTGAGAGCAGCTCAGTTTATTCGATCGTTTCATCTGACTTTTGAGACTTTTGTTAGAGAAGTCCATATCCGCCCTGATGCCGGCAAGCCTGAGCGTATTGCAGAGGGAAAAAGCGAGTCCCTGTGCCTTGTCTCCAAGAGCGGCGATGAAGATATTCGGGCGTTCGGCGTCTTGCCCGTCCGTGTCGGGTATCATTGAGATAAGCCGGTCGAACCCTATCGCGAAGCCTATCCCCGATATGTCCGGCCCCCCCAGCATCTGTACAAGGCCATCGTATCTCCCGCCGCCCGTGACAGCGTTTTGGGCCCCGAGCGACTGAGTGGTGATCTCAAAGGCGGTCCGGGTATAGTAATCAAGACCCCTGACCATACGCTTGTTTATCGTATAGGAAACACCCAGGATTTCGATGTGTTCCTTCACCTTATCAAAATGCTCCCCGCAACTGGCGCATATAAAATCCAGGATCACAGGGGCTCCGGATATAATTTCCTGGCACGATTCATTTTTGCAGTCAAATATTCTCAGGGGGTTTGTAACGAGTCGTCTGCGGCAATCCTCGCATAGTTTATCCTCTCTGTTTCTCAGAAAGCTTATTATTTTTTCCCGAAACGCCGGGCGGCATTTGTCACATCCGAGTGAATTGATTTCAAGTTTCAGATTATCAAGGCCTACTTC
Source organism: uncultured Syntrophaceae bacterium (assembly GCA_964540715.1). Classification (GTDB taxonomy): domain Bacteria; phylum Desulfobacterota; class Syntrophia; order Syntrophales; family UBA2210; genus UBA2210. The sequence continues at coordinate 7,759 of CAZINZ010000051.1, read as the reverse complement.
ACTTAAAAAATACATCAGCATGGACATAAGTTCCGCGTCTATGCGGGGATCTTCCTGTCCCAGAAATTCTACATTTATCTGGTGAAACTGTCTGAATCGCCCCTTCTGCGGTCTTTCACGCCTGAACATGGGGCCTATGGTAAAGAGCTTTGCCACAGGATCTTTTTCGTATATGTGGTGTTCTATATACGCGCGGATGACGGAAGCGGTTGCTTCGGGGCGCATTGTGAGATACTCGTTCCCGCGGTCGAGGAATGTGTACATCTCCTTTTCGACTATATCGGTGGCCTCGCCGATGCCCCTTTTGAAGAGCTCGGTTTTTTCCAGGATGGGAATTCTTATCTCCTGGATACCGAAATTGAAGAATATCTCGCGTATCTTTTCTTCGACACGCTGCCATTTAGGTGTCTCATCCGGCAGTATATCGCGAAAGCCCCTTACCGATGTTATCTTTGCCATTGCACAATATCTCCAATGAATTTAACGAGAGACCCCTAACATATATCGGGGGGAAAGGCAAAGAGGAAAGCGGCTACTCCCGACCCTGCCCCTGATCTGCGACTTCAATATCTTTTCCATTTGTTCGTATGGTTACCGCGCCGTTTTGGTCTGTCCTCAGAACTTTTATCCCCGCTTTTGCGTATCTGTCAAGCACGTCTGAATTGGGGAATCCGAACGTATTATCCGGGCCGCAGCTTATGACGACGATTTCGGGTCTGACTGCGTTGAGAAAAGCACTGGAGCTGGATGTGTCTGATCCGTGATGGGGCGACATGAGAATATCCGCCCTCAGATTCGCGCCGGATGCGAGAATATCGGCCTCGGCGGCCTTTGATATATCAGCGGCGAGGAGGATACTCCTGTTGCCGAGGGATATTTTCATTACTATCCCGTTGTTGTTGTAATCAAAGTCCGGAAATCGGAGACCTTCTCCAGAGGTCGATTTTGCCGGATTCAGTATGCTTATGCAGGCCCCTCCGATTATCATCTCCGGCGTATCTTTGTCCACAATCCTGTGGCGGATGCCTTTCTTAGTGATGACTTCGTCCAGTCTTCGGAAGGATTCATTTTTTGATTTACTGCCGTTTGACCAGAGTTCACCTGTTTCAAAGTTGTCAGCAAGGTAAGGAAGGCCGCCGATATGGTCCTGGTCTGGATGCGTGAGGACCATGATATCCAGCTTCCTTATCTTTTCGCGCCACAGATAAGGGGCCACCACGTATTTCCCCAGATCGAAACTCCTGTCGTAGAATCCGCCGCCATCCACCAGCATGACATCTCCACCGGGGAACTTTATCAATGCGGAATTGCCCTGTCCGACATCTATGAATGTTATCTCGAGATATTTTTGGCAGGATGTCTTTACGTGTAAATAAACAGCATCGATGCTGAAGAACAGCAGAATGAAACCAAGAACCAGCGCGAGGACTGGTTTTTTGTTTGCTGTGTACATATTTCCGAGACGCTTGACCGCAACCGGGATGAGGCAGGCTTTCGTGTTGTCGAAAGACCAGCAATCAGTCTTCCCTTCATTTGATTTCCATGTGTCTATCAACTTCAGCACTGTAATAATCAGAAGATAGTAAAAGATAATCTCAGGGATCGTAGGCGTAGTTATGTGGAAGCTCGAAAAGGAAAAGGATGAGAGAAAAACGATGATGGAAACGGCGATTCGGATAAAGAAGGAGGCAACCGTTATTAGTACCGGGGCGATCGAGGCAAAGGGGGCCGTCAGGATGAACAGCATCCCCACCGGAAGGACGGTAAACCCTATGATCGGTATGGCAAACAGGTTGGAGAGGAGCGCAATGGTTGAGATCCGGTTGAAATAGAACGCGATGAGGGGGGCGGTGCCGATCACGGCGGCGAAGCTGACCATGGTAAAGAGCAGAACAGAGGTCATGCCCCTTCTGATGATTCCCCCTCCGGTTCCTTCCGGGATCATCCTCTTGAGTGTCGGTGTTATTAGAATAATTGAGGCAACCGCCACAAAGGAGAGCTGGAACGAGACGTCAATAAGGGACGCGGGGTTTATGATAAGAATGGCAAATGCCGCGAAGGCCAGTATATTCAAGAGATCGCGTCCTCTTCCGGCAAGGAGCGCGATGAGGAAACAGAGTATCATGATGGTAGCCCTTATCGTTGAAATATGAAGACCGGCGATAAATGCATAACTGATCAGGGGGATAACGGCGAATAGGGCGGACACCTTGAAGATATTAAATCTCAGCAGGAGATATTCAGAAGACTTCATGATTATTCTGATTATAATAAGAGAAATGAAGGCTACGATGCCTACGTGCAGCCCCGATATGGCAAGGATATGGGAGACACCCGCCCTGTTGAACTTGTCGGTGATATCTTTCGGAATGCGCCCTTTTTCTCCCAGGATGAGGGCCTGCAGGATTCCGCCTTCAGGGGAGGGTGCGTTTTCCAGGATTAATCCCCTGAGAAGGGAACGGTATCTCTCTATCCGCGTCTTGAAATAATTTCCCGCGCTTTCCCTCATGATGACGATGTCCGAAGGCTTGCTTACATATCCGCGCAGGCGGATGCCCCTGTAGAGGAGGTATCTTTTGTAGTCAAAAGCGCCGGGGTTGTTGAAATTGTGCGGCTCTTTAAGTCTGACCCTCGCTCTGATATAATTTCCGTAGTGGAATAAGCTATTGCTATCTTTGACGGAAAGGAGTATCTTTCCCTTCACGGGAACGGTGTTTCCGTCTTTGATGATCCGTGAGGCGCTGATGATTAGACTGGTCTTTTCGCCAACTATCCTCGGAGGGGTGCATACCAGACCTTCAACGGTCAGTCTCTCGTTTCGCGCTTGCAGCGTTATGTCGTCCGTGCCGCAGTATGGATGAAGGTAGAAATTTATATTGAGAATGCCGAGCAGAAAAAGAGATATCAGCAGACTGAAGGCGACCAGACCCTTCCGTCCCGTGGTAATTGAGAAGAGCAGCGCCGCAAGGATTGCCAGGAGCGCCACAAGCGCCAGGGCGCCGGGTATGTTGACAAGGTTCCCGACGGTTATTCCCGAGATGAGCGCTGTGAGCAGGGGGATTAATGGTCTTCTCATAAAATTGATTCACCATTAAGGGCTCAGGGGCCGGAGTCCGAACCTCGAGACTGAAGACCCGCAACTTTTTCTGGCATCGGAGGATATTCGTGAAGAACAACCAGCAGGAACAAAACAGCGTAAAGGGGAGAGTACAGTGGCTGATGTTCTTCAGGCTTGCGATAGCGTCTTTACTGCTTGGTTTAGTGGCCATTGTTCAGTTCAGGATGCCGGATTCACTACCGCTTCAGTCCATCCGCGCTATATATATCATAGTGGTGATAACATATCTCCTCTCCATTGTGTATGCCTTCCTGCTTAAGTTAATAAAAAACATTTCTATAAATGTGTATATCCAGTGCCTTCTCGATACCCTGCTGGTTACCAGCCTTGTATATGCTACAGGAGGGATAGAGAGCGTTTACTCCATGCTGTACCCTCTGATTATACTGTATTCCGCACTCTTCCTGGGAAAAAACGGGGCGGCGCTCGTTGCCTCCGCCTGCAGCATATTCTACGGGGTTCTGGTAAATCTTGAGTTCCATGGCATCATTTACCCGATTTACGGAGGGACATACCAGCACAGTGTTGAGGCGGGGCATGTCTTCCTGCGGATATGTATCCACATTGCGTCCTTTTATGCCGTTGCCCTGCTGGCGAGTTTCGTGGTGGGGTTGGAAAAAAAGACACAAGATCTCCTTTCAGAGAAGGAAAGCGCCTTTGACCAGCTGGACATACTCCATAAGAGTATCATTGAGTCCGTGGGCTCCGGCGTTATGACCGTGGATCTCGAGAACAGGATAAAGTCTTTTAACAGGGCGGCTGAGGAGATTGCCGGGATCCCGTCTTCCGATGCCATGGGCAGGGATGTTGACGATATCTTCCCTGATTTTTCCGTGGCAATTAACAGTGTAAACCTGACCGGGGGAGGTTTCCCGGTGGCAAGACGTTTCGAGATCGTATTATCATCAAAAAAGAAAGCGACGATACTGGGATTTTCCATATATCCCCTTATCGATCCGGAAGGAAAAGATATAGGCCGGATATTCATATTCCAGGATTTGACTTCCATCAAGGAAATGGAGAGTGAGATCGAAAAAAACAGAAAACTTGCGCTTATGGGCGAGATGTCGGCAGCACTGGCGCATGAACTGAGAAATCCGCTCGCGTCGATCAGTGGCTCCATAAAACTGCTGACGGAGGGCCTCAAACTAAAAGAGTCGGACAGAAAACTCATGGAGATTATCCTGATGGGGAAAGATCAACTCGAGAATCTCGTCAGGGACTTCCTGCTGTTTGCCAGACCCGATACACGGGATCGCCGCAAGATAGATGTTGCGGGTATTATGGACGAAACACTTGAATCCATCCGTTTTTCCTCCGGCTGGAACGGAAAAGTTGAGGTTGTAAAGAACATGTGCGGGCAGAATGAAATATACGGGAACAGCACGGAGATAAGGCAGACCCTGTGGAACGTAGTGTCGAACGCGCTTCAGGCGATGCCCGATGGAGGAACACTGGAGATCGAAACAAGGCTGGATATTGATGAAGATAATCGCGAAGCTCTCGATATATCCGTCCGGGATACCGGTTGCGGGATAGAAGCGAAGCACATGCGCAACGTGCTGGAACCTTTCTACACAACGAAGGAAAAGGGAACGGGACTGGGGCTTGCGGTTGTAAGCAGAATAGTTGAAAGCCACGGAGGCAAATTAAGGATCGAAAGTGAACCGGGCAAGGGGACACAATGTAACATAGTTCTGCCGGTTGCCGAAAACAGGAGTTCGTAATGGCCAGAATCCTTGTTGTTGATGATGATCGGGGGATGAGGGACTATCTTGAGATCATGCTTTCGAGAGAGGGTTATGATGTAAACACAGCCTCCGGGGGGAAAGAGGCACTGACCCTCTGCAGGAAACACAAATTTGATCTTGTTATTACCGACCTGAAGATGTCCGGGATGGACGGGGTCGAACTTCTCAAGTCTCTGAAAGAGGTGTCTCCAGAGAGCATGACCATCCTGATTACAGGGTATGCCTCAGGGGAAACGGCCGTCGCCGCAATGAAGGAGGGGGCGTATGATTACCTCGAAAAGAACTTCAATCCGGACGATCTGAAGAACCTTGTGCGTGGCGCCCTGAGCAAGAAGGGGGTCAGCGAAGTAGACGCTCAATTCATGAAGGATGTAAAAAGCTCGGCCTTCTTTGGAAAGATGGCGGGGAAGAGTGAGCGGATGCTGAAGGTCTATAAGGATATCAAAAAGACGGCGGAGACCGTTGCCAATGTCCTTATCCAGGGCGAGAGCGGCACAGGCAAGGAGCTTGTAGCCCTGGCCATACATGAAAACAGTTCAAGGAGCGATGGCCCCTTTGTCGTCATAAATTGTGGTGGCATACCGGAAAATCTCCTTGAGAGCGAACTCTTCGGGTACATGAAGGGTTCGTTCACCGGTGCGTACGGGGATAAGGCTGGACTCTTTGAGTTAGCGCACACGGGGACAATCTTTCTTGATGAAATTGGCGAACTCTCCCCCTTTCTCCAGGTCAAACTTCTAAGAGTAGTACAGGAAAAGACCTTTAGAAGGATAGGGGGTACAAGGGATGTCAGCGTGGATGTAAGGATTATTTCCGCCACAAACCAGAATCTCGAGGAGCGTGTAAAAAAAAGCGATTTTCGGGAGGATCTGTTTTACCGTCTCAATGTCATTCCATTGAAAGTCCCCCCCCTGCGGGAACGCAAAGAGGATATACCCCCGCTCGTTAATCATTTCATAGATAAATATTCCAGGGAATATAATAAGGAAATTAAAAAGATATCACCATATGCGATGAGCCTGCTCGTGGAATACCCCTTTCCGGGAAATGTAAGAGAGCTTGAGAATATCATTGAGAGAAGCGTCGCGCTTGAGACCAGCAACATTATTCTGCCGGAAAATCTTGAGATGGGTGTGGCGTTCCCCGCGACCGATGATATCGAGATACCCGAAGAGGGCCTGGACCTTAATGAAGAGGTCGCGAACTTCGAGAGAACCCTGATCGAGAAGGCGCTTCAGAAGGTGGGGGGATCAAAGACAAAGGCCGCGAAACTCCTCGGGGTAAGTGTTGATTCCCTCCGATACAGGTTGGAAAAATAGGGGTCAGGGGTCAGGGGTCAGGGGTCAGAATTCTCTTTTATTTTTCAAAACAGAACGACCTGATTTTCGACGCCAGATGTTAACGGGGTCAAACCTACACACTTGATATGTTTGATTGCCGTAGTAATAACAGATGAAAAGTTCCCGAAATTATCCTGTTAACATAAAAAGATTGGTTGCCGGGATTACAAAGCAGTTGCCGGGAAATGTTTCAACTTTTCCGGCATTATGGACAATCTGGTAGAATGGGATGTTGAGCTTTTCTCCATAAAATCTACCTGCTTTACTAATATTAGTATCGCTATCCTTTGTTTCAAACAGGCAAACAGGATGGTTGTCTTTTACCAGGACAAAATCAACTTCCCGCTTTTCCCTGTCACGGAGATACCGGATTTCAAAATTTCCCAGGCCGGTTTCTGTCATTCTTGCCGCCATACGTATAAGGCTGACTGCCATAAGGTTTTCAAAAACAACTCCAGGTTCAGACAGCATCGACCAGTCAAAGAAATAGAGTTTCTTCTCCTTTTTTATTGCCCGTGCTATTTTTTTATGCCAGGGACGCAGAGTAAAAACCAGATAAAGACCCTGTAATATATCTATCCAGTTCTTTATGGTATCGTATTTTTTCCCCAGGTCTTCACTCAATGACGGGATACTAACCTGAGATCCGACTTTTGCAGGAAGGATTTCCACGAGAGTCTCAAGGCCTTTAATGTCCGCAATCCGTGAAAGGTCGCGCACGTCTTCCTTTGTCAGCAGGTTCCTGTAATTATTCTGCCACCTTCGATGAAACTTTTCTGTACCCCTGAGAAACGGCTCTGGGAAACCTCCAAATTTCAACAGGTTTTCAAGCGCTTCATCCGCTCCCTGCGTCTTAGCTTCCCTTGCGCGCCCTGCCAAAAGGTTGCCGTCAGCAAGAATTTCGCCGTCATCGAGAATATGAGAAAAATTGGCCGTGACCTCTGGAAGTCCCAGTGGAAAAAGCTGATAAGAAAAGTATCGTCCAACCAGTGAGTCTCCGGACTTTTGAAAATAGCCGAGCCTGGCGGACCCTGTGACAAGAAGTTGCATTCTCTCGCGATTAATATCATAAAAACCTTTAAGAATGTTCCTCCATTCCGTATGCTTATGAATCTCATCAAACACGAAAGGGACAGGACTGTTTTTGAATTTCCCATCGATAATATTTCGAAAATAGAGCGAATTCTTCTTGTACTCTGCCATTAGTGATGGGTCATCCCAGTTAAAGTATGTGTCTTCCGAGCCGACAGATCCAAGCCATTTCTGAGCGAAAGTAGTTTTTCCCACCTGCCTGGGACCAGTCAGAAAGATCATCTTCCCCGCTGTCATTTCAGGATCAAATATATATTTACCAATTAATCGTTTCATGGCGCTTATTATCCATATTGCCGGAATATTGTCAAGACCATTTTCCATAGTTATGGACTATTATCGGTGGGAAGGAAGGGGAAGGAAGGGGAAGGGAGTCAAATCTCCGTTTGACTTATGTTTGACAATAAGAGGAATGGAGCAGGGTTACATTCTCATCCCTATGGATGCTTTTTACGAAA
>CAZINZ010000050.1:0-18637 GCA_964540715.1 uncultured Syntrophaceae bacterium | reverse complement strand
CTTTGACACAACACAGGAAACAAGCAAAAGGACAAGCAAGGTGTATGAGTTATTTGTTCTTGCTGACTAAAGTAGCACCCATTTTTTACCGATCCGTCCTGCCGTGGGCGGTATAGGTGTCATTGAGAGGCATACCATCGATCTTCCATGTGCTACATCTTGTCATGCATCTCGGAGGGGTGGTTTTCCATTTCCAGCTATCCAAAATAAAAACATCTGGAACCTGAAATCGGGGAACATCCACTTATGGTCCCCTGATGCCTGATGGTATTCGGGGAGCAGAGAAATGTCTAAACTATATTCAATCCAAAAAACGATCGGATTCTGGTTACGTAAGATCTTGTAGTTGCCAGAGATGAGGGTTTTCTAATAGAATCAATGAATGCTTCTGTCCTGGTACGCCGATCAGCCATAATTTGAGCCAGTTTGTCGCTCAGTTCCGGTTTTGCCTTCAATATCGGTTCCAGTGCTTCTTTAGGTACATTAATTAATTTAACTGAAGTCAGGGCTTTTACGATTGCAGATCTTGGTTCCCCTGTAAGAAGGGACATTTCTCCAAAATATTCGCTTGTGCTCAACCGGGTTATTTCCATGTGTTGTCCCATGCTGTCTTTCTCTAAAATCGAAACTACGCCGGACGAAATTATGAAAAGGGAATTGTCCGTGTCATCTTTCTGTATAACCATTTCGCCGGGATGGAATGTTTTGGTCTCGCTGGAACCGGCAATTGCTTCTATGTCATCGTCAGATAGAGGCTTAAAGATGTTGATTTCATGAAGGTGCTCCAGGACACTCAGCTCTCGAATCTCCTTAGTGCGGGCTTCCTGTGTGTCGATTTCATATTTTACAGCAGCAGGTGAAATTCCAGCCTTGGCCAGATAGGACAAAATATTAGAGAACAGGTCACTTTTTCCGGCCCAGTGTGTGTGAAAATTCTGAAAGTAGATATAAACCATGTATTTAAAAGGTTTAGTCGTGGCATCGTTTAGCAGTACAACGGGCGGAGGGTGTCTGAGGACGCTTTTACTTGTGAGGGTCGCCTCCAAAAGAAGCTGCATAACCATGTCAGGTGGGACGTCGGCATCGACGGAGACATATGTCCAGTATGCGTATGGTTTCTCGGGTTGATCATAGTTGTGTATAATGCTGCTTGCCGCAATATTATTCGGTATTACATAAATGCTGTTGTTCCACGAAAGCAGGCGAGTTGATCGCCAGGTAATATCGACAACCTTTCCCATTGTGCCGTCCTTGAGCTCTATCCAGTCACCCACACTGAACGGATTTTCAATGGTAATAGCCAGGCCTGAAAACAAGTCGGACAATACGCTTTGGAGGGCAAGACCCAGGACTGCCGCGATAATACCCGTAGAGACGAGGAGGCCCGTTACTTCGCGTCCAAAAACAGACGTCCATATTCCATAGAAAGCAACAAAATAGATTAACGCGGCAACAAGGCTGCGGATTAGAAGTGGACTCTCATTTCCCGTTTTTTCTTTGAAGGTTGTTCCCCACAGAAAGAGATTAAGCGCACGCGCGAGCAACCAGGCGCTGACAAGCCAGAGGACGCTTGCGGAGACGAGCTCTATGTTTTTGATAAAAGTTATTGTTTCAGGGCCGACAATTCTTTTGAGGATAGATTCGACGCAGAGAATAAATGACGGTATGAAGACTATATCAATCGTCCATATTATTTTCTGGTGATTTTTAAATGGTGCGATACGCGCGACGAATCGAGACGCAAGGACTATAAATATGAGCAGACCGGCAGCGGCGGCAAAAAACCACAGCCAGGGGTCTTTTAGCTCAGACATGAAGTTTTTTGACAACTCTATTAGATTGTTAAGCATTTATTAGAAGGACTCCAGATTTTTGTTCCTCATTCTGAAAAAAGGGCGGAGGGCATCGCTAAGCAGGTCAGAGCGCTGCGGAGAACCGCATTGATGCATTAATGCAAGACCTGACGCTTCGGAACATGGACCTGGAACCGATATTTGGTCATGAGCGTATACCCTCCACCCAGATTTACACCTATACCGGAAAAATCAAACTTGTCAAGCCTAATGGCGGTTTTCTCACTCCGGCATGGGCCTCACCAGTTCGCGGATTTTTCCGGTCTGAACGGCGTCAAGAAACTCCTCTCCCAGCCGTTCGCTCTCCTTTATAGCCATGTTCCAGTAATCCATGCGTTCATTATCTTTGCCATTGAAGACACGAAAATCGTTCCGGTCGGGTATTTTTTCATATGGGAGTCGTTTTATAAACGCTTCGGACGGGTGCAGGAGGAGCACATTTTCCATATTTGACGGGTCCGGCTTTCTCCACGACAGCTTCTTGTCAAACCATCCGGGTATGACGCGGTTAGTATAGTGTGGAAAGAGCACGATATCATTGCTGTCTTTCATGAAGGGAATATCCATGTGGTAATCTATTACGCCTCCGTCTCTGTAAGTGCCTCTTTGCGCGCCCGGTATGTCGGTAACGCGGGACATGGCTACGGGGATGGAACCGGATGCCAGGAGGCCCTGCCTGAGATTTTCTTCAGTGAGAGGAACCTTTCGGATGGGGAATCCTTTCATGTTGAAAAATGGAGGAATTTCCCTCTGATCATACAGCAGTGTCCTTTCGAAAAAAAGGCCCAGAGACTTCCGGCTGATTATATTGGAAAGGAAGGCAAGAAGCAGCCCGGGCAAAAGCGCCCCCATCCGGTCGCTTGCCGTTAGCCCCCTGCACCGGACCGTCATCATATTCAGTCTGAGATATGGATGACTCAGTATCTCATCTACCCCTGTATCACCGAGAAAGGTGTCGAGAAAGGCGACGCTTTCGCCGGTAATCTCTTCCCGTGAAGGTTTTCGGGAGTAGTGCTGGTGTACGTACGTAGTCCGAAACCTGTCGATGGTCTCCAGGGGGTGTTTCTGCGAAACTGACGCGAACCTCCACGCGGCAGCGGAGGAGCCCAGCAGAAACAGGGGTTTTGTTCTGCTCGCAAACCAGGTTGAGAAAATGGCTCCATCGAGGTGATTGAGAATAAGGCATTTCGGTCCGCCAGCCGCTCCGGTGACAATCTTTACCTGATCTGGATGAAGGCCGCCTTCCCTGATCACAGGTAATGCCTTCCTCCCGGCCAAAAATGAGAGATTTCCCGACATTAGTTCCTCCTCCTTTTCAATCTTTTTGTTCCAGGCCAAAAATTCTATCAATATTCATATGTTTGCTTAACCAGTTTTCCGATTGGGCTTGTCCAGGTTAACCTCTGTGGCCTTAATAACGGCAGGGAGCACGAGAAGCGCTCCGATCGTCGTGTTAATCATGGTGGAGGCCATGAGAATGCCGAACAGGACTATGGGCCAGAAATGGGAGGTTATAAGAACCGAGAATCCAAAGATCAGTGCAAGCGACGTAAACAGGATTGCCTTTCCCGATACGGCCAGCGTCCTTGTTATAGCCTCGTCAATGTCGAGACCCTCTGCCCGGCGCTGTCTGAATGTGTTAAGGAAATGCACGGTATCATCCACGCCGATTCCTATCGTTATTGCCGCAATAATTGATGTGGCTATGTCAAGATTGATCTTAAACCATCCCATGATGCCGAAATTGGCAATAACGGCGATACTCATGGGGATCAGGGCAAGTGGACAGGCCTTGATATTTTGAAACAGGAGGGCAAGTATAATTCCCACTACGATCAGGGAAAGGAGGAGACTTTGTAATTGTCCACTTACAATATAGTGGACGAGGTTGACATTCATCATTGGAAATCCGCTGATAGTAAAAGAATAATTTTCTGGTAAATTCTTTTCTAAATAATCGGATATCTTTGTGGCTATGTATTTCATTTCCGACGTGCTTACCTTTCTGCCTTCCTTGCTGCATAGACGCGCAGAGAGATTGCTTGCTCTGAAATCGGCATCGACATAAGGTTCAAATTCGTCAAACCTGCCATCCGAGTCATCGTCATCGCCCGAGTAAATCTCCAGATAATCAATAATATCCATTTGATTGTCTGGGATTGTATAAAGAAGGGGATCGTCGTTATTCATGGCCATATGCATGGTTTTTATAAAATCCGAGAAGGATTCGGTTCGGCCGATGTTCAGGTCAGGGTTGTCATCAGATACAAGCCACCCCCTAAATTTCTCCATCCCGGCAAGAAACTCAGGACTCTTTACGCCGTCCACCTCTCCTGAATCGATAATAATTTCATAACTTGTACTGCCGCCAAATTTATCGTTAATATCTCTCATATTTACGCGCACATCGTCATTTTTCTTAAAATGGTTCATAATGTCAGTTTCGATATTGATTCTGAGAAGACCTGCGATTGATATGGCAATCAAGACAATGACAACAACGAGCACCTTCCTGTGATGGATAATAGCGCCCTTTGTCATCAGGTCAATTATCCTGTCGACGATTGTTGCTTCGACTTTTTCACCCTTCCCGAATAGAGCCGGTGGTCTTGTGTTTGGTAAAAGTGCCAGACATGCGGGAATCAATGAAGATGAAATAAACACGGCAAACATAACACCGATCGCGGAAATTATACCCCATTCTCTGATGGCGAGTACCTGGTTTGCCGCAAGGGTCATGAATGCGATGAATGTTGTCAGTCCTGCGAGGAGAACAGTTAATGAGATGTGGGACATCGATTTTTGCAGGCCTGCCCGCTTGTCTGTCTTTGTAATCATGTCAAAATCGGAGTAATACTGGTTGAGAATATGAATAGAGTAGGAGCTTCCCACGGCAATCAGCAATGATGGAAGCGATACGCCCACAGCGGTGACTTTATATCCGATATATCCCATAAGACCGAATGTCCACAGCTCCGCCATACAAAGAGTGATAAAGGGGAGTATAACCCCCCGAACCGATCGAAAATTGAGATAAAAAACAATAATAACAACCAGCAGGACAAGGGAGATATTCTTGAAAATATCCGCGTGCATGTAGTTGTTTATCGAGATATTTACAAATGGAACCCCCGACGATATCAGATGCAGGCCATGATGGCTGTCAATGATTTCCATAACCTCCCGTGCAGCGGGATCCTGATTCTTAAGATTTATAAACTTGATGACGGTGCAAAAGTCAGTTATCAGGCCTGATCGGGGGTTTCTGGCGTAAAGGCCCTTCTCAAAGGCCGGGTTACGTTCAAGTTTTTCTCTGAATTTGTCGATTTCTTCTGTGGAGGAAGGGAGTATCCGTTTTCCGTTATTATCCTTTTCGATGAGGTCACAGGTCTCAAGTGTGTCGTTTTTTCCGGTTATATCTTGCGCCGTGAGAGGCGATATAATTGTATCAATGACTTCCTGTTTTTTTAAGTCATTTGCATATGTTATATGCTTACGTAATTTTTCGAGATCTCTGCTGTTTAATGATTCAATTTTCGTGGAGATTTTCTCAATCTTACGTTTCAGGAGTCTCTGAAAATTTGGATCGTCGTTGAAGCTCTGAATGAGATCAACGAAGCGCACATCGCCTCTTGATGTCAGTTTGTCAAATTTCCTGAGCCTCAGCTCTTCACGTTTTTCATCAAAATCTTTATATTCTTCGATATCGGAAACAAGATCATCGAATTTTCTGAAGGTCTCCCTACTCCACAGATCTTCATCAGAAACCGCCATAATGACGAACCTGCTGTTGTCGCCATAGATTTCCTTGACCTCATTATAGTAGATGTATTCATGGTCATTCTTCGGCATCATGGAGTCTATTGAGTTGTCGAATACCAGTCGGCTAATTCCGGGGGTCAGTGTCATGGTAATGAGAAGCAATATGGTCAAGACGGGTATCGGTCTTCGCAGGACAAATTCGATATATCGGTTCATCAACAGGTGTTTCCCTTCAGATGGATTATGAATTTTCCCCATTATGAGCAATGTATGAGTTTAATAGTATATTTCAGACTAAAGTCAAATTGTTTCTTGAAAAAGTAATGGTTGTTCCGTGCCATTGCCAGTCACACAGCGGCATAGTGGAATTTTCTACGGGCTTGGCAAATTTTGGAGTGCAGGGAGATTTTGTGTCAGCTTTTTATTGACATACAAGAATGATTTTTCTATACTCCGAGCGTATAAATGCAGGTTCATGTTAAATTATGTGATCATTTCCAGGTTTTCATATTAGCAGTCAGTACAGGGAAATCTGTATCGTAGTTTGTTTCAGTTATACCGGCTTTAACGGGGTAATCGGGGTGGTGTCCCGTAAAAAGAATTTCAATAATCGGATTTAATTATGAAAGGGGGTATTATGGCTAAATATGAAGAAACATCTATGGGGGCAATCTTTCTTAACCGTGTAGAGGAACATGGGGGTAAGGCGCTGGTGACCTTTAAGAACAAAGATGGCGCCTGGGAAGATATTTCATGGAATCAAATGAGTGAGATGGTGCATAAAGCAGGCCTGTTTCTTATCTCGAAGGGTGTGCAACCGGGCGACAAGATTGCGCTGTTCGCACCTAACAGTTACGAGTGGTGGGTCACCGACATGGCCATACTTTCCATAGGCGCGGTGAATGTGCCTATTTATGCAACCAACTCGGCCAAAGAGTCCGAGTATATCATCGATAACTCCGACTCCAGAATGTGCTTCGTGGGAACCAGGGCTCACATGGAGAAGATCCTGGAGGTCAAGGGTCAGCTGCCTAATCTTGGAGAGATTATTTTATTTGATGATCTCGATACTCCTGTTCCCGGCGTTATGACCATGGAAGACGCCATGAAGGAGGGGAGTAGATATGAGGACAAAGAGGAGTTAGAAAGGCGAATAAGGGCGATCAACATTGATGATGTCGCGACTATTATATACACATCTGGCACCACGGGCAATCCCAAGGGCGTGATGCTTACCCATAAGAATTTCGTATCAAACGTAAACCAGATCTATAACGTTGCCCCCTCTTTCTTTGATGGTGAGCAAGTATTCCTGTCGTTTCTTCCCCTCTCCCACTCGCTTGAAAGGACGGTCGGTTACTATGCGCCGATCTATCTTGGCAAGAAGGTGGCATTTGCGGAAGATATCAGCAAATTAGTCGAAAACCTGAAGGAGATCCGCCCCACCTTTATGGTGAGCGTGCCCAGAATTTATGAGAAGGCGCACGCGGGCATCCTCGCAAAGGTTGCGGGAGGGTCGGCGGTCAAACAGGCCCTCTTCGGATGGGCCATGGGGCTTGCCAAGAAGAATCTGCCCTATATCTGCAATGAGAAAGAGCGGACTGGCTGGTTCGGCTTTCAATACAAACTGGCGGACAAGATTATATTTTCAAAGCTGAAAGACGCGCTCGGCATGGACAGGTTAGTCGGTGCCATTTCCGGTGGCGGTCCTCTTTCCGTTTCGGATGCTGAATTTTTCCTCGGTATGGGGATCAGAATACTCGAGGGATTCGGACTCACCGAGACAACACCCGTAACTCACGGCAACCAGCCAAGTAAGATTAAACCCGGTAAAGTGGGACCACCGGTGCAGGATACGGAAGTGAAAATCGGAGAGGGCGGGGAGGTTCTCGTCAAGGGTCCGCAGATCATGAAGGGATACTACAAGAATGATGCTGCTACCAAGGAGGCCTTCACCGATGATGGGTTCTTCCGTACGGGAGATATCGGGGAGATCGATGGAGACCAATATCTGAGGATCACCGGCAGGATCAAAGACCTTATCGTGACCTCGGGCGGCAAGAATATATCTCCGTCAAATATCGAGAACAGCCTGGTTGCGTCGGGCTTTATCGAGCAGGTTGCCGTCATAGGCGACAACAGGAAATTTCTCTCGGCGCTAATCGTGCCCGCCTTTGCGTCGCTGGAGGCCTGGGCGAAGGAAAATAACATATCCTTCGAGAGCCGAAAGGATCTGATAGGGAACGCGGAGGTTATCAGTCTCTATGAGAAGGAAATCGGGGAAAACATGAAGGACTGGGCCCGGGTGGAGCAGATAAGGAGGTTTAAGCTCATGGAGAACGAATGGTCCCAGGATACGGATGAGCTGACCCCGACGATGAAGCTGAAAAGAATGGTTGTCAACAAGAAGTATTCTACCCAGATCGAAGAAATGTACGTCGAATAAACGTAGCAGGACTTTGAAAAAAATTAAAGGAGGCGACTTCGGCCGCCTCCTTTAATGCTGCTGAGTTTTATATTGACAACCAGTCTCTTTAAGTGTTACCAGCTCACGTCTATTTTTATTTTCTTAAGAGGATGCAGATGTCGGTGCGAAACCTTATTAACATCATCATAATTAGCGAGTTCCTTATATGGGAACGCCTATGTGCGATCTGATGATGGAATAAGTTTCCGAGAAGAGTAAAAAATCGAAAATCCGTTATCAGGTCTGCTGATAGCGGATTTTTTTATTTCCGGAGGTAGAAAGCAATGGAGAGGTCGGATGTATTGATCTACGATACCACCTTGAGGGACGGTACGCAGGGGTACCAGATAAGCTTTTCCGCGGAAGACAAACTGCGCATAGCCAGGAAACTGGATGAGGCCGGGTTCCATTATATAGAGGGTGGGTGGCCGGGTTCAAATCCCAGGGACATGCGTTTTTTCCAGATGGCCGGGGAAGTTGAGTTCAAATACGCCAAACTTGTAGCGTTTGGCAGCACGAGAAGGCCCGACCTGTCACCTGATGAATGTCCCAACATTCGGGCGTTGCTCGAGGCCAATACAGACGTTGTAACCATTTTTGGGAAGAGCTGGGATCTTCACGCGACGGAAATCCTTGGAGTTTCGCTGGATGAAAATATTTCGCTGATCAGTGATTCTATCCGGTATCTTAAGTCGAAGGGTAAAGAGGTGATCTATGACGCGGAGCATTTCTTTGACGGATACAAAAATAATACCCAATACGCGATCAAGACAATACAGGCGGCTCTGGACGCAGGCGCCGACAACATAGCCCTCTGTGATACCAATGGAGGAACTCTCACGTGGGAGTTGACCGAGATTTTTAAAGATGTACTGTCTCTAATCCCTCCGGAACGTCTCGGGATTCACGCTCACGATGATTGCGGTCTTGCGGTGGTCAATTCACTTTCCGCTATCATGCTCGGGGCCACGATGGTACATGGAACGATAAACGGGTATGGTGAGCGATGCGGGAATGCCGATCTGATTTCTGTTATAGGCAATCTTAACCTGAAAATGGGAATGAGGTGTCTTCCGGAGTCATCAATCCGAAATCTAACCAGTCTTTCGCGTTATATCAGCGATGTTGCCAATACGCCCCATGTCAAGTCGAAACCATTCGTCGGCAGCAATGCATTTGCCCACAAAGGTGGAGTGCATGTAAGCGCTATTTTGAAAAATCCAGCAGCTTATGAACACACAGATCCTGAGCTCATGGGAAACAGGCGCAGGGTGATCGTGTCGGATCTTTCAGGCAGGAGCAATATCAAACATAAGGCAAGAGAACTGGGCATCGATCTTGGCAATGACAGCGGTGTGAGCAAAAGAATTGTCCGGGAAATAAAAAAGATGGAAGATGAAGGGTATCAGTTCGACACTGCTGACGGCTCTCTTTCGATCTTGATGAAGAGGGCGATCGGCAGCCTCAGAGAACCCTTCTCCCTTGAGTCTTTTCGTGTGATAGATGAGAAGACCAAGGATAATTTTTCCTGCTCTCAATCTACGATAAAGATATCCGTGGATGGAGAACATGAAATTACCGCCGCCGAGGGAAACGGACCTGTCAACGCTCTGGATAATGCACTCAGAAAAGCATTGAGCAAATTTTATCCCCAGATCAGCGAAATGCACCTGATAGACTTCAAGGTAAGGATACTTGAGGAAACCGACGGAACGGCGGCGAAGGTTCGCGTTCTACTGGAATCGCGTGATGACAGTGAGGAGTGGACTACTATCGGAGTGTCTGAAAACATTATCGAGGCAAGCTGGCACGCGCTTGTTGACAGTATGCAGTATAAACTGAGTAAGGATAATGAAAATGGGTGAGTGACTATATTAAATTCTTAGCTCGACTCTCTTCTCCAACTAAACAGGGGGAGAACCAATCATGTAGATACAGAAAAGAGCACATTCAGATCGAATATGCTCTCCCTGGTTAATGATATTTTAGAAAATCCCGTGCCATGTTCATTTCCTGACTAAAAACTTACAGTCAGGCCGACATAGGGTCCTTGAAATTCTATATCGACATAGATATCGCTTACGTCGTCCACATCGAGCTTCATGATTTTATAACCAGCATGAATGTCAATGAAAGGAAACGGAGTTAGGGAAATATCGGCCAGTGCCTCATAGAAAATACTGCCGGAATAGCCGATCCCTGTCACTTTTGCCCTTGCCTCAAGAATATCGGCAAGTATGCCGATATGTGCCCCTACGCCAACCATTGGTATAGGAATACTGAAGGTTTCAGTTTTATCATAGAGCGAAGATCTCAGCCTCACTTCACCGTCAAGATATTTGACTTTGCCAATAACGCCGAGGGAAAAACCTGCGAGAAGGTTCTCCATATCCAGCAGGTCATACTGGTATTCGAGATCAATCATAGTTAAATCGAGGTCCGACTGGACAGGCGTGCTGGTAGCAAAGGTTTGACCCATAAAAGTGATAGGTTTGGAAATGGTTTTTTCGCCTGAATAATCGGCTTTTGTGTACATAAGGCTTATATGGTGACTTCCTATTCCTCCAAAAACCTCCACAGATGGATAACTCTCGTTACCGATACCGAGGTCATCCTCAGCATTGATGCTCGTACCGACAACAGAACTGTTATCAACCCTGACTTCGGCTGAAAAATCAGGGAACCAGTAGTAACCCCTGGCCCCTATTTCAAAGGCATTCACCGGCACAACAAATGCCAGCATAAAAGCCAGAACAGCAAAAATACCCAACACCCTGATATTTCCCTTTTTCATGCTCTCGTCCTCCCTTTTAGAATCCGTTATATTTTTCATTGTACTCTCATCCTTCGATAATGCATCGTTATCTACGCTTTCTAAGCATAATGTTATTGTGGAATATTGTAAAGTCTTTTCATCACAAAACATTTGAAACTGCGCTTGCAATAATGCTGAAAATATATATGATGAAAACATATTTCTGTAACCTGAAAGGAACAGACTCACATGTTGACATTCGCAGAGGAATTAATCCTTTTGGCCCTGGATGACACAACCGGCAAGTTTCGTCACACATCGAATGCCAAATTCGAACTTGTTCTTGTCGGCGCCATGTTGATGAATTTGGCCCTGATGGACCGCATTGATACGGATTTGGAAAACCTCATTACGATTGACAGTTCAAATACGGGCGACGTACTCTTTGATCGTATTCTCAGCTTGTTGTCGGCATCTCCAGGCATCCGGGACACCGATTACTGGATCCAGAGAGTACGTCTGGAAATTCCCAATCTACGCGAGTTGTTGATTCAGCAACTCGTAGCCAAGGGTATTCTCAAAGAGCAGGATCAAAAATTCTTATGGGTTTTCAACCTGCGACGATATCCCGTACTCGACAACACCGAACAAAAAGAAGTGAAAACTCGAATACGGGATATAGTGTTGAGTGATGATATTCCTGATCCTCATGATATTGTTCTTATCTCGCTTATCACTTCCTGCGGTCTCTTGAGGGAGGTATTCACAAAAGAGGAACTGAAGGAAACGGAAAAAAGAATTTACCAGATTGCCCAGATGGATCTTATCGGACAAGCCGTCTTCCAGTCGATTGTTCAGGAAATTGTAACCAGCGCCGGGCACCTGGCCTATTAGTATATTTGCCCGCTGTTCCCCGCCGTTTAGAAAACGTGTATTTGTCTTCATTAACTCCAGCTAATCGCGCGATGAACCTTTTGTATTGACTTAAAAGGGTTAGAATGTTAGTGGGATGTCCGCTTTTGTAGTTAATGAAATGCAGGCAGGAAAAAACGATATGCTGGATATAAAGTTAATAAGAGAAGACATTGACCTTGTCAGGGCAAAACTGGAGGAGAGAGGGGATGCCATTGATCTGGATCAGTTCTCAGCGATGGATCGGAAAAGGAGAGACATCCTTCAGGGAGTGGAGACCCTGAGGAGCGACAGGAACAGCGTATCAAAAGAGATAGGAAAAAGAAAGAAGAACGGAGAAGACGCATCCGAACTTATCGCTAAGATGGGAAGTGTATCCTCCAGGATAAAAGAACTGGACGAATCGCTCAAAGAGATCGAAGCGCAGTTGAACGGTCTTATAATGACGATACCCAACATACCTCATGAGTCGGTTGTCTGTGGAACAGGAGACGAAGACAATCCCGTGGTAAGACAGTGGGGAGAAAAACCGCAGTTTGATTTTGATGCCAGACCGCACTGGGATATAGGTGAAGATCTGAATATACTGGATTTTGCCTGCGGGGCCAAGATAGCTGGCGCGCGGTTTACCGTTTATCGAGGCGCCGGAGCTCTGCTGGAAAGGGCGCTGATAAACTTCATGCTTGATCTCCATACGACGGAGCATGGTTATACAGAGATACTAACCCCATTCATGGTGAACAGCGAAAGCATGACGGGTACGGGACAGCTTCCCAAATTCGAAGAGGACCTTTTCAAGATCGAGGGTACGGACTATTATCTGATTCCCACGGCGGAGGTCCCCGTCACCAATATACACAGGGATGAGATACTGGATGAAAAGGATCTGCCTGTTGGTTATGTTGCCTATTCCGCGTGTTTCCGCGCGGAAGCGGGTTCTTATGGGAAGGATACGCGGGGGTTGATACGGCAGCACCAGTTCAACAAGGTGGAGATGGTTAAATTTGCCAGGCCGGAAGAATCGTATGATGAACTGGAGAAATTGACAGCAAACGCCGAAGAGGTCCTTAAGAGACTTGGCATTCATTTTCGGACCGTCAATCTGTGCACGGGTGATCTTGGGTTTTCCTCCGCGAAGACTTATGACCTGGAGGCTTGGCTACCCGGACAGGATACGTACAGAGAGATATCCTCCTGCAGTAATTTTGAAGCATTCCAGGCACGCAGGGCACGCATAAGGTTCCGGCGCGAGGGGAACTCAAAGGTTGAGTTCGTTCATACACTTAACGGTTCAGGTCTCGCCATAGGGCGGACAGTGGTGGCGATACTGGAAAACTACCAGCAGAAGGACGGAAGTGTAATTGTTCCTGATGTGCTGAGACCTTATATGAATGGGGTTGACAGGATAGTTCGGAATAAGTAGAGTAACCAATGCAAAACCGGAGGGATGGCCGAGAGGTCGAAGGCGGCGGTCTTGAAAACCGTTAACCGAAAGGTTCGCGGGTTCGAATCCTGCTCCCTCCGCCATATAAACTCAGATTCAGAAGCGGAGAGATGGCTGAGCGGCTGAAAGCGATCGCCTGCTAAGCGATTGTACGCCCCAAAAGGTGTACCGGGGGTTCGAATCCCCCTCTCTCCGCCAGATTTGTATTGTGCGCCCATGGCTCAGCTGGATAGAGCGTCGGACTACGAATCCGAAGGTCGAAGGTTCGAATCCTTCTGGGCGTACCATATAATTTAAAATGGGGTCAGGTCTTGCTTTTTGCCTTTCCTGATACTTTCTGCGTCTGAGGTTATACATAAGGAGTAGGGGGGTATTCCCCTTAGAGGATAAGATTATAACATGGAGGAATTCAATGGCGTCAAAGGATAAAGTTGCAAGGGATACCCAGAAGACTTACTGGGAAGGTGAACTAAGCCATCGTCTGGGGGTCCTGAATGAAAGTGGTCTCGAACGGGAGAAAATCGTAAAGGATACTTCTGTCAGAAAGATAAGAGCCGAGTTAAGGAAGATTGGTGCAAGGCTTGCCGTTATAGACAAGAAGAATAAGAAAATAGAGGAAATGGCAAGAATCAAGGCCGAGAAGATGTCCATCCCCAAGGAGAAAAAAGCCACGAAATCAAAGGGGGAAGAAGAATCTGCTGAGGAGAGTAAACGCCAGCAGAAGCTGAAGAAGAAAATGGATAAAAAAGAAGAAAAGAAACAGGCCAAGGAGTAAGGAAAGATCAGATCCGGCCATCTTCAACATAACCGGATATGATATGTTCTCTGGTCGCTGTGTCCTGATTTTCCGGGGCTATTTCCCCCCAAGTTCCTTCGATTTTTTTGTTGCGGCTTCCACGGCCGCCGCAAGAGTCTCCCTGATTTTTCCGGCATTGAGTGCCGCTATGCCCTCTATTGTAGTGCCGCCCGGGGATGTTACCATGTCGGTGTGCTGAGCCGGTGTTTTGTCTCCCTTGAGGCAGAGCTTCGCCGCGCCGAGCATAGTCTGGGCCGCGAGCTTTAACGCGGTATCGGCTTCAAGCCCCTGGCTGATGCCCGCGTTTGCAAGTGCCTCTATGATAATAAATCCATAGGCGGGTCCGCTTCCGCTCAGACCGGTAACCGCGTCTATATGATCCTCTTTCACAACGACTGTTATCCCCACTGAATCGAATATCCGTCGGGCCGTGGCCATGTCGCTGTCCGTAGTGTTCTTTCCGCCCGCAAGGGCTGCCGCGCCTTCACCTATGATGGAAGGTGTGTTCGGCATGACTCTTACTATACGGGTTCCTTCGCCCGTGCGTTCTTCTATAAATTTGAGGGTAATGCCAGCCGCGATGGATATGACGAGCCTGTCCGCAACGGTATCAGAAATATCCCTCAATACCGCTTCCATGTTCTGGGGTTTTACTGCCAGGATAACGATGTCGGAAGTCTCTATGGCTTTTGCAATGTCATCCGACACGGATACATTGTGTTTGTTGCTGAGGTACTCAAGCCGTTCCCTTCGTATATCATGTACAGTTACAGCCTCCGCATCCGCCAGCCCGCTCGAAATAATCCCCCCGGCTAATGCCTCTCCCATGTTTCCCCCGCCTATGATGCATATCCTCTGTTTTTGCATTTTAGTTGGACAGCCTCCATGTTCGCATATTGCGCAAGATAACTCATGCTCCGGGAAGTATAACCAGTTCCACTTTTCCAGGAACATTAATCTTGACTTTTAACATAGCAATCATTATTCATAGCCTATTTTAATGTAAAGGGGAAGATATGTTTGTATTTGGAAATTTCATAGAGGCAATTGCCAGGATAATTGACATGGGGCTTACTTTGTATATGTGGCTCATCATTATAAGGGCTTTGATTTCCTGGGTGAATCCCGATCCATATAACCCGATAGTCCGATTCATACATCAAGCTACTGAGCCTGTACTTTTCCAGGTCAGGAGATTGATTCCGCTGAAAGGTCTCGGCATGGATTTCTCTCCGATTATTATAATACTCGTTATTGTGTTTTTGCAGAGTTTTCTTGTAAAAACAATGTTGCAGATTGCGGTCAATTTCAGATAAATAAAAGGCGCCTGCTTATGAAGATTATGCCTTTTGACATCGATGTGCGTATTCAGATTCTGAATACGGGGAGCAAGAGGGCGACATGATCCCGGTCGGTGAGACGACATCTGGTGTTGTATTTAATATCAGGGTTATTCCACGTGCATCCAGATGCGAACTTGCGGGCATCCAGGGTGATGCCCTGAAGCTGAGAATAACAGCTCCTCCTGTTGAAGGTGCGGCCAACAAAGAATGCGTTCGATTCCTTTCAGATATTCTGGGTGTAAAAAAATCTCAGATAACGATTATAGCCGGACACAGATCTAAAAATAAAAAAGTTTCAATTTCAGGAATAAACAGGAAAGACATAGAGGCGCTTGTGTAGAAGAATGAACACAAAAACTTATTCTTCCGCTAACCGATCAGAAATCCACAACTTGTTTTAGCTGCACTTCGGGATAGATCTGCCCCGCTTTTGGCGGCATGGAGTTGTACACCCATTCTATATCTATCGTACCCAGTTTTATTCCACAGTATCGCCCTGTGCCCGTGAATGTTCCGCGTATCAGGATATCCTCCATGTCCATGGTAAGACCGAACACTGCCACGCACGTCCCTTTCTTTATCGCGTCCAGTTCTTTTCCGTAGGCTGCTGTGGAAAAAACTAGTCGGCGACTGTCCGACGCTTTGCACTGTATCAGGGGAATAATGCAGGGAAATCCGTCATCATCTACCCAGGCAATAAACTTCAGAGAGTCCAACTTATTGAAGAGCGCTTCTCCCCAGGGTCTCAGTATCTGCTCTCCCGCGTCTGTCTTTGCGCCCGATTTCGCGGTCCAGGTAAGCAGAGACGCGAGACCGATATTCAACAGTGGCAGCTTTTCTCTGCCATAAGTCTCCACGAGATCCATGTAGTACACGGTGTGTATGCCGAAGTAGGCATTGTACCTGAACATGGGTTTTTTGTTGAACATCTCATAGTCTTCCCCCTCTTTAGCAAGGTGAGTCCAGGTGGCTTTCCCCCTCCAGAGCGACTTGTCGAGAGTCATAATGAGAAAAGCTGCGTGGGGATTTGTCCTGACGTTCTTCTTGCTCAAGCCTTCAGAAAACTGAGCCCAGATAACCTGTGTCGGGGTTTTTGCCTGGAGGGCGGTGATCAGGGTTATGTGAGGAAGGCCTTCTGGATTTATCGTCGCGATTAATCCAACCTTTGCCTCCGGTTCAAATTCTTTCATGTCATTGATTTCGAATTCTCTGAATAACTTCATCTATTCTCAACCTCCATTTTTGTCGGTCCGCTCCAGGGTAAAATAGGGTAAAATAGGGACACTTCCCGTATTAAATGGCCTTTGGTTTTTTTGGGCGACCGGCTTTACCCGGCAGTATCTTCCGGCAAAGCTTGGTCTCCAATCCCGCAATGAATGCTTTACTTCCCAGAGGCCGACCAGTAGATGTTTTTGTCCTGATCTTTTCATCCATCACTGGATCTTGCTGCATCAGGAATATTTTGTAAGTTCCCCGATCTTTTTCGTCAAACCACCCCTTACCCGTAACCAATTCATCGCCTTGCCCACTAATATGCGCCCGGCAACTCGACCAAGGGTAGCCTTCAGGTCGTTCCACCAGCGCTGATTTCACAGGATTTTTCTCGATGTATCTTGCCACGGCCCATAAATAGGACTCGGTATCAACGATAGTTGAAAAAAAACGGTTCTGCCATAAACGACCGCTACGTTTGTATTTCCGATTGACATGCTGCGTATATAGGAGGTTTGTCCTGCCGATACATCGGGACAATGATCCCTCATCGGCGGGAACGGCCAGGATGTGCACATGATTAGTCATCAAGCAATAAGCCCAGATATTAACGGTTAATTTTTCACAGTAGTCCTTCAGCAATGACAAATACGTGGTTTTGTCTTCATCATCAAAAAAGACATCGGCGCGGTTATTGCCTCGTTGGGTAATGTGATGCGGATAATTGGGGGCTATGATGCGAGCGATTCTCGGCATGAATGTAGCTTTACCCTGATCCTCACCAATCGTCAAGTATTAATACGGGAAGTGTCCCTAGTTTTCTCCATTTAACTTGACACACAAGAGGGGGTATAATACGCTTTGCGTCCCAGAAGGAAGTTCTTATCAATATTTCAACGTGGAAGTGGGAATGGGAATGCAGTTGGTCAGTGCAGGGCAAGTTTTCGACATTGGGCGAACATGGGTAGACACAAAAAACAAAGCTAAATCTATATTATTCCTCACCATTTCTTTTTTCCTTACCTTCTCTTCCATAGCCTTCTCCGCCTCCACCCTCCCCACCGGCGGCGACATCACGGCCGGAAGCGGCTCCATAAACCAGACAGAAGCCGACATGACCATAAACCAGACATCGCAGAACATGGTGATCGACTGGCAGGGATTTTCCATAGGAGTGGACAACAGCGTCACCTTCGAGCAACCATCCGCAACATCAGCAGTCCTCAACCGTGTAGTGAGCAGTGAAATATCAAATATACAGGGCGCGCTGAAGGCCAACGGAAGGGTATTCCTCATCAACCCCAACGGGGTTCTCTTCAGCAATACCGCCTGTATCAACGTGGGCGACCTCGTAGTATCCACCCTCAACATCAGCAACGAAGAGTTTGTGTCGGGCAACTATGACTTCAATGGAAACAGCCCGGGGCAGATCATCAACAGGGGTGACATAAACGCACTCGACGGCGGCTATGTCGTCATGATCGCCGCCAGGATAGAGAACACCGGAAATATCACCGCTAACAGTGGTGGTGTCCTCCTGGGTTCTGGAAGCAGGGTCGTCCTGGATCTTGGGGGTCCAGTGAAGCTGAAAGTCGAAGAGTCCGCCATAGACGCCCTCATCCAGCAGGGCGGAGCAATAAGAGCAGATGGTGGTCTGGTCTACATCTCTGCAAAGGCAGCGGGAGACCTGACATCCACGGTCATAAACCACACAGGTATCACCGAGGCCAGGACTCTTGCCACGGGTGAGAATGGCGAGATCTACCTCCTCGGCGACATGGAAAATGACCGCATAGCAGTAAGCGGAACTCTTGACGCCTCCGCTCCAAATGGTGGAGACGGAGGGTTCATAGAGACCTCCGCGGCGAAGGTGAAGATAGAGGACGACGTTCATGTGACCACAAAGGCCGAAGATGGCGAGACGGGCACATGGCTTATAGACCCCAACGACTTCACCATTGCATCCAGCGGAGGGGACATGACGGGAACCTTGTTGAGTACTAATCTTTCCGGTGGCAATATAGAGATTCTGAGCAGCTCAGGTTCTTCTGGTACCAACGGCGATATCTTTGTAAACGACTCGATAACCTGGG
>CAZINZ010000049.1:0-18703 GCA_964540715.1 uncultured Syntrophaceae bacterium | reverse complement strand
CGGCGCAATCTGTATAACTTATTTATTCTTGATTCCTAAGAGTATGCACAGAAAAGTTCTCGAATGGAAGAGTCTTGAGGAACCTGCGACCGGATAGTGCAGCACAGAAACCGGCAGATTTCCAAGGCGGTTTCATCATTTCATTTTCATTTTCCGTCATATTCTGGTATGAACTGCCCCATGCTGAGGTCCTGATGGATTATGGAAGGTTGTATGTAACTTGCCGCAGTCGAAGAAAATAAGACCGTCTTGAGAGTCTTAAAATAAGGGAGGAGTTGTGTTGTGATAAAAGAAGTTGTCATTGTATCTGCGTGCAGAACTGCGATCGGAAAATTTATGGGTAGTCTGAAGGATGTGACGGCAAGGGATCTTGCCATAACCGCCGGGAGCGAAGCCGTTAAAAGGGCCGGCATCCCCGCGGGAATTATTGATGAGATAGTTATGGGAGAGTGTTTTCCCGCGATGCAGGGATCACTTCCGGCCAGGCAGGTGGGAATGAGAGTAGGTCTTCCTCACAGGAGTGCGGCTGTGTCCGTCAATCAAAACTGCGCGTCGGGAATGAGAGCGATGGAGATAGCCTGCCATAATATCATGCTCGGCAAGACGGAGATCGGTCTTGTGGTAGGAACTGAAAATATGACGGACGCACCCTATCTGATTCCTAAGGGAAGGATGGGCTATAGAATGGGACCTGGCAAGATCGAGGATCACATGCTCCATGACGGCCTGATCGATGAGCTTGTCCCGGGACACATGGGAATAACGGCGGAAAATATAGCCGAAAGATACGGCATCACCCGTGAAGAATGCGACGAACTGGCCCTGATCAGCCACCAGAGAGCGACGAGGGCGGTCAAAGACGGCACATTCAAGCGCGAGATAGTTCCGGTAGAGATCAAGTCCAAGAGGGGCGTGAAGATATTCGATACCGACGAGCATATGATACCAGACGCCAGTCTCGAAACTATGGCAAAACTATCGCCTGCATTCAAAAAAGATGGAGTAGTGACGGCTGCCAACGCCTCCGGTATAAATGACGCCGCCGCGGCGGTAGTTATCATGTCCGGGGATAAGGCTGCTGAGATGGGGATAAAACCCCTTATGAGACTGATAAATATCTGCAGCGAGGGCGTTGATCCCGCGGTAATGGGACTGGGACCGGCAGTCGCCATCCCAAAGTGCCTCGAACAGGTCGGCATGAAATATGAGGATGTGGATTACTGGGAAATCAATGAGGCCTTTGCCTCGCAGTTCCTTGGCGTGGGCAGGATGCTGAAAGAGGATTCAGGGATAGAACTCAGCCTGGACAATATCAACCTCAACGGGTCCGGAATAGCCTTGGGACACCCGGTTGGGTGCACCGCACTTCGCATAATCGTGTCTCTTTATTATGAACTGGAAAAGATGGATAAAACCATCGGCGGGGCATCCCTGTGCGTCGGGGGCGGACCCGGCATGGCGTCCCTGTGGACAAGAGATGTGTAGAAAAAGTCACATGTTTGTCATTGCGAGGAGCAAAGCGAAGTGGTAATCTGTTGAGACCTTTCGGGGCAAAATCAAAAATAAAAGGATTGGAAAATCATGGTTAAAAATAACTTCAGCAAATTCCAGGGCGCCGACAAGTATGTCCTGGATGATGAGCTTGCCGAGATTGTTAATGTCTCGATGGCTCTGGAAATGCCTCTTCTGCTAAAGGGGGAACCGGGAACAGGCAAAACCATGCTGGCTTACGCTATCTCGGAGAGCCTCGGCATGCCCCTGATCGTGCTGAATGTCAAATCAAGCATGAAGCTGGTGGACGCGCTCTATCAGTACGACACGCTGACGCGTCTTAACGACAGTCGATTCGGTGATTCCAGCAGGGATGTCAGTGATATTGAAGAGTATATAAAAATGGGAAAGATCGGTCAGGCATTTGTCGCGGACACAAGAACGGTGCTTTTGATTGACGAAATCGACAAGGCCGACACGGATTTTCAGGATGACATGCTGGATGTCCTGGATCAGATGGAATTTGATATTATTGAGATAGACAAAATTATCTCCGCACGACATCGCCCTGTTATCATCATTACATCAAACGCCAAGAAAGATCTCTCCGACCCCTTTCTCGGACGCTGCAATTTCCATCATATTGCCTTTCCTGACGAGGATACCATGCGCATGATAATTGGCGTTCACTTCCCTGATCTGGGAAGGGAAACAACAGACGCCTGCATCAAGACCTTTTATGGACTGAGAAAGCTGGAAGGAATCGAGAAGAAACCAGCCACCCGGGAACTCATCAACTGGATACGGGCCCTGAAGGCCGATCCTGACTTCAAACTGTCGCTCCTCGAGCAGGGGAATATTCCCTATCTGGGTGTTCTGTATAAAAAGAGCCCGGACATGAAGGTGGCAAACGGGGCGATTGCCAGGCATCGTGGATAATGCAAATTTACAGGGGAAAACATCTTGTTTGTCAGTTTCTTCTATAACCTGAGGGACCATGGGATCCCGGTAACTCCCACGTCCTTTCTCAGGCTGCAGCGGGCTCTTTGCACCGGGCTCATTCGTTCCCTCAAAGGCTTCTACATCGTTGCCCGCTCCATATTAGTAAAGAGTGAGCGGTATTTCGACGCATATGACAGGGTATTCGCGCACCACTTCGAAGGCGTGGAACTGCCCGATCTTGAAGATTTCGAACTCAGTGAGATGGCGAAGCTGCTATTGGAAGAGTGGCTGAAAAATCCGGCCGCCATAGCTGCCGCCCTCGACGTAGATGAGAATGAACTGAACAAACTTACCCCGGAAGAGCTGGAGAAATATTTTATCGATCGCCTCAAGGATCAGACCGAGGCTCACCAGGGTGGCAACAGGTGGATAGGCACAGGCGGAACCTCGCCCGTGGGACATTCCGGACATCATCCCGGCGGCATGCGTGTCGGGGGTGTTTCGCGGAACCGATCCGCCGTTAAGGTAGCTCTCGACCGGCGCTACAAGGATTATTCCCAGGAAGGTCCACTGACCCAGTCACAGATTGGAGAGGCGCTGAAAAAGCTTCGCAGGATGATCCCTTCCGGGCCCATGGATGTTGTCAATGTACAAAAAACGATTTATGAAACCATGCGAAATGCCGGTGAGATAGAAATAATTTTTGACCGTCGCCTCGCGGACCGGCTGAAGGTTGTCCTGATGATAGACAACGGCGGCTGGTCCATGGATCCCTATATTCCGCTGGTGCAGACACTCTTTGATTACACAAGAAATCAGTTCAAAGACCTCAAGACCTACTTTTTTCATAACACCATCTACGACAGGGTCTGGTCTGACACGGCCAGATACAACAAACCGGAACTGGTCACAGAGTTTATAAAGAAAGATCCGGAAACGAGGGTCATCGTCGTGGGTGATGCCAGCATGGCCCCCTACGAACTGATGGCTGAGGGGGGATCTATCTATTTCGGGGAAAAAAAGCGGAAGCCCAGCATTGAGAACCTCCAGTTTCTTGCTCAGACCTTTCGTCACTGTGTCTGGCTAAATCCGAATTCCAGACGCTCATGGGAAAACACATGGACGACCGATATTATACGCAAGGTGTTTCCCATGTTTGAGCTTACCCTGGATGGCCTGGACGGTGCCGTAAGCCACCTGATGTCCCGGAATTAAAGAATCTGATTGAGAAATATTTTGGTGCGTTCCTGGGTGGGATTTTTAAAAAAATGTTCGGGCGTTCCTTCCTCCACGATCGCCCCGTAATCCATGAATATAATCCTGTCCGCCACTTCCCGCGCAAAGCCCATCTCGTGGGTAACTACTATCATGGTTATCCCTTCCTTTGCCAGCTTTACCATGACGTCGAGGACTTCTCCTATCATCTCAGGATCGAGGGCTGATGTTGGTTCGTCAAACAGCATAATCTTTGGCTTCATCGCCAGTGCCCTTGCGATGGCAACGCGCTGCTGCTGTCCTCCGGACAGCTTATCGGGATACTCGCCTGCCTTCTCAATGATACCAACCTTGTTGAGCAGTTCTTCGGATATCTCCGCAGCCTCCTTTTTAGATCGTTTGCGCACAACAACCTGGGCAAGGCTGATATTTTCCAGGACGGTCTTGTTGGGGAAGACATTGAAAGATTGAAAGACCATTCCAATCTCTTCGCGAACCTTGTTTATGTTCGTTTCTGGATTGCTGATGTCAATTCCGTCAACAATGATATGGCCGTGGTCTATCTTTTCAAGCTGGTTGATTGATCGCAAAAGAGTGCTCTTACCGGAACCACTCGGCCCGATGAGAACCATCTTTTCACCGTCGCGGACATCCAGGGACACATTATCCAGTGCCTTAAGCTGCCCGAAGTACTTGTACACCTTTCGCATCTCGACCATGACGGGGCTTTTATCTGTCGACACCTACTCTGTCCTCCATGATGCTGATAAGTTTTGATAGAAAGAGTGTGATAATCAAATAAACGAGAGCGACCATCGTATAGGTTTCAAAATAGTTGAAGGATGCGGCGGCAAACTCACGTCCCCTCCTCAAAAGATCGGATACTGCAAGTATGGAGACGAGAGATGAATCCTTCAAAAGTGCCACAAATTCATTGCCGATGGGGGGAAGAATGGTCTTGATAGCTTGAGGTAATATGACATGACGCATGGCCTGCGACGAAGTCATTCCCAGGGATCGAGCTGCCTCCATCTGTCCCTTGGAAATTGATTCGATACCGGCACGGAAGATTTCTCCCATGTATGCCCCGTAACAAACAGACATTGCGATTATCGCGCTGGCCATGGCGGGCACATTTACTATGCGTCCCAGGGCAAAATAGATGTAGAACAACTGGACAAGCAGAGGGATTCCCCGTATGATTTCCACATACAGCGACGCGATCCCATTCAGAATTCTGTTCTTCGATATCCTTCCGAGACCGGTAAAGAGGCCTATGATCAGGGCCAGGATGATCGCTGCTATCGTAACCTGGAAGGTTACCAGGATCCCATCCGGAAGAAATTTTAAGATCTCCCAGTAGGGATCCGGGCTGGAAATTGTCAGGTAGGCAACCATGGCGATGGCCCCTGCGAAGGAAACCCTCCACGCAGTAAATAACCCCACATCTTGCTTGCTGGGGATTGCGCCGCCGTCGCCAACCTCTATAACTATCCGTTCTGGTTTGCTTTTGTTTGTGTCAGCTATCTCAGCCACTTCTTTTCCAACTGTTTGTTGATACCCTTTTCCTGTACGGCCTTGATACCTTTGTTGATCATCTCAAGCAGTTCCTTGCTCTTCTTGTTTACCGCTATCCCGTAGTATTCTGTTGTAAGGACATTCCCCACGATTTTGAATTTCTCTTTATATTCTGCCTGCTGAAGCGCGTACTGCGCGGCGACCGGGGTGTCGCAGACAACGCCGCTGATACGACCCACGGCCATATCTTCAAATGCCAGGCCTATCTCGTCATAGCTTTTAAGCTCTACGCCCGCTGTTTTTTTGACTTCCATGCCACCTGTCGTACCTATTTGTGCGCCTATCTTCTTTCCCTTCAGGTCCGAAATGAGAACGGCATTCGAGGTCTTCGGGACAATAAGTACCTGGCCGGCATTAATATAGGGATCAGAGAAGTTCATCGTTTTCTTACGTTCTTCAGTAATGGTGACGGATGATATGATGGCATCATATTTACCGGCGGCAATACCGGCGAAGATCCCATCCCACGCGGTGTTTTTGAATGTTATCTTAAACCCCGCCTCGTTGGCCACCGCATTGAAAAAATCAATGTCAAAACCTACGATCTCCTTGTCTGCGTTTACCATTTCCATTGGGGGCCATGTGGCATCCGTGGCAACGGTATAGACGTCTTCATCCGCTGCGCGCTGACACCCGCCGATCGAGATTGCTACAAAACCGGCGATTACCAATAAAGCAATAATTATTCGGCTACTCTTCATATTCTCCTCCTTCTATTAAAAGCTGATTGTTACTGGCGTTAGTTACTATTGAGCCGGGGTATTGTCAAGACAAAAAGCCTGGATGGGTAATTTAGGTTGCTTTAAAAAAACTCAAGCGATATAAGGCGATTCTGCCTGAAAGGGGGTAGATTATATGATAACCTCGCCGGGGAAAATGCGCAGACTGGGTGCGAATTTCCTGCTCCTCGTCACTACATTTTTCTGGGGAACCACATTCGTGATAGTTAAACAGGCAGTGGAACAGGTAGGGGTATTCCTCTTCCTGTCACAGCGCTTCGGCCTGGCATTTTTGATACTCCTTGTGATCTGCCTGATTTTGAGACGGCCGTTCAGAAAAGAATACATCAGGGGGGGTATAATCATTGGCACTCTGCTTTTCGGTTCATTCGCGTTTCAGACCATGGCCCTCCTTTATACAACCGCCTCAAATACGGCATTCCTGACCGGCCTTAATGTTGTTCTCGTACCGATAGCTGGAGCCATACTGCTGAAACAGTCAGTGAACAGCAACGTGAAACTGGGTGTAATTCTGGCAGCCGCGGGACTTTATCTCCTCTGCACGAACGGGGCCTGGTCGTTTAACACGGGAGACGTGCTGGCAGTGACCTGTGCGGTGTGCATAGCGCTACACATAATTTTTACCGGCAGATTCGCGCGCGAAAGCGATATTTACTGGCTTACAACCATTCAGATAGGTGTAGTGGCCCTCTTCAGTACATTGATAGCAAAATTCGGTGGCAATGAAATTCTGGTCTGGCATAATGAAATACTATGGGCGCTGGTTATCTGCGTCCTCTTCGCCACGATATTCGCCTTCCTGGTACAGACCTCAATGCAGCGATTCACCAGTCCAACTAACACGGCGCTGATATTTTGCATGGAACCGGTGTTCGCAGCGCTGTACGCCTACTGGGCAATTGGCGAGAGGTTCGGCATCAAGGGGCTTATCGGAGCCGTTCTCATACTTACGGGCATGGTCATTTCCGAAACCTCTTTCCCGGGTTACTTTTCCAGAAAAAGCCGCTCGGGAGAACTGGATTGACGGATTTGATTCACTTTGTGATTTCGTAGAGGATTACAGCTGCGGCAACCGACAGGTTCAGAGACTCCACGCCTCCACTTCCCGGGATTGAGACAACCTGATCGGCATATTCCGTCAGCTCATCCGACAAGCCATCCGCCTCCTGACCGAGCATTACAATATTTTTGCTCCCCTTTTCCAATTGGCCCGGCGGGACACCGCCTCGCGGGACCATCGCGATCATCCTGTGTCCCGTCCTGTCCGCGAACTGACAAATCTGCGGGGGATCGACCGACTGGTATATCTCAATCCCGAAAACGGTCCCGGCTGAAGCACGGATTGCCTTCGTATTGAAAGGATCAACACACGAGGGGCTCAGAATCAGCTGCCTTACATCAAACCAGGCGGCCGTGCGCATGATGGTCCCCAGATTCCCCGGATCAGATACCCTGTCAAGGTATAACAACGTATCGGAAGCCACGCCTTCCTCCAGATCACGAAAGTTCAATTCCCCCCGGTGGCAGACTACAACTACACCCTGCGGCGACTTCTCCGTGGAGATGTCCCCCATTATACTGCCGGAACATCCGTAGACAGGGAGATTTTCGGGAAGGATAGCGGCAACCGATTCGAGGTGATCTTCATCAGTCACAACCTCGAGTATTGGATGGCAGGTAGTTTTGAGAGCGGCCTCAAGCGCGTTGAACCCTTCGGCGATAAATACCCCCTCCTGCTCACGGGATTTTCTCCGATGCAATTTCCGGATCCATTTCCTGTGATTTGCCGACATCTGTAAAACGGCCACTTCCTCAACCTTATCTTTACTGTTACAATCACTCATGATGAAAGCAACGAGTCGCCGGTGGGGCACGGAGACCCGACACTATCGTAAGAGACTGGTTGTCGCTCCGCCCGTTGCAATGACCAGTTTATATCTGCCCGGAAAGACTTGCCCAGGCCAAACCCAGATATTCATGAAATGCCCTTTCCATCCTGCGAAGGTTACCGGCGCCGGGGAAGAAAACGCCCGGGCTGAATTTTAGCGGTTTTTTAACCAGGTAATCCGTGGGTGCCGGTATTGGTTCCATGCCGGATTTTCGGAAGAGGGCCATCGCCCGCGGCATATGTGAGGCGGAGGTTACCATAACAAACCTTTCATCTCCGACTATTTCGTGAACTAATCGGGCCTGATCACCGGTATCTCTCGAAAGGTCCTCAAGGATAATCATATTGCTATCAACCCCCATAACTTCGGCAGCGCGCGCCATTACCTCTGCTTCAGATACCGGATCAAAGACAGCACCACCTGATAAGACAAGGCGGCTTATGGGTAAAAGCCCGTGAATTCGGACCCCTTCTACAAGACGGCTGAGAGAGGATTCAGAGAGCTGCGATGTAGCAGGAAGTTTTGAATTCGTATTATGGCCGCCACCCAGCACGACTACCCATTTAATATCGGAACATTGAGACACATCTACCAGAGGGGCGTATCTGGATTCCAGAGATTCAAGAGAGACATCGGGGAGAGGGGCATAGCAAAACAGTGCCAGCAGGACAGCGCCGAGGAAGACCATTATCTTCCCCTCCCTTTGTTTTCCGGTAAACCAGAGAAGAAACATGCCGAAAAAAAGAAAACCGAGACAAAGTGACAATGGGAAAAATAAAGGCGAGATTATCTTTTTAATTAAAAACATGTCCATTTTCTAATACATATAGATTTATCGACTGGTGTTGGGGATCCTGCAGGGATAAGATGCAACCCCATACTGCAATATCACGCAACAAATTAAAATTACAAAAGAATGTTAAATTTACTGACCATCATCCAACTTCCGGACCCCGTCGATTTATAGATTCGACTATTCAACCACTCAAAGAGCGGCTGAACCTTGAGGGACTGTAACCTTATTTTTGAATTCTCTCAATAAATATTTCGGCTATTTGCTTGCTATAAATAATAATAATGACATATATGCAAAGGCATTGAATCGGGGCTTGCAGAGCCGTCAAACAAAACAGGGAACAGCGGTAACAGGCTGGAATTAATTGCACAACGAAAAAGGAGGAACGTCATGGATATTCAGATGTTAACTCGATTTTTGATGTGGTGCACAATTTTGAATGGTGGGTTATTGATCTATTCATTCTTGATATGTACATTTTCCGGTGACTGGGTGTACCGGATGCACAGCAAATGGTTTCCGATGCCCCGGGAAACATTCAATGTGGTAATCTACTCGCTGCTCGGATTATTCAAGATACTCTTTCTAATTTTCAATATCGTGCCCTGGGTGGCGCTGCTGATCATCGGGAAATAAGATCAGGCCCGTGACAAATCAAGAGGTGTCTGATTTTCAGACATTATATTTTACGGCGTTCAAACGATTGATCTTTTACTGAGCCCTGTTTTAATTAAAATCCTTAATGCCAATCTATCAATAATAACGTGGGGGTGGGCCGCCAATCGAAAAAAAATAAATTGAACCGCGAAGAATGTGGGATCGACCCAGCAAAAAGAAAGGGGGGTAAAATGGAAGTGTTTTATTCTGCAGGAGTTGCAATACCGGTTTCCCAGATTGCGTTGCTGCTGCTGGTCAGTACGGCGGCGCTGCTTTTCGGAAAGGTGAAGATGGCCCTTCTAATCAATTATGTTTTTACACTTTACTGGGGCTTTCTGACAAACGAAGGATTCATGGCGGGATCGATGCTTTTTACGATTAGTTATTTCGGTTTTGGTCTTCTGATCATCGTACTTGCGTTAATAGGATTCTTTACCGCACCTGAATAAAGCCGCTGAAGGAAAACAGAAGGGAAACAGGACCAGGTTCAAATTAACTGTTTAAGGGGGGAGATGATGAGGAAATGCAATTTGAAAAAGGGGATGTTAAAGGTATGGGTTGTTGCAGTTATTGGGTTAATGCTCTCGATGATACTGACATCTGCTTCATATGCAGATGATACCTCAGGCGAGAAATTGTACAGTCAACTGTCAAGGGTTGCAAAAGGTACGGGGGATACCTCTTTATTTAAAAAATTGAATGAAGAATCCGGAAGAATCAACTGGGCCAAAGGTACGGAGATGGAGTTTGCAGGCAACATTCGCCTTTTAACAGTTGAAAAGGATGGAGGCACGGATGGCAAACAGCGCCTGTTTCTTTTGAGGAACCTTACCGGTGAAATACTTGTTCTCGCACTGCCTGAGGATACGGCCATGTTAGAGAAAGGCACTGATTCCTACTATTCAGGGCTGGAGAAAATGCTCCAGAACAAGATGATTTTTAAGATCAAGGCAACAGATGTCGGAATTAATGGAGAGGTGTATAAATTCGCGCAGTTTACTGCCAGACCATATCAGGTCTTCATTGACAAGATATTTAAAATATCCATCATTTTAATGCTGTTCTTTGTAATGGTAGGGATGGGCTTAACGTTGACACTCAAGGACTTTGCCATGGTGTTCACGAAGCCTCGCGGGATCATCCTGGGAGAGATATTGCAGTTTGGCTTTATGCCCCTAATGGCGATGGCCATCGGGCATCTGCTGGGATTTTACGAGCATTACCCCTATATTTTTGTGGGAATGATTCTGATCACAGCGATTCCTGGTGGTGTCACATCGAATCTAATGACCCACTATGCCAAGGGGGATGTGGCTCTTTCAATATCATTAACCTCTTTCTCGTCAATTTTATCGTTGATCTTCACACCATTACTGCTGGCTCTCTATTGTGTCAATGTTCCCGAGGTTACAATCCCGGTCAAGATTATCGTGCAAACAATTTTTATACTGGTGCTGATACCCCTTATTATCGGAATGTCGGTACGGAGTAAGTGGGAAAATTTTGCTAAAAAAGCAACACCTTATTTCTCGGCACTGGGGGTGATTGCCCTGCTCTTCATAATGATTGCGGGGGTACTGGGCAACCTGGATAAGTTTGCTGATACTGCCAGGTACGGGGTCATGTTTTACTCGATGGTCTTTGGTTTGACAATACTGGGAATGGCTTTTGGCGCGATTTTCCCGAAATTAATCGGCATAAACAATTACCAGACACGGGCAATTTCGATGGAGACTGGCATACGAAACGCTGCTCTTGCCATGACGATTGCCATCCTTATACAGGATTATATGGGTGATTTCTACAGCTCAATGTTTGTTACTTCCGGCATTTTCGGACTGGTGATGTATATCGCCGGTGCAATCTCAATAGTCTGGTACAAAAGATTGCTACCGCTTGAGGATCATGTCTCAAAATAACAGAGGGCAATTCCTGCATATTGATTTGAACAGCGAGCGAAACAAGCAGCATTATCCTTGCCCCGGATAAACGGGATGAGTGCGTTAACGGGATAATTTTTTCAGAAAAACACGGAAAATAATTTCCAGCCTGATAGACAATCGGAGCTTCCCCGCAAATGTCGAAGCGAAAGCATAGACTCCGTTTACGACGGGATTGCGGGGAGCTTCAATTGTGGATGAAATTCAAAACGAGTAGAACGCCCGGAAAAAACTAAAAGAGAGAGAACGTTTTTAAATGGGAGATAATGTTTGCTGGGTGAAAACCCATTGTGCGCGAATGGACCATGGTGGATGTGGTTTATTGGTTGGTGTCAAGGACAACAAAATTGTAAAAGTCAAAGGAGATCCGGACGGATTTTTAAACAAGGGGTATATATGTCCCAAGGGGGTGGCATCACCTGATCGTCTCACACACCCTGATCGTCTTAAATATCCATTGAAAAGGGCAGGAAAACGGGGCGAAGGAAAATGGGAGAGGATTTCCTGGGAAGAGGCCCTTCAATACACGGCTGAAAGCCTGAATAAGATAAAAGAAGAATACGGGCCAAAGGGAGTTGCTTTCGGTGTCGGTATGCCCAAGGGTCTGGAACACTTTGTCCTGATCCGCCTTGCCAACCTTTTCGGCTCTCCAAACGTTATCGCCTCACAGGACGTATGTCATGCCCCCCGTGAGATAACAGGTGTTCATACATGTGGTTTTTATCCTGTGGCGGACCTTCACCACCAGAGCCAGCTGGTTATCCTGTGGGCAAGCAATATCACTTCCACGAATGAAGAAGGGGAGATAAGCAGCCTGCTCCTGGAACAGTTAAAGCAGGGAACAGAGCTGGTTGTTATTGATCCGAGAAAGATCGACCTGGTCGACAAATCGAAGGCATGGCTTCAAATAAGACCCGGAACGGATCACGCACTTGCCCTGGGTTTTTTAAATGTCATCATTGAGGAGTCCTTGTATGATAAGGGCTTTGTTGAAAAGTGGACTCATGGCTTTGAGGATCTTGCAGAGCACGTCAAACAATACACCCCTGAAAAAGTCTCCGAAATAACATGGGTCCCTGCCGATCTCATACGGGAGACGGCAAGGCTTTATGCCACATCAAAGCCGGCTGTTATCCAGTGGGGGAATCCCATCGAACATAATATTCATACGTTTGATACAGTAAGAGCGCTTATCTGTTTAATGGCGATAACGGGCAATCTCGATGTCGCGGGTGGAAATGTTGCGGCCCATGACCCGAAGATCATGGGATTGGGACCATTTGTCCGGGCCGATCTTATTCCGAATAAGAGGAAAGAGATGATCAGCGCTTATCATCACGTCATTCCCAGACTGATGACCATCGCACCGACGTTCTTTCAGAAGGCCATTCTTGAAGGTGTTCCTTACCCGGTCAAGGGATTCTATGCCATGTGTTCGAATGGCATGTTATCCTATGCCGACAGCCGGCGAACCTATAATGCATTTATGAAACTTGATTTCATAGCAATTGCCGACCTGTTTATGACCCCAACGGCGGCCATGGCGGATATTGTCTTTCCTGTTGCAAGCCAGTTTGAAATCAATGATATCGGTCATTATGGTCTCGGACACGGTATCATTTTGGCGCGGCCTAAAATAGTTGATCCCCCGGAAGAATGCTGGTCCGACATGAAAATCATGAATGAACTGGGCAAGCTCATCAGTCCACCGGATTTATGGCACGATGATTACGAAGAATTCCTGGAAGATATTGTAAGGCCAGCCGGTCTGACATACAGCCAGTTCGTTGAAAAGGGTTATCTGAAAGGTCCTGACAGATTCAGGCTTTACGAAGAAAAGGGATTTCGAACTCCTACAGGTAAGGTGGAGTTAAGGTTGAGTACGGCTGAGAAATTCGGATTAAATCCCTTGCCCGAATTCAGAGGTCTTCCGGAAGAAGATGACCCGGACTATCCTCTCCTGTTAACGAGTTCCAAGAGTCGTTACTATCTCCATTCATCATACCGGTGGATCGAAAAGCTGAGAAAGATGAGACCACACCCGAAAGTCGAAATTCATCCAGAGACGGCTGAAAAGTATAGTATAAACGAAGGTGATGAAGTCATTATTGAAACCAGGAATGGCGAAATAACACAGGTTGCCACCCTGACGGATATTGTCGATCCAAGAGTTATTAATGCCTCCCACGGATGGTGGTTTCCCGAGGAGTCGCCGAAGAATCAATATGGATGGAAAAAATCGAACCTTAATATGCTTACCTCTGTGGAAAAGCTCGGCAAAGAATACGGTACACCCAACCTGAAGGGGATTGGGTGCAGAATAAGCGGGAAAGTTCCGGCCGGCAGGATGGAAGCCCTGAAATACAAAGGATAACGCAAAGGATCATTATAAATGGACAACAACATGAAGTGTGTCGAAGATCTGAGCCATGAAGATATGGCGCGACTTATCATGGATATGTTTCACCGCACTATGGTTCATCACACCCTCTGGTTCAGGGAGGTGGAGCACCAGATGGGATTAAAAAAGGCGCTGGACATAATGAAGTCGGCGTACAGCAGTAGCTGCGATGCACAGATGAAGAGACTTTCGCGCGTCCTGGATTTCGAGATGAAAGACGGGATACCCGGACCGTTGCTGGATATGCCGAGAGAAAAGCTTCTTGAATTAATGGGCAGCCTCGGCACAAACTGGATCGCGGGTGACGGCATCTGGTTCCAGGCTGTTGAATCCGCGTGTGGAATGAATGACGCCAAACGTTGCAACGATTCCTGCTGGACGCGATTTTCGCCATTCGAGGCCTGGTCCATCAAAGAGTTCCTGGAACTGCCCGAGCACGCGGGCATGGAAGGACTTAAGACGGCGCTGAGATTCAGGATGTACGCGAGTGTAAACGTTCAGACCATAATTGAGGAAGGTTCAGGCAGTATCGTCTTCGAGATGAACGACTGCCGCGTCCAGTCGGCACGGAAACGTAGGGGCCTTGACGATTATCCCTGCAAGTCCGCTGGCCTGGTAGAGTACAGCCGTTTCGCGGAAGGTATTGATTCAGAGATACACACCGAGTGCATCGGATGCCCGCCGGATTCCCATCCGGAGGAGTGGTTCTGTGCCTGGCGATTTACAATTCCGGAAAAGCAGTTAGAAACCGCCTGAGAGGGGACTACGGCATGAAACAGAAAAACGGGTTTGACGAGGTTCTTTCCGGGGCGTTCAGGAGGATGCACCTCTATACATGAGCGGAGGCCACCCTGCAGGGTCTGCAGGACATGTGGGGTCTGCCAAAGGCTGCTTCATGGGCAACGGCCGGATACATGGGTGCCATATCGACGGGACAGACAACCTGTGGTCTTCTGATAGGGAGCAGCATAGCCATCGGCCTCAAATGCGGGAATGGCAGGACCGGGGTGCCGGAGGAACATGAGTCCGACAGGAACAGGGTCATTGGAGCGGTGGAAAGCCTCTACCGTGATTTTCTGGAAAGATTCGGAAGCACGGACTGTTATACGCTGTGCGGATGCGACTATTCCGATCCAGAAGACCTCGCACGCCACGTTGAATGCAAAGGATGGAAAGATAGCTGTGACATCTTTCTCAAGTTTGTTATGACAAGATGTGTTGAGATGGCGCAGGAGGGTGAAATATGAAATGGGGGCGGGGTAGCCCCGCCCCTGTCAGCAACACTCAGATAAGCATTCCGCCGTCGCATGTGATGCATGTCCCCGTGGTAAAGGACGCGGCGTCGGACACAAGATAAAGCACTGCCCCCGCCATCTCCGAGGGCTGGGCGTGCCTGTTCATCGGTATCTTGCTTACAGCATATTTATAGATATCATCATTTGATAACAGCGCCGCAGAAAAATTTGTCTCTGTAAGCCCGGGAAGAAGCGCGTTTACCCTGATGTTTGCGTTTGCGAGTTCCAGCGCGTAGGCCTTCGTCATACTGATCAGCCCGGCCTTTGTGATAGAATAGATGCCCTGGAAGGGAGCGGGGCTTATTCCGTTTATCGATGACACGTTAACTATGGACCCGCCCCCGGTTTCGGTCATGAGCTTCGCCGCGTGCTGTATCATAAAAAAGGGGCCCTTGAGATTCACGTCGTTGGTCTTGTCCCATATCCTCTCATCAGCCCCCAGCATATCGCCGAAGTAGGGGTTGGTCGCGGCGTTATTTACAAGGACATCCAGCCTGCCGAACCTGTCCTTTACCTCCCTGAAAAGATCCACTATCTGATCCTGTTTTCCCATATGGCATGCAACGGGTACGGCGACGCCACCGGCCGTTCCGATCTTTTTCGCTACATCTTCGAGTGCGTCCAGCTTTCTGCTGACAAGGACCACCTGCGCTCCGTATTCCGCCAGTGTCATGGCGATAGACTCCCCGATACCCCTGCTCGCGCCCGTCACCAGTGCAATCTTCCCATCGAGAGAAAAATCGACCGTCTTCATGCTGTTCCTCCATTATTAGCTGAAAATTTTTGTTCCATCACCCCGGTTCAACGCCTGGGGTATGTCTTTCTTCTTGACAAATATACCATTTACTGGACAATTGCAACGATATGGAAATGGCGCACTATTATGACAAAGGGAGAGACAATATGGATGAACGGAGACTTGAAACGCTGGCCCTGAAGTATGGACTGTCTGCGAATCTTCTGCGGGAATACCTCGGGATATTCCAGGAAAGCGGCATCCCTGTTTCTCTCAGCGGGAAAACTCCAGAGCGTGCGGAACAGATAGTAATGGTCTCGACCCATGGCTACTGGGGAGACCCGCCTCCCGCTGGTGTGCCCGACACGGGAGGACAAACCTATTATGTGCTGGAGGTATCAAAGACATGGGCACAGCAGGGAAGAAAGGTAATAATTGTCGCACGGCATTTTAAACCCTATCCGCGTGTGGAGCGCTTTGCGGAGAACCTGTGGCTTGTCCGGATTCCGGCGGGCGGAGATGAGTTTGTGCGCAAGGAGGATATCTACCCGCTTGTGCCGGAATTGGCGGAGAATGTAGTGGCTGTGTCAGCCCTCTTCGGAGCCCATGCCGTGATGGGACACTACGCTGACGGAATGACCTGTGCGCTGGAGGCGGGAGAAAGGCTGGGGATACCGGTGGTGGTAATCCCCCATTCACTCGGAATAAACAAGGTGATCTCACTCGGACTGAACCCGGATGATCCCGGCATGTGGTTCGACAGGAAATACAACTTTGGAACAAGAGAAGATTTTGAGCTGGCATCCCTCAGGGGAGCCGATTTCGAGATAGCAAATACTTTCACAGAGCCTGTTCTTCTGAACAAATACTATGGATGTGATTTTCCAAATGTCGTCATGCCGGCCGGTGCCGGAACGGCCTTTTTTGATATCTGCGGGGACCCACCCACGGAAACTCTGGAACGATACGGCCTGATCCCGGGCCGGTATCTCATCTATTTCGGACGTTTCTCTGAAGCTAAAAATGTTTCGGGGGTGGTAAAACTCTTTGGCGAGGCAAAGCGCCTTGATCCCCGGCTTATGGAAGGGATAAAACTTGTGCTTGTGGGAGGATCACCCGGGGACCCTCTGCCCGAAGAGGTTTCTGTTGAGAAACATGTGGCGGATACAATAACCGAATACAAATTGATAAACGACGATATCGTGAGGCTTCCCAGTAAGCCCTGGAATATCCTGGCGGTTCTCGCGCACCACTGCCTGTCTTATGTCGGTATGCAGTTTATGGAACCATTCGGGATGGGCGTCGCGGAGGCCATGGCGGCATCCGGCCCCGTCGTCATTTCCAAAAAGGCGGGCATAACAAAGTGGTTAAAGGATGGTCGTGACGCGATTATAGTAGATCCTGCCGATCCGCGTTCCGCAGCCCGGAAACTGATCGGGATTATGAATAAAGACGGAGCATTGGAAAAGATTGCCTCCAGCGGGCGTA
Organism: uncultured Syntrophaceae bacterium; assembly: GCA_964540715.1. GTDB lineage: Bacteria > Desulfobacterota > Syntrophia > Syntrophales > UBA2210 > UBA2210. The sequence continues at coordinate 1,535 of CAZINZ010000049.1, read as the reverse complement.
AGCTCGCGCAAGGCACATTCAGTTGGAAGTCTATTGGAACACGGCAGGGGGAGATCATAGATTCTCTCTGCCGGGGCGAAACACCCGGAGGCTCTATCAGGAGCATAACACAGAGAATTCGAGAGGGGCGCGCCTATCACAGGGCGGTCTTCACATGGCGTGGAGATCCTCCGGAGATCAAATCACGGCATGAAAAGGCCGCGAGGGGATTGCTTCCTCACATTATTAAACAAACAACCGATCTGCGACGTGAGGAAAAGCGGACAATCGTTGTGCTCGGAGGAGAATCGGGAGCGGGAAAGACCCAGATAGCGGAATACCTGAGATATCTTCTGAGGAGTGAAAAGATACATGGTGTCACGATAGCTGGAGACGCCTTCTTCAAACTGGTGCCGGAGGCAAACCACCAGGCGCGTCTTGACGCCTATTCAAAGGGAGAATTAAAACAGTATGTGGGTCAGTGCGAGGTGGATCTGGAGCGTCTGGATTCCATACTGGGAGATGCCGCTGACAGGGACGTGGACAAGGTCTTTGTTCCATCCGACTGCAGGCGGCTCGGTTCGAGAAGGTATGCACGTGTACCAGTCGCGCTTGCGGGAGTGGATGTTATCCTTGTTGATCTGACTTATGGTCTTGCCCTGAAAAACGCAACCCTGAAGGTATTTCTTGAATCGGATTACCGGAAAAGAACAGCCGCTGTGAAGAAAAGAAATCTGGCCCGCGATCCTGATCAGGATTTTGACTTTATTTTGAGGGTTCTGGATATAGAACATCGAATCATACAGGGATTGAGGGAGCAGGCAGATATTATTGTCACAAATGATTATGAGGCGAGACCGCGATAAATGACCTCAAAAACAAACAGGAAACCCCCGAAGATTCGGCACGCGGAGCTTCAGACTCTTTTGAGCACGGCGGTGCGGAATCACAAGGCAGGAAGGTTCAAAGAGGCGGAGCAGGGATACCGCCGGATACTTGCACTGACGCCCGACGCGGATGTGAGTTGCAATCTCGGAGTTGTCCTGAAGGAACAAAACCGGCATGACGAGGCCGCCGCGACACTGCGAAGCGCGATTGCACTCAACCCGGGGCACGCCGTGGCTCATTATAACCTCGGCAACGTGTTCAAGGATCGGAAGATGACAGACGAGGCCATCGCATCCTACCGGCGGGCGATCACCGCCAATCCGGGATATGCCGCCGCGCACTTCAATCTCGGGAATCTGTTGAGGGCCCGGGGCATGACGGATGATGCAGCTGCCTCTTACAACAAGGCCATCGCAATCAATCCGGCGCATGCCGGAGCATATAACAATCTCGGCAGGATGCTCAAGGATCTCGGCAGATTCGATGAGGCCATTGAGTGTTTCCGTCGTGTCACAACCATACATCCCGGTCACGCCGACGCGCATTACAATGCCGGGGTGGCCTTCAAAAGCAGTGGTGATGTAAAGGAAGCCACAGAATCATACCGACGCGCGATTTTGGTTGATTCGGACCATGCCCTCGCGCACTATAACCTCGGTAACGCGCTT
>CAZINZ010000048.1:0-18810 GCA_964540715.1 uncultured Syntrophaceae bacterium | reverse complement strand
GTTACCGAGGCCATGAACAGCAGGCATGAACTCTTTTCCGAAGCGAGACTGGAGGATGAGCTGGATAGACTCAAGGGCCTCCCCGTTGAAGATATTATCGCGGGCGTCATGGAGAAAATCCGCGAGTTTTCGCAGGGCGAACCTCAGACGGACGACATCACCATGATGATTATCCAGTATAACGGGAGTGATGGCATTACCTTAAGTGACTTGGGAATGGAAAAGGACATAGTGTAACGTTTGCTCGATTTTTGACGTCCCGGCAATTCCGGAATCATATCTCCAATATTTTAAGAGTTGACCTACAGGCTCCATTTGATGGATGTAACGATCCGGTTGTTATTGTGCCATCTGCCGAAATAAGTATCTAACGGCCCGTCAAAAAATTCAAAATCAAGGGTGAAGACAACCCCCGGCATAATCCGCAGCGAGGTTCCTATTCGCTGGAAATATGCGTTATCGGAAAGAGTGAAATCCGAGATATAGTGCAGTGAAAGATCATCTGTAATATTGGCAAGTACACTGGCTATCAGATCGTTTCGGCCGATGCGCGTATATTTGGAACTCAGAATGTAGTCAGCGGCATCCTGATCAGCCGTAATGATTTCGCCTGCATATTCCAGCAACAAATCAATTTTTTCCAGGCCCAGGCTTGATGCCAGCTTTTCACTGGTATGGCATAAGCCTCCTACATAGTTAATATAACTCTCATCCTGCTTGTGGATGCTGTAACTGTAGAGCGCCTCTCCGTGGAATTCGGTGTTTTTCCAGGTTGTGGAAAAACCTCCGGCCAGCTGATATACACTTGGTGTGTCCTTGATGAGTGTCGCGACAGTGGCACTGTCTTCCAGCTTGACAACCGGGTAAAAGGCCGGACCATAGTAGGCCGACAGAAAGGTGTCCCATAATCCCATGGATTTTTTGACGCGACCGAACCATCCCCAGTCTCCGGGGTCATTTCCGGGCAAATCTTCTCTGACTGCAACGGACTTGCCGTCGTTGATAAGATCGGCAAACCGGTCATTTCTCAGGAGGTTATCCGTATAGTAATAAAGGATTTCAAGCATTTCTTCGAGCGAGCCGGGGATAAGGTTATATGTGGACGAAATGCTGTATCCGGACTGAAGGCCGGAAACGATCCAGCGAGATCCGGGTGCCGGAATTTTTTTCTCCTGGTAAAACGGAAGAATCGCGCCCGTATAGGTGGTATCCTCACGTGAATAATCGCAGGCCAGCTGCCAGGAGCCTGTCTGGATCGGATTTACCGGATCGCTAAGGTCGGCGGAAGTGTAGCGGTTGGCAGGAGAATAAATCGTAGATATGCCGTTTTCAAAGACCTTTTTCCCGATGGTAAATGCGGCGGCGCCATGTGAAAGATTCAGAAAACTCTCATTAAGTTCCGCGTACCTTTTCTGGTTGTCGTGATCGGTCATGAAGTGGGTCACCCCACTGCATGCGTCTTCCCGGGTTCCGACTTCAAACCAGCCCGCGGCATGGAAACTCCACCAGTCTTTGCCTGTCCATGAGGACCAGTTTGCACGCATTTCCCCTGTAAGGCGGTCATCGTCAACGTCCGCATAAGTTTCAGGAGAGTCGGGAGCCGATTTGAAGAAATATGAACCACGAAGTTCCAGATCCGCACTGAAATGATCCGCGAGCTGCCCGGCAATACTCGGTGGTGAATCAATCTGTGTTTTGTCCGTTTCAAGATATGCATCCAGTTCGTTAAGGATATCCGGATCACCGGCAAAAGCGCATGCGGCCCATACGCCGGCGGTCAGAATAAGAATTGCGATAACAATCAGCCTTTTCATTGCTTTCCCCTATTTCATCCGTTCACGTAACACCCAGTTACTTACGACGAGTTGATCGTTCAGAATTCTGGCGATATTCCTGAAGAGGCGACTGGCAATATGCGGGTAAAGGCTGTGCAGTCGATCCAGGCTCGGTCGGCTTAATTCAACAAATTTAATATCTGTTGCGGCGCGGGTACTGGCGGAACGGGGCAATTCGTCCAGCACGGAAATATGACCGAAAATATCGCCCGGACTGAACTGGTTGTACGCGACTTCCGTTTGAGTTTCATCATTGATGCCGTATCGGCGTACATGGCCTTCAAGCAGAAGGAACATACTGTCTCCCTCGTCGCCTTCCCGATAGATATGCTCGCCGCAGGCAGCATCTCTGATCTGGCCGAGAAGAACGATTTTTTTGACCTGCCACATTCGCATTCCTCTGAAAAATTCGGACTGTTCGATCACTTCCTTTTTCAGGTTAAGACTGAGTATGTCCCAGAGTGTCAGCAGGCGTGTCGAAGACAAAAGTATCGGGGTAATTAAAACATCGTTCAGAAATGCTACGAGAATGACGATGGCCGAAAGGATTCCAAAATGAATGATGGCCACAAAACTGGAAGAGGTCAGGACGATGAAACCCAGCGCCAGGGCTATAGAGGTTGAAAAAACCGGCTGCAGTTCCGTCCTGAGGCAAATCCGCATGGCCTGCTCCTGGTCCTTTGCCTTGTGCATCTCCGTGTTATATCGGGTCATAAAGTGAATGGTATCGTCTACCGATATACCGATGGCGATGACTGCTACCATGGCGGTCCCCACATTCAAGGGAATGGAGAAGATTCCCATAATGCCGAAATTCACGGCAACGGGGATCACATTGGGAATCAGAGACAGAAAGCCCGCTTTCATATTGAGAAACATTATCGACATGATAACGAAGATAATAAAAAGAAGCAGTGTGATGGACTTGATCTGCCCCTCGGCTATGGAATCGGCGGCATTGAGGGTCAGGATGCTGTTACCGGTAAGTTCATATTTAAAATGCGGATTCAGCTTGGAATCAATGAACGTTTTTAATTCTCCGATAGCCTCTTTCTGCTGGTGAGAGGAGTTCAGATTATGGCGGACCATGATGTTCATCTCGCTGAAATCCGGTGTCACATATCGTTCCAGCGCGTCATCTTCAACAAAGAGAAGATATTGGGATATTTTTTCAGGGGTTGAAGGAAGCGTATACGAGGTCTGATCCCCACCGCTCATTTCCCGATGAATGAGCTTGATCATATCCACCAGCGACATGGAAGAATCAAACACGCCTTTTTCCTTTATAAAATCCTGGATTACAGCTATTTCGGCCAGGTTTTTCGGGTCTTTGAATAATCCTTCGTGTCCGCCCTTGACTCGGATAAAAAAGGTCTGGGCACCGGGCAGCGCCTTACTCATTTCATTGATTCGCTGAATGACAGAAGAATCCTTTTTGAAAAGCCCGACGATATCATTGTCGATGCTGACATTGACGCTGAATGCGCCGATAACAGCGGACAATCCCAGGACACTCCATAGAACGGTTCGCTTCCTGGTACGGACGAGATGCGCTATCTTGTCGGCCATGCGGGCGAAAAACAGGGAGTTCACTGATGTTTCCCGGGATGTTTTTACCGGTCCGAAGAATCTCAGGTAAACAGGTGTTGCAAGGCAGGTAACGAACGGATTCACGAGGAGCCCAAAGGAGGCAGCCATACCGAACTGTCTGAGGATTGTGATGTTGTTGATGCAGATGGACAAAAACCCGAGAAAGGTCGTGAGGGATGTGACCAGAACCACGGTTCCCATTTTGGAGATCATGAAGGAGATCGCCAGGTTCCGGCTGCCCTTCAGGCGCACTCCTTCAAAATACTCGGAGAGCAGATGAACGTCCTCCGTGGAGCCGATTACGATGATCAGTGATGGGACGATGATGGTAAGAATATTGACAGGGATTTGAGCAATGCTCATAAAACCGGCCGTCAGCAGGATACTAATGCCGGCCGTAAGCATAGGCAGGATTGCACCGCTCATGGACCGGGTAGTCAACATCAATGCCACGAAGAGTACCAGGGCTGAAAGAGGGACCAGACTTTTCAGATCCATGTTAATCATGTCTGATATCTGTGTCCGCAGATATGGATTGCCGATCTGGTCGATGATACTGAAATCGCTTTTCATCGGTTCGAGCAGCCGGGCCACGGATTCGGACAGGTTCCGGTAAAACTCGGGGTTATTCTTTTCCGGCTCGACGAAGAGATTAATCGCTGTCGCCTGCCCATCAATGGAAACCAGATTGCCTGCAATCAGCGGATTTTGCAAGGCATCTTCGAGTATCCTGCGGGCCTCGCCCACCGATTCAGGGATTGCGTCTATCAGCGGACTGCTGCTGAGCATCCCCTCCTCATTTTTGAAATTTGTTACCGAGAACAGACTTTCTACCGTGGTGACCCCGGGCAGCTCTTCCAGGTCAAGGACCAGTGTTTCGAGTTTTTCAAGCTTTTCCGGTGTAAACAGGTCACTGTCGCGGACAAAGACGATGCTGATCTGATCCGACCCGAATGTTTCACGGGTATCCTGGTAAACCAGACGAGCGGGATCGTTCTCCACCGTGAGTCCCTCCATGGAGGGGTCCTGCTTGAGATTCGGAATTTGAAAAGCGGCAATCAGACTTGCTGCCGATAAAATAAGGATCACGATCCATGGATGATCGTAACCGAACTGCAATATTTTACGCATCAACTAACTCCTGGACAGCTGCATTACAGGTTCCGGACAACGATTTGCAATTCTGCTACAGCTTCAGGTTGGAAAACATGTTTTGCATGAGTGACTGGCCGGTTTTCGGTAAAGCACCCCCTGTACAACAGGCCGGCAATTCACTTATCGAAGGTACTTCCCGGAAAGAATGAAATTTTCCGTGAATACTGCGTTTTCCAGAACGATATCCGTTTTGCGGTTTTTGATCCCCATGAGGGTTCTGTGATTTTTTTTAAGCCGGGTAATCAGGGTTTTTTTCGCGGTCCAGGCATTCCCTTCAAGCTTCTCAAGATCGTGGCTCGTCTGGGTTTTAAGCAATTTCCCCCGCCGGTTGTAAAAGTCGATCTTTACCGTAAAAAGGATGTCTTTCCGCACAAAGACCACCCGTTTTGAGTATCCGCTTACCTTTGATTTCTCCTCAGTCCCGGGTGCAACCTCGATCACATAACATACATTGCCGTCCAGCGTTTCCTCCCCGGTGAGGGTGTAAGTATAATCATCTATCGCATCTGGCATCAGGTCTTCATAGGTCAGGTCCGTACCCATGAAATAGCTTTTCAGGCTGTTGCTTGCCATGCGCTGGAGTTTTTTCCGCCCTGGCAGGTAAAGCCATTGTTTACTCCGCCCGCCGTCGAGCTCCCAGGTCAACAGGGCGGTGCCCGTAACATCTCTTGGTTCCTTGAATACGATCAGGCTTCGTTTTAATCCGGTTTCAAATTCCTTGACATACCGCTTGAGAAGTCGCTGTTTCCTGTTTCCTTTCCTGTCAATGATCAGCATGACGACATCTGACGTATCATTTTTAACATCATGCGCTTCTTTAACAAGACCCATGATATGACGGCCTGTCATCTCTTCGGCTAAAACTCCGACCGGGGCCAGGAATGCCAGAATTGTAAGGCAAATGATCAATTGTTTCATATCAACTCCTCATTTTCAGGACATCGGGATCAGGAATCTATGCCGGTATTTCAGAATTCAGACCCGGATGGGGAGACAGACGCCACGGTCATGATAACAGGCCAAAATTCACGCGGGACAGGTTGCCCTCTTTTCTTCTATGAGCTTCTTTTTTCGCGTAAAGACTATAAGGAAAACAGCTGCGTGTGTCAATCGGATAATAACCGCAACGGTTCGAGACTATCGGGTCGACGCAAACTTGCTGATGCCGTCAAACAGGACAGATCCATGACTCTGTTGTTTCTACCCGTTAGCATTCTGGCTGAGAAACATTCCGTATCGACCCAGCATCCAGACGCTTCGTTCGAAAAGATTCGTAATATAGAGAATGAGAGAACGCTCTTCGAGGGAGAGGTCTTTCTCCGATGAGAGGTAGATGCGACGTATCTTCTCCATCAACTGGCCTCTATCCGAGGTCAGTGTTATCAGAATGTCCAGATCGTCTCCATCGCCGGATTCCGTCGTCTCTATAGCGGTGAGGAATATGGCATCGAGGCTTTCAACGATATTCATCGCCAGTCTCCCCGATTCTCCCCCTTCTGTTTTTCCTTCCAGCGTTTTGCAGAGACCGTATACATTGTCTTCCAGCGATGCCACCAGGGTATGGCGATTTTGCACATTGAGAAGCGTTTCCGACGTTGAGAGATTTAGGCTCTTATGGAAGACGTCGGTAATAAATAACTGTATCTCCGAAGAAACCTCGCCAAAGGCATTGTGATAGGTATCAAGAGTTACAGTCCCTTCCTTAATCCCCGGGCGAAGCCTTTCGAGATAAAGGGGTATGCGTTTCAACAACCTGAGGATCTCTTTTTCGATCAAAAGGATCGCCGTTTCGGGATCATCGGCGGCATGTTCGTGAATGAATTTGATCTTTGAGAGGGCCTCTTCTTCGAGTGGCGGCCAGAAATGATTCAGTATCCGGTAGTAGGGCGTAAGGAGGAATGCTAATATGAAAGGAATAAGGAAATTAAAGAGCAGTACCACGAGGGCCGCCTGGTGTTTTATGTCGCCGGAGAAGAGGCCGACAAATGATTTGACGAGCGGGATATCGGTATAGAGTTCGATGTAGAATAGGGCAACGAAAACAGTGACGCCAAACACATTAAACAGTACCTGGGCCATGACCGATTGTTTGGCCGAACCCTTCAGACTCGATGAAAGGACAAAGGTGGTGAAGCTGGAACCTGCATGGACACCATAGATAATCATGAGTGTCTGATCCATTGTAAAAATGCCCGCATTCGTCATTGTAATGGCGATTATAATAATGCCGATGGCCGTCTGCGAGATAAAGGCCAGTGCGCCGCCGATTACGAAAATGAGGAGGTAGGAATCTTTCAGGGTGAGGAGAAGGGACTTGAATCCAGGGTATTCGGCAAAGGGGGCTGCTCCCATGCTCACCATGTTCAGCCCGAGAAAAAGGAGGGAAATCCCGAACAATGCACCCAGGGCATGTTGAAACCGAGCCGGTTTTTCCAAGGCGTAACAGATACCGGACAGACCAAGCAAGAGGAGCACAACGTATTTGATATCGAGTACTGCTATCAGCACCAGCGTCGAACATCCGGCATTCGCCCAGAAGATTATGGGCAGGGATTTTCGGACCGTCAGAAGACCGCTTGATATGAGACTTGCGATGATAAAGGTGGAAACCGACGTGCTCTGCGTTATGAATCCGGAGAGGGCGCCCCATATTCCCGCGATAAAGCCATTGTCGGTAAACCGGGAAATGAAGAGTTTGAATCTCCGACTGGTCATCTGTTTCAGATTGCCGCTGACCATCCGTATTCCGACGAAGAACAGTCCCAGTCCGCCAATGAGCATGGCAAAAGATTCGAAGTGCATGGCCCCCCCCCTTTTTCGTTAAACTGATTAGCGAGCACTTACCCCGCTGCCTGCGGCGGGGAGCTTTAATATGAAAATATTTTAAATCTTGGAGCTCTCGCTCTCGGATTTCAGGACTGTACTGACAATCGTGCGACGAAGCGCGTTCAGGTTCGGGTAATATCCCTTCTCTTCCAACCCTTCATTAGGCCTTTTTATGTTTTACAATACCATTTCTGGAAACCAGTAGAACGGCTCCTGAAAATAAATATTTCTTTAATCCGTCTTCTACAACTGCATTCAGTTTGTTTGAAAGCTCGGAATCACCAATTTGAGTTTTCAGAATCCTTATGCCTGAATAGATCGTTACAAGGATAGTGCAGGCAATTGCCAGAAAATATATATCCTTTCTTTTCATCGCTCTGCCCTTCCAGATTGTGTTGCATTGTCGTGCCATTATCTGACGGCCTAATGCACGTCACGTCGATTTGGGAACTCCTGTTCCCGACGGCGTATTTTAGGTCGTAGTAACTTTAAGTTGAGTGATTAGTCAAGCGGGGAAATATGGGGGTCTGCAGGTTTCTTGACATTTGACCGGATAGGGGTTACAAAAATTTGCGCCTCTACATGATATCTATTCACGAGACTCGATCAGATCTTAAAGAAAAATAAAGATCGGCCTGCATTTCGCAGGTTTATAAGTAAGGGAGGAAAAGATATGTTTGGACACAGCGGCAGATACTTAAAGGTCAATCTCACCTCCGGTACAATTACCGAAGAAATCTATGATTATACATTCGCCAGGATGTATCTCGGCGGAAACGGATTTGCGGCAAAGATGATTTACGACAATGTTCCCCCGGCTGTTGCCCCGCTGGATCCGGAAAACGCCATCGTATTCGCCGTGGGACCGCTTACCGGTACCCCCGTATGGGGAACCAGCCGCGGACATGTTGCCTCCATATCTCCACTTACGGGCCTCTTTGCCGATTCCAGTTTTGGGGGCGATTTTCCCGTTGTCCAGAAAAGGACCGGTTTCGATGCCATACTCATCACGGGCAAGGCTGAAAAACCCCTGTATCTCTACGTCTCCGAAAAAGGAGCAAAGCTCCGGGTCGCCTCCGGTATATGGGGTAAGACAACAGAGGAAAGCAATGATATTCTTCAGGAAAAAGAGGGGAAGGGCGCGATAGCGGTGTCAATCGGCCCGGCAGGTGAGAACGGCGTCATATTTGCCAATATTGTATGCGGCGGCAAGAGGGCCGGGACTGTGGGTAGGGGCGGTATGGGGACCGTCATGGGAAGCAAGAACCTGAAGGCCATCGTAGTAAAAGGCGCCAGAAAAACCGAGGTCGCCCACCCGGAAGAACTGAAGGCGTTTTTGAAGGAAAAACTTCCAGAGTTGAAGAAGAACAAGGGAGAGATGACAACGCTTGGGACCGCTGCATTGCCAAACATGATGAACTCCAGGGGACTCCTCGGCACACGGAATAATACGAGAGAAACATACGAAAACTGGCAGGATATATCGGGTGATTTTTTCATCGATAAATACAAGGGCAAAAGTACTGCATGTCACGGCTGTGTTATTGCCTGCGGAAAAACAATCGAGGTAGGCGAAGGTGAATATTCCGGTGAAACCGTCAAAATGCCCGAATATGAAACACTCTACGCGATGGGTTCAATGCTTGACAATAACGATATTAATTCCATATTCAACGGCAACCACGTCTGCGATCTTATGGGACTTGACACCATCACCATGGGAGTTACACTGGCGTTTGTCGCCGAATGCATGGAAAGGGGAATAACAACAGAAGAGGAACTCGGAGGAACGGTCTGCTTCTCAGACGGAAAATCGATGGTGGACCTGATAAGGAAAACGGTGTCGAAAGAGGGAATAGGGAAATACCTTTCCAAGGGCTCCCTGCAACTCTCGAAACTGTTCGGCAAAGATTCCCATAAATATCTCTACCAGGTCAAGGGTATGGAAATAGCGGGACATTCCGCGCGAGGCATACGGGAGATGTCCCTGGGATACTCCGTTTCCACGAGAGGCGGAAGCCACCATGACACAAGGCCCTTTTACCCCGGAACGCATCCGGACCCCGGTTTCGACAAGGTTCCGGAATATGTTGTCAAAAGTAACTACTTTACGGCTGTGGGAGACTCTCTTGCCATATGTCGATTCATCGCCGAGGGCATGCTTGACCCCCCCTCAATAAGCGGCAGTATGGCGACAATGGTCAACTGTGTAACGGACTGGGATATCGACATTGCCGGACTGGAAGAAATCGGCGAAAGGATCTACAATATTGAGAGGCTTATCAATACGAGGCGCGGCGTAAGTCGAAAAGACGATGTTCTCCCCTACAGGGTCATGAACGAGCCGATCCCTGACGGGCCTTCAGAGGGAAGGTACTGCCCCCGGGACACGCTCGACACTATGCTCGACAGATACTATAAACTTCGCGGGTGGACGGAGGAAGGGATACCCGCTGATGATAAATTGAAGGAGCTTGGGTTGATGTAGTTCATCAGGTAGAGCGGAGTGGCAACGTTACAACTCGAACCCTCTTATTTACTCATTCGAGTTGCCTGGTTCAGATATGTGCCAGCAGGAAAAAGGATGATAATTTTTCCTTGACATATACCTGGTTTGCACTATAAATTTTAAACCAGTATAGATTTGAAAAGGGACAGAAGCCGTGATTATCGGTTGTCTGCTTCATTTACCCTGTCTTGTGACGTAAAAGGAGGAATTTATGGGCAAGGGATACATGGGCAAGATTTTGACAGTTGATTTGACTGTGGGGGATATAACAGAGGAAATAATACCGGATGATGTATATGAGAAATATCTGTCCGGGATGGGTCTTGCCGCTTATATTCTTTACAACAGGATACCCGCGGGCGCAGATCCGCTTGGCCCGGATAATATCCTGGGTTTTGTCTCCGGTCTTCTGACCGGCACGGGCAGCCTTTTTGCGGGTAGATGGATGGTCGTGGGGAAATCACCCCTGACCGGCAGCTGGGGTGATGCGAACTGCGGAGGCAATTTCTCACCCGCCATAAAACGATGCGGTTATGATGGCATATTCTTCAAGGGCATAAGCAGCAAACCGGTATATCTCTACATCGGGAAGGGGAAAGCCGAGCTCCGGGATGCGTCTCATGTATGGGGCCGGGATGCCGTAGAGGCCGAAAAGATGTTGCTGAAAGACACGCCTGCCGGTGCCCGTGTCGCCCTTATCGGTCCCTCCGGTGAAAAGTTGTCGCTGATATCCGGTATATCCAATGACGGGGGAAGGATGGCTGCCAGATCGGGCCTTGGCGCTGTAATGGGGTCAAAGATGTTGAAGGCTCTGGTTCTGTCAGGCGCAAACAGGATTGCCGTCCATAACAGGGAAGAGATAAAAAAACTGAGCCGGAAGTGCAACAAATGGGTTCAGTTCCAGCCTCCCTTCCTGCCCGGATCAATGATGCCGTACGTTGGCGCATTCATGAGGATGATGCCCACAGTGCTTGCCCAGGATGGTATGTTGTACAAAATACTCCTCAGAAAATGGGGCACGGGGAGTCTGAACCAGATGTCCATTGAGATGGGAGATTCTCCGATAAAAAACTGGAAGGGAAATAATGAGGATTTTGGACCCAAAAAGTCTGTAACCACCAATCCGGACGTGTTTACAGACCGTGAGATGATAAAGTATCACTGTTATTCGTGTCCTCTCGGTTGCGGCGGGATATGTTCAATGACGGGTAAATACAGCGAAACTCATAAACCGGAGTATGAAACCGTTCTTGCCCTGGGCGGATTGTGCCTGAATGAGGATGTGGACAGCATTTTCTACCTTAATGAGGCCCTGAACAGGGCCGGCATGGACACCATATCGGCGGGTGCCACGGTGGCCTTTGCCATTGAGTGTTATGAAGAGGGGATACTTACAAAGAAAGATACTGACGGCCTTGAACTCTCATGGGGGAACTCTGACGCTATAATTGCTCTTGTAGATAAGATGATAAGCAGAGAGGGTATAGGGGATATCCTGGCAGACGGTTCCAGGGTAGCCGCCCGGAAGCTGGGAAAGGGATCGGAGCGATTCACGGTACATGCTGGAGGGCAGGAACTTGCGATGCACGATAGCAGGAATGACCCGGGTTTCGCGCTGCACTATAGTGTCGAACCAACACCGGGCAGGCATACGATAGGAGCAGGACTCTACTATGAGATGTTTCAGTTGTGGAAAAAAGTTAAGGGATTACCGAAGGTTAGTCCGCTTTATTTCAAGGGCAGCAAATACGTGGTGGATGAAGAGAAGGCCGTCAGGGGCGCGGCGTGCAGCAAATTCATGAATGTGTTGAACGGCGCCGGTCTATGCATGTTCGGCTCTTTTCTGGGTGCAAATAAGATACCGACCTTTGAGTGGTTGACCGCGGCAACGGGGTGGAATAAGGGACCGGAAGAGTATATGGAAATTGGCGAACGCATACAGACGCTGAGACAGGCATTCAATGTAAAGCATGGAATTGAGCCTAAGAATTTTAAGATAAGTGACCGCGCCGTAGGAAAGCCGCCTCTGTCGGGTGGCGCGAATAAGGGCAGGACAGTGGATATAGATAAAATGATGGAAGGTTACTGGGAACAGTTTGGATGGGACATCGTGACTGGTAAACCTGGTGCGGAATGTATGGCAAGGCTTGATATAGAGGTGCAATAATCCGGGACATGGAGGAAAATAATGTCGTATAAAATAACTGATGCATGCAACGGATGCGGCGCGTGTAAGAAGGTATGTCCCGTGGATGCTATTCATGGAGATAAAAAGAAGCCCCACGTGATAGATGCTGAGCTTTGCATAGAATGCGGGGCGTGTGGCAGGGTATGTCCCAGGGAGGCAGTGCAGGATGGATTTGGAATCGTATGTGAAATGATAAAACGTTCCGAGTGGGGGAAACCTGTTTTTGACAGAAAAAAATGTATGTCATGCGTGATATGTCTGGATGCGTGTCCCGTGGGATGCCTTACTCTTTCTGAGGCCGTGCCAAAAGATCCGCACGGGTATCCCAGTCTAAATAACGAGGAAGCCTGTCTGGGGTGCGGGTTTTGCGCTTATGAGTGTCCCGTGGACGCGGTTACAATGGACTACGATCGGAGAGGGGGAGGGCGTGGATGATTTCAAAGAAATAACAGCCGGGAACAAATCCTTTAAGAAGGCATATGTCGCCGTGATGCTGTGGTTTGTCGGCAGGGCCATTCAGGCTGCGGCCAGGGTTGACAAAGACGTGAAAAAGGAATTTGAAAAACTCCCGGACGGGTTTACTTTCTGTCTCGGTATTCTGCCCCGCGGACCTTATATGATTGTGGGTAAAAACAAGAAGGGGCGTGTCAAATACATGGGATGGAAGCCCGGCGGCATGCATATCGATCTTGATATGAAGATCAAGAATATTGAGGCTGCCATATTGATGTTTACCTTTCAGGAGAGTACGGCCGCCGCGAGCGCCAGGAATCGCATGATAGTAGACGGAGAGGTGCCGTACGTCTGCGCGATTGTCCGCGTGCTGGATATAGGGGAGGTTTACCTGCTTCCGAAGTTTATAGCGAGACTGGCTGTAAAACGGTATCCTGCGTGGTCGTTTGGCCGGAAGTATATCGGCCGGGTTCGAATATATTTTCGTTCAATACTGGGTTACTGATGGTTGAAAAACGGTTCACTGCTGGAACTTGAACCTTGAAAGGATCACACTATGTTCTTCCCAGATAATTATGAATTTTATTGTCCGGTAAAAATAAATTCAGGCAACAGGGCGTTGGAGCACCTCCCTGTGGAGCTGGATGCCCTGAACTCACGAAAACCCCTTATTCTCGCCGATAAAACGATTGCCAAAAAGGGATTGATAAAAAAAATCGCGGGCGCTTTTAAGGATTCGGGCATGACATTGAGTGTCTTCGATGAAATCCCTCCGGTCCCCGACCTTAAGCTGATCAGGAGACTTATGAACAGTTATCGTGATACAGGATGCGATTCGATTATAGCAGTGGGTGGAGGGGCCATGGCGGATACGGCCAAGGCACTTAATATCGTGGTTTCCGGGAGACCCGAGGAGCTTAAGGCGTCTGCTGGAGAAGATCTGATAAAAAACCCCCTGGGTCCCTTTGTGCATGTGCCGACTGATTCAGGGACCGGTTTTGAGGTATCCAGGTTTGCCGCTCTTGGGGGATTGAGCTTCTCTTCGCATTTTCTTATGCCTGACCTCGTGGTTATTGACCCTCGCATGCTTGCCGCTGAAAAGGCAGACGTGGTCGTTTCCACTGCGATGATTGCCCTTGCCCACAGTGCGGAGGCATATACCTGCCCGTCGAAAAACCCCATGACCGATACCTACGCCTGTGCCGCCATACAGTTTGTAATGGAAAACCTGACCGGTGTGGTCGGATCCAGCGACAAAAAAGGGCGGCTTGCACTCGCTAATGCCGCTACCATGGCTGGTATTGCCTTTTCAAACTCCCCCAGGGGAATGGTTCACGAACTGGGGTGGGCTGCTGGTGATACCTCCGGATTTTTACATGGAATATGCATGGGTATCCTGCTGCCATATGTCCTTGAATACAATATTGACAATGAGAGATATCACATGTCTGACCTGCTGCTGCCCATTGCCGGCCCCGAGATATATGCCGGCACGGCGGAAAATCTGAAGGCCAGAAAGTCGATCAATTTCATCTACGATATGCAGCATGACATATATGATGTCACCAAAGGAGATATTCCTCTTACACTGAAGGATGCGGGTATTTCGAAAGATGCCCTGGACGGCGTGGCGAGAGCGGTTGTCGGGGAGGGTCGCAGGGGCTTTAAGCTGGATGATTGCATGGTGATCCTGGAGCATGCCTGGGAGGGCAGGCCGATAATTTTATCCTGATAATAATTGGTTGCCGGGAGGCTAAACTTATTTGATGATTGTAAAAGGAGCAGTCTGATGTATTTACCTGAATATTATGAATTCTGCTGTCGGGTCAAGATGATTGCCGGTCATGACGCGCTCGAAAAGATTCCCGGAGCGCTTGAGCGGTTACATGCCGACAGGCCGCTGCTTATCACGGATAAAGGTGTTTCCGGGGCCGGACTGGTCGATACGGTGGTTGAAGCAATAAATGATGGAATTGACATCGGAGCCATTGCGGACGATGTGCCGCAGGATTCGTCTCTGAAAATTGTTCACCATCTGGCGGATGTTTACAGAGACAATGGCTGCGATTCCATTATAGCGGTGGGTGGTGGCTCGGTTATGGATACGGCCAAAGGGGTAAATATAGTGGTCTCCGAGAACGCGGACGACCTGATGAAATTCAGCGGAGTCGGCGTTCTGAAGAGGGCGCTAAAACCACTTATTGTGATACCCACAACTTCCGGGACCGGTTCAGAGGTTACGCTGGCTGCCGTGATAAAGGATCATGAGAGACATCTGAAGATGGTCTTTGCCAGTTATTTCCTTCTGCCGGATGTTGCCGTACTGGATTCGCGCATGACTCTTACGCTCCCCCCACATCTCACGGCATCCACAGCCATGGATGCCATGGCACATGCCGTTGAAGCCTATACGGGTCTGGCCAAAAATCCCATGAGCGACGCCAACGCGATAGTCGCCATCAGCCTTATCAGCAGTAATCTGTTGAATGTGATTAATAATCCTTCCGACAGAGAAGGGCGTCTTGCCCTGGCAAATGGAGCCACTCTGGCAGGGACCGCATTTTCTAATTCTCTCGTAGGCGTGGTTCATTGTCTTGGGCATGCAACCGGTTCAGTGTGCGGTGTTCCCCATGGCGTGTGCATGTCTATACTCCTGCCATATGGCCTGGAGTATAATTTGCACAAAAGAGCTCATTTTACAGGTGAACTTCTGCTGCCGCTGGCGGGAGCGGAGGTGTACGCCGGTACGCCGAAATATCTGAGAGCGGAGGGCGCAGTTGCCTGTATTCGTAAGATGAATCAGGACATGCATGATGCTACGGACGGAAGGCACGCTCGTTTCTTCGAAGAAGTCAAAGACAGAGACGGAAAGCGTATGGTGCCGAGAGAAAAACTGGAGGATATCGCCGTGGCGGCGCTTGATGACGGATCAATAATTTACAATTCGGAAGAATGCGATTACGAAGATTTTCTGATGATAATCAGGGCGGCCTGGGAAGGGGCGCCCCTTGACAGGAGTCTGATTAAGGGAGTATAAGCGTATCCACTAATACACGGGCGGATGTGAGGAAGAGGGGTGAAATTCCCTCGCTGCCCCGCAGCCGTGAAGGGAACGAAAACCCGAAACAGCCACTGTCCCGATACAATCGGGATGGGAAGGCGGGTGAGTAGGCTGCCCTGAGCCGGAAGACCGGTCCGCCCGCAAATCCTCGAGGGAGGTATGTCACGAAGTGTCTTGCCTGTTTTACAATCCTTACAGTTTCGTAAAAAGCTCGATAATATTTACCCGCTCGCATTGTGTCGCGTTCCTGCCCGGCTTTGATGGTGTGTCATGAAAAGGTCGGTGTTCATCAGTCCGTCAAAAGTGGGCTGGGTAAGCGCTGTGCTGGTCGGTCTCTTCGTGATTGTGGCTGCTGTGGCCATATTGACCGGGCCTGCGGGCATAAGTGTTGTCAGTGTTGCGAAAGGTCTTTTCTTCGGCTGGCGTGAAGGGTTTGACACACTGGGACCTGGTGAAAAGACCATTCTCTTTTCGATTCGGCTGCCGAGGATCATCTTTGCAGGAATTGTCGGCGCCGCGCTTTCCACCGCGGGTGTTGTGTTTCAGGCGCTCCTCAGAAATCCTCTCGCGGATCCTTACATACTCGGAGTTTCAGGTGGGTCCGCTGTGGGGGCAATCACAGGTATCATAATTGGTGCGGGTTGTGTCCCTTTCGGCATTCCCGCGCTTGCATTTCTGGGTGCGGTATTGACGGTGGCGCTGGTTTTTATAATAGGAAACAGGGAAGGGCGCCTCGATTCCAATACCCTTCTCCTCGCAGGGGTTATAGTCAACGCCTTCTTTTCGGCGGTCATCATGTTCTTCATCTCCATCAGCTCCAACGCCGATCTGCACAATATCGCCTTCTGGCTGATGGGCGATATGAGTCTGGCCGACTGGGACAAGATCATGCTGATGGCACTTCTCCTCGCTATCGGGGCCGTTGTTGTGTACTGCTACGCCAGGCCGCTGAATCTGATTGTTGCCGGCGAGGAAACGGCCATGCAGCTTGGAGTGGATGTAAAGAGGACAAAGATGGTGTTGTTTTTATCGGGTTCGCTTATGACTGCCATAGCGGTTTCTTTTACCGGAATTATAGGATTTGTAGGACTTGTTATTCCCCATATGATGAGGATGGCGCTGGGGACGGATCACAGGTTGCTGCTGCCCGCGTCGCTGCTTTTCGGCGCGTCGTTTCTGGTAGTTGCCGACACTATAGCGAGAGTAATATTCCCCGATATGGAGTTGCCCGTCGGGGTTATTACCGCGCTGTGCGGGGCGCCTTACTTTATATATCTCTTGCGAACGAGGAGAATGTAATCTGTGTCCATTATAAAAATGGCAGGAATAGACTTCCGGTATAAAGACGTCTGGGCCTTGAGGGATATTTCCTTCGATGTCCGTCGGGGAGAATTCCTTGGTATTATAGGTCCAAACGGATCCGGCAAAACCACTCTCATCAGACTTATTGACGGCATTCTTGTGCCCGAGAAGGGCAGAATCAGTGTCAACGGAAACAATATACGGGGTATGCGGAGGAGGGATCTTGCCAGGCTAATCGCGGTAGTGCCCCAGGATTCTGCCATGATCTTTCCCTTCAGCGCTCTTGAGGTTGTGATGATGGGGAGATCACCTCATCTGGAAATGTTGAGATTTGAAGGGGAAAGAGATTTTGAGATAGCGCGCAGGGCGATGGAGGTGACAGAGACCATTTCACTGGCCAACCGCAGCATAGACAGATTGAGTGGAGGAGAACGTCAGAGAGTTCTCATAGCGAGGGCCCTGGCGCAGGAACCGGAGGTGGTCCTTCTCGACGAGTCAACGGCATTCCTCGACATAAAACATCAGGCAGCATTCTTTGGTTTGATGAAGGGGTTGAATGAAGGAAAAGGGCTTACCGTTCTCGCAGCGACTCACGATATAAACCTTGCCGCCGCCTATTGTGACAGGATCATGCTGCTAAAGGATGGACGTATTCACAGCCTGGGGGTACCGGGAGATGTCATAACCGAATCGAATATAAGTGAGGTTTATGAAACCGATGTCCTGGTTGATGCCAATCCGCTGAACGGATTGCCGAGAATAACATTGATAGCTTCAAAGGAAAAAGGGATTTGTTCATTATGAGAGGAGCAGAAAAGCTTTTGGTGGGTATCACAGTGTTGTTTGCATGCACCCTTTTCGCGTTTTCTTCCTTCGCGGAGGAGGGAGAAAGCGAGGTGACGCTGGAAGAGATTGTTGTCACGGCAAGCAGAGACAAAGAAGAGGTTCGCAAGATTCCGGCAAATGTCAGCGTTATAACTGCCGGGGATATCAAAAAATCCGGTGCTACCAGCATAGTAGGAGTTCTGGAAAAGCTGGGAAGCATTAATTTCAAAACCTCCAGCGGCAATCCTTCACAGGCGTATATAGACATGCGAGGTTTTGGAGGTGACAATCCGCATGGCAGAACTTTGATCATGCTGGATGGCAGAAGACTGAACAGGCCCGATATGGCATCGGTCAACTGGCTTCAGATACCTATCAACAATGTTGAAAGAATAGAAGTTGTCAGGGGAGCTTCCAGTGTTCTGTATGGCGACTCAGCCGTGGCCGGTGTGATTAATATTATAACAAGAAGAGGCAAAGGGAAGCCCGAGATAAACGCTTCGGTTATAGCCGGGAGCTATGGTCTGCATGATGAGAGGGTGGGAATAACCGGCTCTGCGGGCAGGCTCTCGTATGCCCTGACCGGAGAAAACCATAAAACATTTGGCTACAGAGACAGGTCAAAATTCGCATCGAAGGCCGCCGGATTAAATCTGGGTTATGATTGCAGTGATTATTTTGATATTTCTCTTGGGGTGTCCTTTAACAGAACTGATTTTGATATGCCGGGTTGCCTGACAAAGGCACAGATGGAGCAAAACCGCAAACAGGCGGGTAACCCCAACGATGATGCATCAAATGAATATAGTAATATCAACCTTAATCTGGAATCCTTTCTCGGTGATTTTGGACGTTTTGATGTCAATTTTCTGTACGGTAATAAGGATATTACGGCTGATATAACATCGTGGGGTAACTACTCTGTTACAGACATTAACACCTATGGCATAACTCCGGAATATATACTGGAGAAGGATATTTTCGGGCATGAAAACAAACTGATTTTAGGGTTGGATTATTATCATGAGAACCTTGATGTTGATAGATTCAGTGATCGTGAAAAGAC
>CAZINZ010000047.1:0-19149 GCA_964540715.1 uncultured Syntrophaceae bacterium | reverse complement strand
GATAACATGGCTTATCTATCGAGTATTATCTCTGATATCGATATATGGCCTGTCAAGTTCAAATGATCAGATAGCGAAGTATATGTCAATGCCGTTGACTTTATTCGAAACCAATCTCCTCTAGGAGTTGAGCCCGCTCATTACTTAGCTGCTTTCTTCTAATGCTTGCTCTTTGACGTGCGGACCACCTGCCAAGCTTGGGGTTCTCTGCAAATCTTTCTGGAACATGACAGTGACCATTCAATTCCTTGAATTGAATCAGTTCTGAAAATCTTTCTGACCAAGATGCATCAATAGGTTCCCAAACAAAACCGATCTCATTTAGACGTGTAATCCGCTCGTCATTCATTTTTCCTTTTGAATAGTTCCGACGTTGCACTCCTACCCAATGACTAAGTTTTGGATTTTCTTCCCACTTGTCGGGAACATCACAGTGTCCAATATTTGTTTTAAACAGAAAAAGTTCAGAAAATCTTTCTTCCCAGATATTTTGACGAATATCCCAAAGAAAGCCGATGTCTTCTAACTTCTTGGTATGCGCTTTATCCATTTGTCCCGCTTTGTATTGACGTCGCTGCCTATTTACCCAATTACTTAGTTCAGGGTTTGGCAACCAATCCCGCGGCACAGTGCAGTGGCTGTATAAATCCTTGAATTCAAGAAGACTGGCATACATCACATTCCATGTGTCCTTTGGGTTCCAATTGAATTCTACGTTTTCCAAGCACCTGATTTGACGTTCACTTAATCGATTTTTTCTTCTTTGACTACGTTGGCAGGATAACCACTTTCCAAGCTGTGGATTTTCATGCCACTTTATTGGCACTTCCGAGTGACCATAGACTTTGTAATATTCAGACAAATCCGAGTAATTATCTTCCCAGCGGGTATCAATGATGCTCCATAGAAAACCAATTTCATTCAAGCGACAGATTCGATCCCTGTTCAATGTGCCCTTCTTTTTATTGCAGCGCTGATTGCTAACCCAAGGGCCAAGCTTGGGATTTTCAGGCCAATCAAAGGGTACATTGGAATGATCACAAGCCTTTTTAAATTCAAGAAGCTCCGCGAATCTTTTTTCCCATAAATCCTCGCGTGTATGCCATATAAACCCAATTTCATTCAACTTTCTTAAATAGTCACTATTCAAACGATTCTTGCGCTTCATTTGCCGTTGGCTTGAAACCCAATTTGCCAATTCAGGATTTTTCTGCCAACCCTTTGGAACCTTACAGTGCCCGTGCATGTGCTTAAATTCACATAGACTGGAATACATTTTCACCCGGGTATTGTTTTTTGCCGTATCATGATCAATTAAGGTAATGCCTAACAATTTTAATTGTTTTATTCTTTCCAGGCTTAACTTACCCTCTTTCCATAACTTACGAATTCGAGTAATCCATCTACTAAGTTTGATGTTTTCAGGTCCGTTGTGAGGCACATTACAATGTCCGCTATTTTCATTAAATTCCTGAAGCATCCCGTACATCTTATTCCAAGTATTGTTCTGAGGATCCCATGTAAAACCAATTGCATTAAGTCTTTCTATTCGATCGGATGATAAGCAATTATTCTTCCAATCGCGACGTTGCTTGCTAACCCAATGGCCGAGTTTTAAATTCTTTGGCCATTTATCGGGAACATCACAATTACCGGTGGCACTTTTATATTCAATCAGGGCGGCATAATTTTCTTCCCATTTCTTCTGAATGGTATCCCAAATGAATCCAATCTGTGCCAAACATTCGATCCGGTCCGGGCTTAACAATCCCTTTCTGTAGTTCTCCCGCTGCTTGCTAACCCAATAACTGAGGTCATGATTTTCAGGCCAGTCCCTCGGGACCTTACAATGACCATTTTTTTCTTTAAACATCAGCAATGCTGAAAACATCTCATTCCAATTTGTTCCAAGAATACTCCATTCAAAGCCGACTGCCTCAAGGCGGTTGATACGATCTCCGCCTAACGTTCCATTTTTCCAAAATTCGCGTTGCGTGAACACCCATCTACTCAGTCTAGGATTTTCAGACCATCGACTTGGTATGTTGCAGTGACCATTTTGTTTCTTAAATTCTAACAAATCTTCAAACATGTCCTCCCAATTTGCTGCGAGGACATCCCATATAAAGCCGATCTTGTTAAGACGTTCAATCCGTTTATTGCTTAATAAGCCCCGGTTTCGTTTTGTACGCTGCTTGCCAACCCAGCCGCCAAGTTGAGGATCTTCTATCCACCTGTCTGGTACATTGCAGTGACCGTGATTTCCCTTAAATTCTAATAATTTTTCATACATTGACTCCCAGGATGTGATTCTGTCCTCAATTTCGTCGAATACTTCAATTATGTCTTGTGTTTCATCGATTATGTGAATTGTTGGTGCGTATTCTTCAAGTCCTAAGTTGGCCCGTTTTCCCTTTTCAAATATTTTAGCATCCTCTAAATCCCGTAAAAAATCCCCTGCCCGAATGCTTTTGAAATTATTGACAAAGTCAAATATTATGGGTGCTTGATCAGCACCCACCTGTATGCAGCGACCAATTTGTTGATAAAAAACAATGGGACTTTCAGTGGGGCGAAGAAGAATAACAGCGCCCACATCAGGAAGATGCAGACCTTCATTCAGCATATCTATGGCAAAAAGCAGATGAATGGTATCCTTCGAATGGCTTTCTTTGAAGTCTTTCAGATTTTGGTTACATTCCGGATCGGCACTTATAACCCTATATACTTTTCGCCAGCGATGTGTTGCTGCCTTTTGAAACCATTTTTGTACTTCCACCTCCATCTCATCTAAATGGTTTTGATCTTTACAAAATACAATAATCTTATTGATATCCGGACGAAGATGCTTCACCAAAATTTGAGGAACGCCTGCGGTATTACCCCAGTGAATGGCTACTTGTTTGATTTCTCTCTCAATTATTTTCTTTTTTTTCTCAGACAAATTGCTTTTAAATAGCTTTTCTCGTAACGCCTCAATCTCTTCATACAGCGTGTAAAGCGTGGCAACATAGGTTGGTGCCGGGAGGATTCTTTTTACAATCGCTTCTGCTAAAGAGATATTTACAGCAACCACTCCCTCGAACAATTCATCACCCATATCTCTGCTGTCATCTAAATAACGGATTGGTGTCGCAGTTGTACCAATAACGTAGGAATCGGCATAGGCAGTTAATATCCGTCGTACTCCAGCGCCCCAAACCTCAGCACCGCACCTGTGAAATTCATCAAGGACAATAAGTTCAACATCTAAATTTCCGATTTGCTGTTGCGTGAGATGTGAAACTTTTGCGTAAGTCATGAAAGTTGTGGATTGTGTTGCCCAAGGAACTTTGGCTTTTTGTTGATCAAGGATATAGTGAGATGGGGCAATAATCAGTGTTGTTTGCCCTAGGAAATCAGACATCACCTTGGCAACGAGCATACTTTTCCCTGTGCCAGTCGCTTGGACTACTGCCACATAATTTCCATCTTGCCATAATCTTTTTACATTTTCATATGCGATTTTATTGTGGGCATAAAGATCAATTTCCGGTTCTGCTTTCATATCCGGATTATAGTGTTCGATTAGATCGGCGATATGGTGCCAGTCGGATAAAATCATATTGAACTCGCTGAGCTTACTTGCTTCGGCAACAAATCCATTAACTGCAACAAGTCGAAATTGCTGACAGTCATATTGTTGAGACGCTTTTTGTTCGAATTTTATAAGTTCAATTTTGGTCTGGTCAAATGTTAAATGTTTAAAATGATTTTTTGCCTGTATAACCATTGCAGTTTTTGACGGTGTCTTCGGATGATATAGCAGGATATCGGCCCCCAAATCCTGTCTTCCACCCCGGACATTTGTAAGCCACCCATTACCACGATAAAGTTCAGCCAAATACCATTCAAAAACTTCGCCCTTGACCTGATAATCGAGAGATTCAAGACTTACTTTGATGCTGTTACAGTCTTTTTCCTTTGTAAGCTGTAAAAGTTTTTTCTTACGAGTCATCATACTGTTACAATACCTCAATTATCTTGGACTACATACAGAGGTTAAAAGCACCCATTTTGAAGCGGTGCCAGTGTGACCATCTTTTTCATCAATCGCACCCGCCTCGTGGCTTATGTACAGGGAGACGGTTGGACTCGCATGTCTCTCGACTATTAACACCTTAAGGCCATTTTGAAGTGTGAATTCCTTCACCTTATTCTTTAAATCGTATGCCAAACAGGGGTTTAAAGTAATACATATAAGAATCGAAGCAAGGCATGTGATAGCGAGGCCTTTACAGAGGGCATGACGAAAGGTCGTTCCAGAAGTCATCAGAGTTCGCCCCTTAATCTTTTGAATATTCTGATGGCGCTGTAAATGATACCGACAGCACTCATAAGGATGAGCATGCTTGATGAAAAGAAATACATGAGAAACTCGATGGGGTTGTTCAGAGTGTAAGATCCGATCAGAACTTCAATTCCCCGTATGAAAAGAAACAGGGAGGCAATTCCAATAAAGATTTTGGGAAACCACCAGAAAAATGCGTTCATATCGATCAACCCCTCGTCCTTCACCTTAATTGTTTTATGGCATAATTATTGACACTCTGGTTTCTCTACTGCATAATATCTCCGATATCAAGCCCGGTTCACTATAAGCACAATTTTATTTTCAAAAGGGTGATCTGCCAATGAATTACACTGATGATACGCACCTTAAATCAATAGGTTACATTTTATGGCTCTTTGGATTTACTGGTTCCCACCGTTTCTACTTTGGCAAGCCGATCTCGGGGACTATCTATTTCTTTACCTTCGGGCTTCTCGGTATCGGGTGGCTGATTGATCTGTTTCTTATTCCTTCACTGGATCGGCAGGCGGACCTGCGGTTTCGCGCGGGTTGGATCGATTACTCCTTTGCGTGGATCCTTCTGACGTTTCTGGGTTTTTTTGGCGCGCACCGGATGTATATGGGCAAATGGTTCACAGGGGTTGTCTATCTGCTGACATTCGGGATCTTTGGCCTGGGGTATCTGTATGACTTCTGGACGCTGAACGATCAGATTACTGAAATTAACAGCTTGGAAAAATGGAAATAGCCTGTGGGCAACCTTTTCCGATAAAAATAAATCTATTCCATTTATGGGGGTTCCATTTATGGGGTCTTTCCATTTATGGGGTCGGACCAAGCTATCGTATTGATATTTAAACGATACCATCCCATAAATACATGTTTTTAGGTCTTACAACATCATTTTTCGCACCCAAATTGACCGAATAAGACGTAGCCGATTCCCTCAGTTCATACGTTCCGTTCTCTCCGACCGTGTAGCGCCCCCTTGCTCTTATGCCAAGGCTCTCCATTGTAACACCCACAAAGTCCTCACTACCGACCGCTATGCTCTCAGTCCATTTGCTTTCACGGTTAAGGCTCTTGGAGGATAACTCTTCTGCGATCCAGGACATCTGTGATTCTTGGAGTTCTTCAATATTCCTCATGTGGAGTAGCGCAATCAACGTTCGGTAATCTATAATGCCGTATCGCTCTTTTGGTTTCTGAATCTCATTGTACCCGCAGAAAGACCACTCTTTAGGGTCCTTTACCGCTCCAGATCGAACCATGTTCAGAGGGGGTCTGGGAAAACTGGACAGGTGCATAAGTGGTAAAGTTGCTCTATAATGAGTTTCAGGAGGATAAGTATATGAGCAAAAGACCAAGAAGGAATCATGCACCGGTATTCAAGGCAAAAGTGGCATTAGAGACCTTGAAAGGGAATCAGACGATAGTTGAGCTTGCGGAGCGTTATCAAGTTCATCCAAGCCAGATTACAGAATGGAAGAAGCAGCTTTTGGAGCATGCGCCAGACGTGTTCGGCACGAATCGCAAGATTGACCAGGGGCCAGACGTAAAAGACCTTCACGCCAAGATCGGCCAACTGTCGATGGAGAATGATTTTTTATCAAGCGCGCTCGGTCGCATCGGCGATGCGAGCGCAAAGCGATGATCGACAAAGAGGATAAACTATCAGTGACACGTCAATGCGAGCTTCTGGAGCTTTCCAGATCGGGATTCTATTACACGCCTGTACCTGTCAGTGCTAAGGATATGGAACTTATGCGCCAGATCGATGAGATTCATCTGATGTATCCCTTCTATGGCAGCAGAAAAATACGCACGGAACTCTGGTATCTGGGTTATGACGCAGGACGAGACAAGGTGCGTCGTCTAATGCGCTTGATGGGCATAGAGGCGCTCTATGTCAAGCCACGTCTCTCATCGGCACATCCCGGGCACAAGAAATACCCCTATCTTCTTCGGGGCCTTGAGATTACCGGGGCAAACCATGTATGGGCTACCGATATCACCTATATCCCCATGGCGAGGGGATTTTGTTACCTGGTAGCCATCATGGACTGGGCAAGCCGTATGGTGCTTTCCTGGCGCCTGTCAAACACACTGGACAGTGCCTTCTGTGTAGATGCCCTGGAAGAAGCTCTCTCCACATATGGCTGCCCCGATATATTCAACACGGATCAAGGCAGTCAGTTCACATCAGAGGCGTTCACGGACACCCTTCATGCTCACGGCATTTCTATCAGCATGGACGGAAAGGGCCGCTGGATGGACAATGTCTTTATCGAGCGCCTATGGAAAAGCGTCAAGTATGAGGATATTTACCTGAAGGCATATGCTTCAATGGCGGAGGTGAAAAGCGGTCTTGCCACTTACTTTGAGTTCTACAACAAAAAAAGATGGCACCATACATTTGACAGGAAGACCCCGTCTATGGTTTATTCCGATTCACTACCGCAGAAACAGGTTGCGGCATGAACATTAACCCAGGGCAGCTTCCCACTTATGAATCCCTGTTTCCTGTCTTAACAAACCAGACCACCTCTTTCATATCGATGTAAACCATGCACTGTGCTAAATGGTCATCGCTCTCGACTGCTGTTGCATGATAACGGTCTTCCCAGAATGCACCTTTTCGTTTCTTTCTCTGGTTATATTCCTGACCGGTTCGCCCGGCGATTAACTGTATTGATCTTGCTATGGTACCAGGGCCCCCATTGTCCAATACCAAAAGATGAATATGGTTTGACGTCACTGTATAATTTAGAATGCTTAACCCATATCGTTTTTTGGCCTCAAAAAGCCACCCAATCCACCGTCGCCGATCCCGTGCAAATTTCAAAAGAAATTCTTTCTTATGGCATCGGTGAGGAATATGCCAGATGTATCCGGGAATGTAATGACGATTCGCTCTCGGCATGGTGTACCTCTTAAATCGCCAATTTAAGGCTCAAAATTGACGTTGTAAGGTTGATGTCAGGCGTTTCTGATGTATTATTCTCTTTATTCCAATTAGTTAGCTCGGTCCGACCCTTACCATTGCCCTTAGCTAACGCTAAGCTCACCTGCCGCTGTAGGCGGCCAGGTGAAGTGGTTGGTTAGGCGAAATATCTAATATTATTAGAGACCCTTAAACATGAGACCACAAAATTATTTTGAAGAATTAAGTGTTATGTCCCCTTAATGCCCTGGCGCCGCAGGCGCGTAGTTAATCGGTTTGTTGAACGAAGCCGCTACGCGGCAGGAAAATAATTAAAAACAGTGTATACTCCACTTATCTGTCCAATTCCGGGCATTTATAAAAAAGGAGTATATACCATGAAACAAACAGAAGTAAATCGATTTAAGAAGCTCTATCAACGTCACCTGAGATTACTCAAACTTCAGGGCAAGGCCCAGAAAACCATTGACGCCTATTCCCGGGCGGTCCGGCGGGTCAGTGATCATTTTGATTGCTGCCCCGATAAACTAACCCCGGAACAATTAGAGACCTATTTTGGAGAACTGGTTGATTCCCACTCATGGAGCACAGTCAAAATAGATCGAAACGGCCTGCAATTTTTTTGGCGACATGTACTCAATCGTGACTGGCAATGGGTTAATATTATAAAACCGCCAAAGATCCATACAATTCCTGATATTCTTACCCCTGCCGAAATAGAACGACTCATTGGGAAAACACGCAAACTACGCTATCGTGTTTTCTTGTTAACCACCTACTCAATGGGACTTCGTCTCGAAGAAGCATTATCTCTTCAAGTCGGTGATATTGATGCCGGTCGCAAACGGGTTCATATTCGCCGAGGCAAAGGACATAAGGATCGGCTGGTGCTATTACCTGATCTCACTTTACTGGGATTGCGTGAACTCTGGCGCAGGCATCGTCATCCCAACCTGATATTTCCGAATGCCACCGGCTCTCTTGAAAAAATCCAACAGGCAACGACTCATATGGATAGAGGCGGTACCCAAAAGGCCATGAAAGTTGTGGTCACAGAATGCGGTATTAAAAAAAAGTCTCTATACACTCCCTTCGGCACAGTTTCGCCACGCATCTCCTTGAACGCGGCTTAAGTCTTCGTCATATCCAGGCATTGCTTGGCCATGCCAGTCCTGCGACAACTGCACGTTATGCTCATCTGACTGATGTCACGGAAAAAGACAGTCTGATCACTATTAATGAGCTGATTAACACTCTTCATGTCGATTTAAGGAGGGTGTGATCATGGAACTGGCCTCTATTATTAATCAATATTACGATGCATTTATGATCAAGTATGCTGATACTGCATTACATGGTCATCTGAAGGCAATGAATGCCATTCGCAGTTGCCGTACTCCTGATTCAGGGGAACTTTATGTGTATTGCCCTGATTGTAAACATGCAGAATGGCGACCGCTATCCTGTGGTCACCGCAGTTGTCCAAAGTGTCAGAACCATGAAGCCAGCCAGTGGATTGACCGGCAACAGGCCAAATTACTACCTGTTCAGTATTTTTTGGCAACTTTCACATTGCCTTATCAACTGAGGTCATTAACCCGGCATTATCAAAAAACAGTATTTTCTATCTTTTTTCTTTGTGTTGCCAGCACCCTGAAGGATTTTGGGTTGAATCCAAAAAATCTGGGGGCAGAAATCGGTATGACCATGGTATTGCATACGCATAACAGGAGACTGGATTTTCATCCGCATATACATGTCGTGGTGCCCGGCGGCGGTGTTGATAAACGCAGACGCCAATGGAAAAAGAAAAAGGGGAAATTTTTATTTAAGCACGACGTCATGGCCAAAGTCTTTCGCGCCCGTTTTTTAGCCGCTTTAAATGAAGCCGGACTTTCCATCCCTGAAAGAGTCCCCAAAGAATGGGTGGTTGATTGCGCTCATGTTGGAAAAGGGATAACCGCACTGAAATACTTATCCCGATATTTATACCGGGGTGTTATCAGTGAAAAGAATATCATTTCCAATCAAAATGGTCAGGTAACTTTCAAGTATATTGAAAGCAAGACCGGCAATACACGATATCGTACCCTCAAGGGGGAGGATTTTTTGCACCTGATCATGCAACATGTGCTACCCAAAGGATTCCGAAGGGTCAGAGATTATGGGTTCCTTCATAGTAATGCAAAAAAATTGCTGTTTCTGGTACAACTGATTTTGCATGTTGTTATTAAAGGGACTGAACTCCGTCCAAGACCTGTGTTTAGATGTCCCTGCTGCAAGTCCCCAATGGTTATTCTGGGGTTTCGTCAAGCTATCTGGGGATCAGGATAGTTCTTTTTGCCGGCAAAGGCTGCAATTCATTCAAACAGTAGGAGGAAAAAACGTTTATGAAATAAGTAATTTGTAAAAGCCTGCTGACAGGTTAATGTCCCCGTGCGCCTTAAAAAAAGTACACTTTCTGAAGACGCACGTCCTTTCCTCTGTTCAAAAAAAGATATTTCCTTATATACAGACACCGCATACGACACCGGGCTTGTTCAACCACCGGATAAGATCGTGGTTCGCTGCGCTCTCACAATCTATCCTTATTCGTTAGGCATTTTTGTTGGTAGGACTTTCATTCCCCTCTAGCGCAGAAGCTATTCTCGCTAAGTTTTTATTTATAGCTTCCAGCTGCTCATTGGTTTTCAGGAAAATAGTGTTGTTACGCCCCTTCATTGCGTCGGCTAAATCATATGCTGGACTATTAGATGAGTGCATACGTGTCATGTACCTAATATCAAGAACAGAAATTTCCTTGCCCTTCTTTTGCATACTAAGAGGTGTTCGGTATTTGTATGAAGCAGTGACAGGAAAACCATCACCAATTTGTGACGATAGCCCGCCATATTGCCCGGCTTGCCATCTAAGCTCTTTTCCTGGCGCCAAGAGTGGAATTTTTATTTTTAGAAACCTTGAATCATCTATATCCATAGGCTTTTCAATACCCCAGCAGTTGATAGGAATGGAGCCTGAAAACTCCAAGTCTCTTGCGGAGCCACCTCCGCTATTGCAGATAACTAGATCTATTACTGATGCTGTATCATTGCTTGGTTCATAATATACAGAAATGTTTGGTTTTGACTGCCTATAAATTGCTAGATAAGCAATAGCAACTGCAAGGAATGTCACAATAGGACTAATGATATAAAAAGCTATTTGAAAGTATTCTGGGTCATTTATCATCTAATTTTATTTTCCTTCGTGGCTAATGCCTAACGTCGCTACTCACCTGCCGCTCCGATGAAGTTGCCGCGTAGCGCCGCCGACGTTTCCGCGGTCAGGTGCAGTAGCATTGTTATAGCTTGATTTTTTCTTTGAATTGTTCTTGAAGGGTTTGGGTATATTTGTCATTTTTTTTCAAGTCGATCAATCCCCTCAATTCCATTCCGGGTTTAGTAAATTGTATTAACCTTACCTGCATACCGTCAAACCTGATATGTATAGGCGTACCAGCATAATTAACCTCCTCAAATTTACCTTCGGGGTCTTCTTTATAATTCAGCGTTAAAGTTTCTGCAGAGCGTAAGAGTCCGACACCATCGAGCTCAAATAAGTCATCATATTGCACACCGTATTGCTCTAAAGGACCGATGTTTTGAAAAGGAAACACGTGTGGATGTATTACAAATGCATTCTTGCCATCAAAAATAGATAGGTTTGCCAAATTTTGAAACTTATTTGCTGTACTTGAAGTTAAAATACTGAGCACTTGAAGTGTATGTGGGCTAATATTGCCAGGATTGTGAATTTCCTTTTCAAGAAGCTTAGATAAGAAATGCTGTATTTCCTCGTTCGATTTTGTTTCTGCTATGCGCCAGAAAATCTCCAACCAATCAATGTCAATCTCTTCTCCAGAAGGGGTCTCTGAAGTATTTCGAAGGTTCTCAAGAGTTTTGAGTGCAACTTTTTCTCTGTTATTTTGTTCTAACAACATCCTTCCGGCAAAATGCACGACTGCTCTTTCCTGAAGCGCACTATTTTTTCTAATTTCATCACATGCAGACTCTGCGGTTGCTTTTTGAATTGCCGATTGAACAGCAGTCCCAGTTCTAATGCCTTGAGAGAATCTTTCTATATATGCATTTGGTATATCAATGATATTCGTGATTAGATTCCCAACTCCCTTCGCCAAGGCAATAATTGCATTTGATTTAACTTTTTCTGGAATAGGAATTCCATCTATTGATGGAATTATGTCCATATTTTCTTCATTCATTTTTTTGAGTACCTATAACGGCAGGCATCAGCGGGCGCACGCTTTTTGCGCTCCGCTGAATGCCTTTGTTGGCGCCTTTCCTGTCTTTTGGAACATCCAATAGCCCTGTCTCAGCTAAATTGGTGGTAGAACCTTGTAAGCAATGTCAATTTGCTCATCACAGTCCCCGAGCTTATGCCAGTTCTGGTTTGATATCACTCGGCAGACAACACAGAAACGCGTGGAAACGTAATGTTCACTCAAAACCATCTGAAACTTCTCACCAGTTGTACGCGGACCACCTACGTTCGCTATTAACCACTCAACTTCATATTGGTCTGGCCTGAAGGTAGGATCAACTTCAGCTGTGATGGAAATGGAGTCCCCACATCGGAGGTAGCTCTTTTCGTCCCGAGAGTAGTCCACTATGGCAGGCCCATCGGGATTGCGGTTGGAAGATGAAAGGTAGACCACATGTCCGAGCGAGTCCAAAATCTTAACAACCGTCGGCACGTTGTAGAGGTTTGCCATATTAACCCGAGCATAGTAGGTCTTCAGGCCCTCTACCACGTCCATCGAGTAACAGAGAACTCGATAGGCATCGTGCACAGAAACTGGATTTGCGTGAGATAGTGCGTTTCGAGGTGTAACGAGACGGTTGAGAAATGTTCGTGCAGAATCGTTGCCTTGGGGAAAAACATCACTTAATGCATCGGCGAAGTGGTCTCTATACAAAGTAGGGTTACATATTATTTGAATCTGGTCAGCTAAGAAGGCGGCATCAATCGGGCGGACAAATCGTGCGGGCTCTTGTGATCTGCGCTCGGTAAGCGTTTTGGCGAGGCCAGAGTTGATCGCTCTGCTTTTATCAGCTCTCTGAGCGTCGAGATAGTCCTGTCCATATGCCTCAGTAAGCTTGATATCAATGAGTCTCCGAAGCCAGAGTTCAAGACCTTCGATTGCACGCTTGCAACCATCCCTCATTTGGGCTTCAGATATTGTGTAAAGTGGCATGTTTATCCCCCCAAAAGGCACACCTGCACTCCCCATGCTAATGAACCCAAATAGTTATAGTCAAGTCGGGCCAACATTTAATATAAGTATTACCTGATTTTCCCACCAGATAGAAAACTCATCTAACAAATATACTGTATTCATACACAAATTTATCAATAAGTCCAATCATTATTCTTGAAAGTGTACCGAAAATGTGCTTATTATTTAAAGCATTTAGCATGTATAATCTCGTTGCTTTGGCTTGGAACATGCCCCGCCCAGTGGGCGAGAAGCTTATTAAGGAGTATAACTGTGACCGAATAAAGGGGAGATCCCAGGGTCGTCGTGGCGGCCGAAAACCCCATGAAGGACGAACTGGTCACCGCGATGGAAGCGCTTCGCGGTAAGCTGGGTGACAAAGAATTTGTGGTATACGAGCTACCGGTTGTTCTGAGAGTTATATAGGTTTTCTCGCTATATTTATTAATTCCCTGTACATCTCATATGTAAAGTCCTTTCCGCGGCAGGGCAGGAGGGTGTTGTTGTGGTAGAGCGGTTCTTTTTCTATATCATAAGGAGATGCTTTAACCGCCTCTTCCCATATCGGCGTGCCCGGTATGGGTGAGAATTCCGCGATGACGGGTTTGGCCCCGCACGATCTGATAAAGTCTATGCTGTCTCGCACCTCGGAGGCGCTCTGATCCGGTAGTCCGCACAGGATGTACATCCCTATATCTTTTCCACTGTAGCCGGCCTCCAGCAGATAAGCCACCGCATCCTTTGTTTCCTCTCTGGTTATTTTTCCTCCGGTGTCGGTTTGCCGGCGCTCGTTCGCGGTCTCAAAGCCGAAACGTATAGTTTTGAAGCCAGCCCTGAACATCAATCTACTCAGAGGCGCATCTATCTCTCTCAGATGAAGACCGTTGGGACAATGAAAGATACAATTCAAACCTCTTCTCAACACTTCCTCCAGCATGGGTATCACGTGTCTTTCCCGATCAACGAGGAGGGCGTCATCATAAAAAGAGAAGTTCACAATGCCGAATTTCCTGTTCCAGAACTCTATTTCGTCAACAACTCTTATGGGGTCTCTGGTTCTGAATCCGTCGTTCAGGAGGTGCGAGGCACAGTAGGAACAGTTGAAGGGACACCCCCTCGAGGTCATTATGGGGATCTGATCCATCTGTGTGAGAAGGTCAAAAGCTGGGAGGGGGTATGAATCGAGATCGTCTTTATCCGGAAGGAATTGCAGATCATCATTAAAAAGATCCTTTAAGACTTTTGGAAGGGCGCTTTCTCCATCACCCTTCACCACAATATCGGCGCCGGAGTGTTTTGTTGCGTGATCACAGCAAAGGGTCGCATAGTTTCCTCCGAGAACAACCGGCACTTTTGGGATAACGCGCCGGATAGTATCTATTGTCTCAAAGACGCCCGGGTACCAGTAGGTCATCATGGATGTTACAAATACCGCGTCCGGTTTCTTCACGCGCAGCAGCTCATCCTCGAATAAGCGGGGTGTTATCCCATACCGGCCGTATCTTCTCGGGAAATCCTTGAGTGCATCAGGTTTCGTAATGACTTCTTTGAAGAAGTTGCCTCGTCCTGACGGAAGCCTCTTTGGAGCCTCTGTTCCGGTTTCCTTTTCCAGACCGGGGTGAAAAGGATCCAGACAATCAATCAGCTCTACTTTATATCCATTCTTTTTCAGGGTGGAGGCGAGATACAGGAGACCAGCCGGTTTGGCCCAGAGGTCATAGGCCGCAAAATCGTGTATCCAGGGATTTATCAGTAGTATTCTTTTTTGCATGCTGATTTGAGTATATGAAGACCTTACCAAAATCAAGATGATCTTAAAATTCGTTGATATTTTCCCTCTCATCTGATACATCTCTGAAAAATTCAGAGGGAAGAGTCTTAGGGCTTAAAGGTGGAATAAGGCTATGAAAATAGGATGGGTAGGCACTGGCATTATGGGATTTTCAATGGCTGGACATATCCAGGACGGAGGTCATGATCTCTACCTGTATAACAGGACACAAGAAAAGGCGGAAGGACTAATAAAGAAGGGCGGGCGGTGGTGCGCCTCTCCGGCGGAGGTCGCACGCGACTCGGAGATAGTGTTCACGATAGTTGGCCATCCCCGAGATGTGGAAGAAGTATATCTCGGAGAAGAAGGGATCGTGTCAGCCGGGGGTATGTGCCATACGATTGTGGACATGACCACAAGCAGCCCACATCTGGCGCAGCGAATAGCCGAAGAGGCATCAAACCATGAAATTATCAGTCTCGATGCACCGGTTTCCGGCGGTGACTCAGGTGCAAAGGCAGCCACTCTTTCCATCATGGTTGGGGGCGACGAAAATGCATTCAAAATGATATTACCCCTTCTACAACTCATGGGGAAGGAGATAGCTCATATGGGTGGACCCGGCGCAGGGCAGCACACGAAGGTGTGCAACCAGATCCTTGTCGCGGGTACGATGATCGGAGTTTGTGAATCTCTCCTATATGCCTCTCGGCTCGGACTCGACGAACAATCGGTAATAAACCTGATAGGGAAGGGGGCAGCCAGTTCCTGGTTGATAAATAACCTGGGACCCAGAATTGTAAGTGATGACTACGCCCCCGGTTTTTTTGTGGAGCACTTCATCAAGGATATGGGGATAGCTCTCGAAGAAGCTGCGGCATGTGATCTGTCCCTGCCGGGACTGTCTCTTGTCAGACAATTATATATTGCAGTGAAAGGACAGGGGCACGGCAGGCTGGGAACGCAGGCACTTATTTTAGCGCTAAGACAACTGAACGGGATGTGATATTCATACAATCCAGCCACAACGTGGAGACGACAGTGAATAAAAAGACAAAACTTATTGCAATGATTGGGGAGAAAACCTCTAAGGTGGGAATTATAGGTCTTGGATACGTTGGCCTGCCACTTGCGATTCATTTTGGAAAGAGGGGTTTTCCCGTTATCGGATTTGACTTGGATATCAAGAAGATAGAGAAGCTCCATAAAGGAGAATCTTATATAAAACATGTCCCCATAGAACCTGTAAATGAGTTGATCGAAGCGGGAAGCTTTGATGTAACCAGTGATTTCAGTCGACTGAAAGATGTGGACTGCGTAC
Organism: uncultured Syntrophaceae bacterium; assembly: GCA_964540715.1. GTDB lineage: Bacteria > Desulfobacterota > Syntrophia > Syntrophales > UBA2210 > UBA2210. The sequence goes on along the minus strand of CAZINZ010000047.1, from coordinate 3,505 downwards.
TCATCTGTGTGCCGACCCCTCTGACTGACAAAATGGAGCCTGACCTGACCTATCTTGTGGAAACCACGGAGACCATAGCCCGATATTTAAGGGCGGGACAGCTCATCGTTCTGGAAAGCACAACTTATCCCGGCACAACCGAAGAGATGATCCTGCCTCGTCTGGAAAAAGAGGGCATGAATGTGGGGAGCGATTTCTTCCTCGCATATTCGCCGGAGAGGGAAGATCCCGGAAACGAGAATTTTAACGCTTCAAACACCCCAAAAGTGGTGGGAGGAGTTACCCAATCCTGCCTCGAGGTGGCGCAGTCCCTGTACAACTCCATCACAAGCGTTGTGACGGTATCATCGACCAGGGCGGCGGAGCTTACCAAGCTGCTGGAGAATACCTTCCGGTCGGTAAATATAGCGCTGGTAAATGAGCTGAAAATACTTTCTCACAAGATGAACATAGACCTTTTTGAGGTTATTGACGCCGCGGCCACAAAGCCCTTCGGTTACAAGGCCTTTTACCCTGGTCCCGGTCTTGGAGGACACTGCATACCAATAGATCCATTCTACCTTTCATGGAAGGCCCGCGAATACGACTTCACCACGCGTTTTATTCATCTTGCCGGAGAGATCAATGTCTCCATGCCCCATTATGTAATAGAAAAAACGACGGAGGCCCTGAACCGGAATCAAAAAAGCATCAATGGAAGCCGCATACTTGTGCTGGGTGTTGCATACAAGAAGGATATTGATGACGACAGAGAATCGCCAAGCTATGCCATAATGAAAATGCTTCAGGAAAGAGGAGCTGAAGTCTTCTATAATGACCCATGGATACCGTGCCTGAGGCCGTCGAGAAAGTATGATTTTCAAATGGAGTCAACACCGCTTACGCCGGAAACACTTGGTGGTACAGATGCTGTTATCATAGCCACCGATCATTCGGATTATGATTTTGCTTATATCGTCGACCATTCCCGCCTTGTAATCGATACGCGAAACGCTACAAAGGGGATCACCGGCGTGGGCGATAAGATAATGATGGCTTAGAACCATTTGGATCAACTAATCAGGATATGAGCCTGCTGTTTTAAATTACCGATAATGGAGGGACTGTGATAGCCGTTGTGCAAAGGGTTGAATCTGCAGGGGTTTCCGTTGATGAGCATACAGTTGGCAAGATAGGGGCGGGTCTTGTAGTGCTTCTCGGTGTCGCTGAGGGGGATGTAGAGAAGGACGCTGATTATCTCTCAGACAAGATAGTCAATCTCCGGATATTTGAAGATTCAGATGGAAAAATGAACCGCTCTCTGATTGATATGTCAGGAGAAATGCTTGTGGTATCGCAGTTCACACTCCTTGCCGACTGCCGGAAGGGAAGACGCCCATCGTTCACTGGCGCCGCCGGACCAGAACAGGCTGACGAACTCTACGAATATTTTGTAAAGAATGTGCGAAGTCGAGTCGAAAAGGTAGCTACTGGCCGGTTTCAGGCCATGATGAAGGTCGATCTCGTAAATGACGGTCCGGTAACCATGATTCTGGACAGTGCGAGAGGATAGACAAAAATGAATGTGAACCCGGAAGATGAAATTCCATCTCTGCCCATCAGGATAGACAAAGAGGGCGTCTGGTTTTACAACGGGGCTGTGATGTTCAGAAAAGATATCCTCAAACTCTTTTTTGAAAGCCTGAAGGTCGATGAACTTGGGAGATACCTGATAGAATTCGAAGGGGATAAATGTCTGATAGAGGTTGAAGACACCCCCTTCGTTGTGAAAACAGCCGGCAAATCTGACGTGGATGAGCATGAACCCCAATCCATAGAGGTTCTTCTCAGTGACCTCACCCTGGAAAAGCTGGATATATCAACCCTCAAGGTGGGCATGGATAATGTCCTCTACTGCAGGATCAAGGATAGAAAATTTAAAGCAAGATTTTCGCGGCCGGGCTACTATCAGATTGCGGAATTTATCAAATACGACGAAGATAGGGACGCTTATTTTGTGCCCCTTAATGGGAGGAAGTACTACATAAAAGATGACCATTCCGGTTCGGATTTCAAGGTTGAAGTATAAAAATGCACGCACTTTTTTTCAGATTACCCTGAACCCGAACCATTAAACCCGGAGGTACGAAATGTTAGAAAAAGATAAAATAACGGATGGACTTACATTTGATGACCTGCTTCTTATGCCGGCGGAGTCCAGTATCCTGCCTAATGATGTTGATACGTCTGTGAAGCTCACCAGCAACATATCCCTGAATATCCCGATCATCAGCGCGGCTATGGATACTGTGACAGAATCGGGAGTGGCCATATCCATGGCTCAGGAAGGAGGTATGGGGATCATTCACAGAAACATGAGCATAGAGAACCAGGTGCTTGAAGTTGACAAGGTGAAAAAGTCCGAGAGCGGAATGGTTGTTGATCCAATAACAATAGATCCGGAGCAGAAGGTCAGAGACGCACTCCTGCTGATGAAAAAGTATAGAATATCGGGTGTTCCGGTTGTAAAAGGACGCAAGCTTGTGGGAATCCTTACAAATCGCGACCTTCGATTTGAGACAAACCTTGATCATACTGTGTCCTCTGTGATGACGAGAGAAAATCTGATAACGGTTTCCTCGGATATTAACCTGGAGGATTCAAAGAAGATACTGCATGAACACAGGATAGAAAAGCTCCTTGTTGTTGATGAAAAATACAATCTGAAGGGACTCATCACCATAAAGGATATAGAGAAGATAAAGAAATATCCAAATGCCTGTAAAGATTCACTTGGCAGGTTGAGAGTAGGCGCGGCCGTGGGAATCATCGACAGAGAGGAAAGGGTTGATGCTTTGCTTAAAGCGGGGGTTGACGTTGTAGTTATAGACACCTCGCATGGACACTCCGCGGGCGTTATTGACGCGGTCAGAAATACAAAGTCCAACTTTCCTGATTGCGAACTGATTGCAGGCAATGTGGCGACCAACGAGGGGGCGGAAGCGCTGATAAAGGCAGGAGTGGATGCGGTAAAGATAGGAGTGGGTCCCGGTTCCATCTGTACGACGAGGATTGTAGCCGGGGTTGGTGTTCCGCAGATAACAGCGATAAGAAACTGTTTCGAGGCCTCTGAAAAGCATGGCATACCACTGATAGCAGACGGGGGTGTAAAATTCTCAGGCGATGTGGTCAAGGCCCTTGGCGCCGGAGCGCATACCGTCATGATAGGTGGCTTGTTCGCGGGTACGGAAGAAAGCCCCGGAGAAACCGTTCTTTTCCAGGGTAGAAGTTACAAAGTATACAGGGGAATGGGCTCTATTGAGGCTATGAAGGAGGGGAGCAAGGATCGTTACTACCTCGAAGAAGATGACTTTGAAACCAATACGAAGCTTGTTCCCGAGGGTATAGTGGGACGCGTTCCATTTCGCGGAACCCTCTCCGCGAGCGTAGAACAACTTGTAGGGGGCCTAAAGGCCGGAATGGGTTATGTGGGATGCCGGACGATAGAAGAACTGAGACAAAAGGC
>CAZINZ010000046.1:0-19470 GCA_964540715.1 uncultured Syntrophaceae bacterium | reverse complement strand
TGTCAAATTTTATAAAACGCTTCACCTTGATATGGTTATCAAGTCTACGTTTGACCTATGGGTAATCTACTTCCTCTTGTCTCAATATTTCTTCAAGACCCTTTACCATTATTCTTATGCTTCTGTGCTTTCTTGAATCTTGGCTAATGAACAACAAGGGTCAACCGTAGACTTGACCCCACGCCCTTTCTATCAGAGCTCTCAAAATGCCCTAAAAATTCCTCAATGGATACTATGTTGAGCTCAATTCCTGTCGACACTACATAATCGAAAAATTTCTTATATCCTACTTTTTCCACTCTGTCCTTCCAATTTCTAAGTGAATGCTTTGGTATAACCTTAGCAAGTAATTCTAAACCATCTCTGATCTCCTTGTTATTCTTGAGACAGGCGATTCCCGCTGGGACAAGAACTTCAAGCTTACACCCACCACCCTTATACAATGTCTGAAAATTATCCACGAAGGCCCTGACCCTTTGCTCTACCTTATCTTTTTTACGCTGACGCTGTTGATAAAGGAATATGAATAAGCCGAGCACAAACACACCGATACCGGAGAAAATCCATTCCTTGTGCTCTATTATGTAATTGATCAAGTTCATTCGTTTCTAATCATTTAACGCCGCTTTTCAGCGGGCACTGCTTTTTGCGCTCCGCTACAAAAGCATTGTTAGGTCTCCCAGATTTCAAATAGTACATTTGACTGTTTCTCAGATAGCACTCGAATAGTATTCAGCCCAGAGCCTAAACGTGATATGCTGGCATTTTCTGCAAATTCCTTAAAACGTTTCCATCTAACAATGTGATCTTTGGTATACGCATAATGATAAGCTTTTGTGTTAGCTGTCTTGTCTTCAGTAATATGTTTTATGGGAACATGCCTGTATGCGGATTCAGGCTTCTTACTCTCTTTATTTGCTCTTTCAATGATCACAACGGAGTCACCAATTTTCGCTTCAGTACAAAAGCGAGTTCCTTTTCTCATCCAAAACCATGCAGCCTCTTCACCTTTTGCGATTTCAACTAATGCACTATCACCTTCTACCTTCTTCTCGTCGCCTGGATAATCCGCATCGTTTCTAAGACTTACAAGCCAGGTTCTTAATGCACCTATTTCCACCTTCCTTCGCTTCGCAATAGAGGGAGAAGGACTCCGAATTACATCTATTTTCGAAATCATATCAATAAAGTTGCTGTCGATTTCATCAGATTGGCTTACGAGATCGTCAATAAGCTGGATTGCACCTGATAACACGTTCGGATGATCCGAGATAATTCCTATTTCATCAAGATGCTCCATAGAGTTTTTTGATATATTTGCGGAACCAATATATGCATGGTGATCAAACACAATGACTTTTCCATGCAATGTATCGCAGGAATACAATTTTGCACCTTTTTTGTATGAAGATTTTAATACACTCCCTGATGTCCGGCCGCCAGCAATGGAAACGTCTGATGCATCCACAACCAAGATATCTCCTTTCCCAAAAGAGATCGAGGAATCGTCCGAAACGTATGCAACAGCGGCCTTAATATTATTTGATTTCTTGAATAGTTTTTGCAATTCTGGCCAAAGGCCGTCGCTCTTTACTGTAATCATTTGTCGTGATCTCCCCTGAAAAGGCCTAACGTCCGGCATAAGGCGCGGCGGCTTTTTGCCGTCGCCCTTAATGCCGTTTGTTATGTCATTTGTTTTTAGAATGTTCTTTGTAATCAATGAAAAAATACCCGACGACAGCTATGAAAGTGATGATCCATTGCAGCCAAGATAAAAATTCAGGGTATGATTTCGAGCTTTCTAATAACAGAACATCTGGATCATAATATAGTGCTACCCCCTGCAAGATAGTCCCTATAACAGCTATCGTCCCTAAAATTAACTTAGCATCCCTCATTTTTACCTCTTGTATTTGACATAACAGTGAAAATAAATGGAATATTTTACACGATATTGCCATTATAGCACTGAAAAGATTCCATCTATTCTTATATTAACCATACTCAAGTAGAAAATCACCCCTTGACTTTTCCGTTTTGTTAATATATATCACGCTATCATGGAAAACAACGAAATTTGGGGGGCACGATATTTAATTATTCAAAATAGTTTGTAGTACTATATTTGTATAGGTGTAATAATAACAGCAGGTTCGCCCAACCATGCTCTTGCTGCGGATCGCAAAAAATCGCGCCCTCGGAGCAGCTATTACGCTGTTTTCAAAGCCTCCGAAAAAGTCATAAGTTTCGAAGCATAATAAAAACGCCGGCCATTTGGCCGGCGTTTTTATTTCTATCTCCGTCTGAACCTGCGCCAGACAAAACCGACAATCAAAACAACAATGAAAAGGGCAATCAAAAAAGCGCCGCAGGCAATCCATGTAACATGCGTCCCACGTTTCAGCAGCTTGAAGGGATTCCAGCTGGCCTCTACAAGCTGACGTCCCAGCTTGCCCCTGTATTTTTCCGGAATATCAGGCACCCCGTCACCCGTTGTATCAGGGAAGCTTTTGATATACTCCAGGACTCCGGCATATTCCTTGAGTTCCTGGATTCCGGGGGTCTTTTTGTCCGCATCGACCCGAACACTTCTCAAGTCGTCAACGGGATTTCCGTCGCGGTCCTTTGGAACGATATCCAGGACATGCCAGGTAAAGTTTCCCACGACTTTTAAAAATGTTGCATTGTAGATGTCAGCGGCAACACGTATGAGTCTCGTATTCGATGTCGAATAGTCCAGCAGGGAGTATCCGTTCTCCTCGTCTCCGAGCCATATTTCTGTTACCCGGTCAAAAATCATCCGGTTGGGATTGTATGAAACTTTTACCCCGGAGGCCTGAAGGTAGTAGTCGCCCCCCTTCAAAGGATAAACACTGGTCAGTATCTCAAGGGCCTTTTTCAACTCACTCGGGTAGATATAAAATGTTATGAGTGGATATCCCATGGAAGCCTGGTCATCGAAACCGATCCCCAGCGGTATGGCTCGGAAGACATCGCACACCGCGACATCTCCTGTCCTGCCGATCTCTATATCATCGCGAATAACCCCGTTGCTGATTACCCCCACGTCTACCCTCGTGGCAGGATCATCCGGATCGGAATCATGCTTATTTATGTACCAGCGGATTGAATCAGAAATGAGGTTACCGAGATTGCACTCATCTTCCACGATTTCAAGCCTGAAAGGGGTATTAGCGATGATCTCGCGAAACTCAAGCCCTTCACCGGCCAGGACCTCTTCGCTGATGCGATCTTCAAAACCATCGATCATGGCCGTAATTCGGGCATCGCCTTTGATGGAGTCATTGATATCAATGAGGCGATAATCTTTCAGAGATACCTTCTCGCCGTCCCAGCTGATATCCATTACGCCCAATTGTCTTCCATAGCACCAGGCCTGAACTATAACAGTATCATTTACCTTTCGGACATCGGTTTTCGTATGGGTATGGCCGCTGAAGATGATATCAATCCCCGGCGCCTCTCTTGCCAGAACCTCATCTTCGGATTTTTCCGGGTTGTCTGAAAGGCCGCTGTGCGACAGACAGATAACGATGTCCGCCCTTTCCTCCTCACGCAGCTTTTTAACCATCCTTTTTGCGACGGCAACCGGGTCTTCAAATTTTACCGGCGCAGCGAAAGGCGAAACCTCGGCGGCATCTTTTCCCATAAGCCCGAAAAAACCGATCCGGACACCGTCTTTTTTCAGCACCAGATACGGCGCTACAAGTCCTTCGGCAAAAATCTTTTCAAGCTCATCATCCGCCTTGCTTTCGCTGCTGAAAATAGCGTTGGAAAAAACAATAGATGGAATCTGATTCTGCTGGTTAGCAGTTAAAATACGTGCCAGTCCGGCGGGCTTGAGATCGAACTCGTGATTTCCAAGAGTGATGACATCATAACCCATCACCTTCATCAACCTGAGTTCAAAGGCTTCCTCCCGGCTCAGCATGTGAAACAGTGAGCCCATGAGAAAATCACCGGAATCAACAACCAGCACGGGATTGGTTCTATTCTGTTTTACATCCCGTATGACCGTTGCCAGCCTGGCCCAACCGCCGACGGTTTTATCATCGCCGGTTTCTGCAGGTGTATAATCGATATTTGGTGAAAATCCCAAAAGATGAGAGTGCAGATCATTTGAGTGGACTATGGTTAACATTTTTCCATCAGCCGCACCAATCGGTTGGGCAACTAATACCAGAAATAACATCAGACAAAACCAACATTTTGACTTCATAAAACACCTCCCGGAAATTAGGATTTTAAAACTGGAAACTTGATACTTGAAACTGGAGTCAACCCGCTTTGAATCCCTGACCTCTGGCTCTTGACTCCTGTTTTTAAGGTTCAATAATCATCGCAACCTCATCACAGAAATCAGGATATTTCGGACAGTTGATACAATCGGACCATATCTTTTCAGGAAGTTCGGACTTGTCAGTCATGACAAACCCGGCACTTTCAAAAAATTCAGTCTGGTAGGTAAGTGTGAATATTCTCAGCAGGTCGAGTGTTATCGCTTCAGAAATGCATGCCTCAACCAGATTTCTGCCGATACCCGATCTCCTGTACTCCTTTTTCACGTAAAGGGACCTTACCTCGGCCAGATTTTCCCAGAAGATATGCATGGCACAGACACCGGCGATGGATCCGTCATCGTCAATGTATACAAAAAAGTCCCTCAGGCTGCCGTACAGATCCATCAGCGACCTTGGAAGCATTTCGTTCCTGTTTGATGAATGATTGATCATCCGGTGGATGACCTTAACATCACTTACCTTTGCCTTTCTAAGCATTCCCTGAACCACCTTATTCTCTCGACATTCTAATCATTTCAGACGCGTGGTCTCTGGTTTTCTCCGTAATCTCAACACCACCGAGCATCCTGGTGATCTCATCGAGACGCTGTGCCTCAGAAAGCAGATCCACACCGGCGTTCGTCCTGTCATCATACACCTCCTTTGAAACAAGAAAGTGCGTATCTCCGAAACATGCTATCTGTGGAAGGTGGGTTATGCATATAACCTGGTGGTGCGTCGACACCTCTTTCAGCTTTTTCCCGACAACCTCTGCCGCCGCGCCGCCTATGCCGCTGTCAACCTCATCGAATACTACAGCACCGACCGATCCACTGCCAGCCAGCACCTTTTTCATGGCAAGTATTATTCTGGACAGTTCACCCCCGGAGGCTATGCGATTCAGCGGCAGCAATTCCTCACCCACATTGGTTGACATGTAAAATTCTATCTCATCCACACCCTTTGAGTTGAGAGAAGAGACGACTTCCTCACCGGGATAATTTGCAAACCGCACATCAAATACGGTATCGGCCATCCTCATTGAGTGAATCTCATCTTCTATCGCATTCTGTAAAACCTCTGAAACACCTCTTCTCTTTTCGGACAATTCTTTTGCCTTTTCGAGAAGCAGTATTTCCAACTTGTCAATCTCATCGGAAATACGGGCTATTTCTTCGCCCATAAAGGCCATTTTGTCCAGCTCTGCGCCTATCTCATCCTTTCTTTTCAGGATATCCTCTATCGTCTCTCCATACTTGCGCTTCAATTTGCCGAGGTATTCAAGCCTGTCGTCTATCTCCTCAAGTCTTGCCGGATCAAAGGTTATGCCCTTCACATAATCCCTTAGGACAAAGGCGATCTCCTCAAGACTGAAAAAGGCCGATTCCAGGTCTTCTTCCGTGATCTTCAGACCGGCATCTATCTTCTTTATCTCTTTTATGTTCCCGACAACGCCATCCAGTTTCTCCAGCACAGACCCCTCCCTGGCATAAAGAACATCATGCGCCTCACCGGCATATTCATCAAGCTTCTTCGCGTTGCCGAGAACCCTTTTTTCATCTTGCAATGACAGATCCTCACCAATCTTGAGGTTGCTCTTTTCAATTTCATCCAGCTGAAATCTCAGAAGCTCCTCTCTCTCACGTTTTTCATTGTTTATTGTTTCAAGTTCTGCAAGTTTCTTTTCCAGTACCTGCCAGTCGCTGTAGAGACCGGCGAATTCGGACCTTAAGGGCATTAGTCCGCCAAACTTGTCTAATATGTCTACATGATTAACCGCATCCAGGAGGATCTGGTGCTCACGCTGACCGCAAATATTGACAAGTGATTCTCCGAGAGATGAAAGCATCCCCAGTGTTGCCAGATTGCCATTAATGTAAATCCGGTTCTTGCCACCCCTTGAGACAATTCTTTTAAGCACCAGTTCGTCACTCCCACCCATCTCCGCTTCTTTCAGCTTTTCCCGTACATCTTCATTATCACTCACATCAAAAAGCGCTTCAACCACCGCGGAATCCTCGGAAGATCGCACGAAATCGCTCGAAGCCCTGTCGCCAAGGAGAAGACTCACCGCGCCGATGATTATGGACTTACCGGCGCCTGTCTCCCCGGAGATCACGTTCATTCCCTTCGTGAACGTAACATTCAATTCATCAATAATGGCGAAATTTTTTATACTCAGTTCTGTCAGCATCTTATCCGGGTAATTCACCCCATCCCAGTTTGGTTCGCAGGATCTCCAGATAATCACGTTGTGGAGATTCTATAAGATTTATATGGTTTTCTGATTTTTTTATACCCACCCTGTCACCCGACTTTAACACAAAGAGGTCCTGCCCGTCTAACGTCACGGAAGCCTCACCCTTCTTTGTCCAAACTATCACCTCTATGACAGAATCAGGGGGGAGTACAACAGGCCTATTCGTCAGGATATGCGGACATATGGGGTTGATAATAATAGAATCAAGCTCCGGCATGATAATGGGACCGCCTGAAGAGAGTGAATACGCGGTGGAGCCTGTCGGTGTAGAGATTATAAGACCGTCCGCCTTGAAGGTACTCAGATACTTCCCATTAACAAAGGTCTCCAGATTGACAATCCGGGAGAGGTTCCCCCTGTTAATTACTACATCATTAAGCGCGGGATAATTTACGTCTTCCACCGACACACTGAGCATCATTCTCCTGGAAATACTGTATTCCCCATTAAGAATAAGCTCCATGGTGCCAAGCATCTCGTTCAGATTGACCACCGTCATAAAGCCAAATCCACCGAGGTTAACACCAAGAACAGGCGCATCAGACCCCATCACCATGCGCGCTGCCATCAGGAGGGTACCGTCACCACCGAAGACTACGACCATATCCACCACGGATGCCAGTTCACTCCTGGCGACCCCGGGCATATTCAGCTTTCCGGCAATCTCATCCTCATAGAAAACCTCCAGGCCTCTATCCGAGAGCCATCTGCCGAGCCGAATGGAATACTCGGCGGCCATTTCTTTGTCGCTGTTTGCGACAATCCCAACTCTTTTTATATCCATAAACATCTCCACATGTTACCCGACACCAATTGTTAAAAACCGTGTTACAGGACTATCACAAAAAAAGGGGGGTGTCTATTGTAAATGCCTTGACATCAACGCCTGAATCGCGTTAGTTTCCCCGCCTGGCAGACAACGAATTCTGTTGATTGAGAAAGGTGGCATATACCATGGGACTATCAAAAGGAACTCTGACTTTCACAAGATATCGCGTAGCCGGGAAATTGCCGGACAAATTCCCGGATTTTATAGACAGACAGATAAAGCTCTTCGCCTTCAGGGAACTGTCACCCGGAAGCGATGAAAAATCCCTTGGATGGACCAGCTTTGACAATATATTGGATACCGATTTTGAATACGCGAATTACTCTCTTGCCGATTATATCGCCTTTTCCCTTCGCATCGATCGCCGGACAGTGCCGCCCGCCCTGCTGCAGCTGAGCGTACTCAAAGCGGAAAAAGAGTTCCTGGAGGAAAAAGGCCTGAAGAAACTCTACAAGGGGCAGAGAGAAGATATACGAGAAACCGTCAAACTCGGATTGTTAAACAGGGCACACCCTGTTCCCTCATTCCACGAGATCTGCTGGTCGGCCACGGGGGAGTGGCTGCTGTTCGGCTCGCTCTCGGAAAAGGCAAACGACGATTTTAAGGAATTGTTCAAAAGGTCATTCGACCTGACCCTCACCCATTTTATGCCATGGGACGAGTCGATGCCCAGCGATATCCCGCTTCCGGGAAGAGAGTTTTTGACGTGGCTCTGGTTCAAGAGCGAAGAGCGAGGGGGAAGCATCATGATCCCCAACAGTGGAGATGTGGAAACAATATTCCTGCAAAAAATAGTCTTGGAATCGGGTGAAGGAGAGTATTCCGAGACGGTGGCTTGCAGGGGGCTTCACGCGGACCTCGAGGAAGGCAAGTCGGCGCTGCGCAAGGGTAAAAAAGTAACGGAAGCGCGGATAAGGCTTGGCGCGGGGAATGACCAGTTCGAATTCACGTTCAAGGCCGACGCCTTCTGTTTTCAGTCCCTCAAACTTCCTGTGCCGACGGATGAAGAAGAGGAAGACCGGGAAGGGAGAATCCTTGAAAGAATCTACCTCGTGGAAATCGTGATGAAGACTATGGAACAACTGTTCGCACTCTTCCTTGAAATACGCCTGTCCCCCCGGTGGACATCTGAAGAAATGCCACACATGAATAAATGGCTGAACGGCTGATTCAACGGATTCGTCCTTTCGAGCCCAGCTGAAAGAGATATGCGCCTTTATTTATTTTCTAATTCAAAATATTGCTCGTTTACCGTGGCACCCCATTGGGCTCCTCTTTGCTGCCGGACAAGTTCAAAGCCAGCCTTTTCATATAAGTGTCTTGCCTCATCGAGTCCCTCGAAGGTCCAGAGATATGTCTTTTTGTAGCCCTTGCTTCTGCAAAAGCTCATGGCCCTGTTGATGAGCTTACTGCCCGCCCCCATTTCCTTCAGAGATTCAGATACGATGAACCACCTTAGATGAGCGCCTTCATTTTCAGCATGAATACCGTCTATAACAATTGAGCCTTCGACACGGCCGTTCACTGTGGCAATCCAGACTCCATCCCTGCTTTTATCATATCGGCGAAGGAACTCAGAAAGCTCGGTGGCAACCTTTGCCTCAAAATAGAGTCCAAACTTCCAGTGCTCATGATAGTACGTACCATGGAGTTCGGAGATCCTGCCGATTGAGCCGGGCCTGTATCCATTTTCTATTTTAAATTCGAGCATAATAGTCGTGAGCCATTATTCTTTCCGTACTACGCCGCTGTTGTGCCTTCACAATTACCTGATGCCCATCAATTAAAGTTTCCACTCTTTCTTGAAATACGTATCCTTGACACTTTTTGCCTTATCCTTCGCCCACGATTCCAGACCCATCTTCCTTATCAGGCACAGGTTGAAAACCTTGGTATTGTGCGGAACGGCCGATGCCTTATCCGCGTATGGATGAAGATGGTCACAAGGAAAGTCCTCGCATTCACTACAAAACCTGATTTCTTTTTTCTCGACGCACTTATAAACGTTACATGACTCGGTCATCCCCATGAAAGCGATTTTGCCGCCCTCATTCCGGCACCCCTCGCATGATGCATGTTCATTGGGGATCCCCAGTTTCCGGGATATGATATCCCGTAATTTATCATCCTCTTTTGCCAGATACATCGGACAATTAAAACAATCCAGGCCACAAGGCGCTGTCATTTGAAAATAGTCCATTTATCCTCCCGTATCGTTGACATAAATTTCAATTCTTTCTTTGCCTTTCCCTATGTTTTTACGTTTTAATGCAAGATCTCCAATTTCGCCAGTTCTTTTTAAATGTGTTCCCCCGCAGGGAACGCATGCAAATCCTTCAATTTTCCAGTATCTCTGCTCTGCATCTTCATCACTAAAAGCACTCACTATCTCCAGGTTCGCCCGGATAATTTTACGAGCATCTTTTTCCAGACCGGGAAACATTCGGGAAATATTTTCCTTCCACATAAAGTCTATCCGCGCCTTATCCCGGGCTATATGAGCCCCAATCTTTTCAATCCCCTTCAGTGTCTGAGATACCAGCTCCAGCACCACTTCCGCAGCAAAATGCAACCGCATCAAACGGTAGCGTCTTTCCCAGTCAATAGTCACTGTAACGCGATCTCCATGCTGTAAATCATGTCCATCTTCTACAGTATAAATAATCTCTTTACCGTCTTTACGAGCCCGGACAACCCTGTGAGAATTAATTGATCCACAGTCACTTTCCTGACCGCCAGACAGCGCATAAAAAATCGTTCGATCTACCGTAACATCATTATCCTTCACCCTTGTTATGGTCGTTTCGATCTCAGTTTGATAAGGTTCTTCCCAAAAGATCTTTCTTGTCATATAACTGTCCTCACAACAACAATCCTTCTATGCTTTAGATATTATTGCATAAATAGAAAACGCCACTGCGTGAAAAATTACATCATCAGCAAAATATGTCAAGAAATTTCGTAACTGCTCAGATGGGCAGGGAGAAGACAATCTGATATTCCTCTGCCAAAGTACGGTCATCACCCCATGCGGCCCATTGAACCTTTCACAATTTTAATCGGGACTTGAACCTGACTACTTGACAGGATGAGCCAATATTCAATTTGACAAGACAACGAATAATGGTATATTTCCAATCACGGCAACGCGAATAAATAACCGGTCATTACAGGGTGTTTTTATTCTCAATGGAGATATACCCGGCCGAAGATTCCACGCAAGGTCAGAAAGATATGGAACAGTTTTTCAACCTCTACAACCAGGGATTCATAAGAACCGCCGTATGCGTACCGGAAGTACAGGTGGCAGACCCCTCTTTCAACGCCACGCGCACCATCGAACTCGCCCGGAAGGCCGCTGAAAATGACTCCATTTTTTCACTGTTCCCTGAACTCGGCATATCGGCCTACTCCAACGAAGACCTCTTTCATCAGGATGCTCTTCTGGAAGGCACCCTCGCGGCTGTGGAAATCATTCTTAAAGCCACAAAAACCCTCAATATGATCATGGCCGTCGGCGCGCCCCTGCGAGTTGATTCGCTCCTGTTCAACTGCGGGCTGGTACTCTACAAGGGGAAGATTCTGGGGGCCGCGGTAAAATCCTATCTCCCAAACTATCGTGAATTCTACGAGGGGCGCCAGTTCAGTCCCGCCGAAGAAGCCATATCTAAAACGGTCAATATGTGCGGCCAGCGCGACATCCCTTTCGGCGCGGACCTTATCTTTGAAGTGGATAACATAAAATATTTCAAATTGTTTCTTGAGATATGCGAAGATGTATGGGTCTCCATACCACCGTCAAGTTTCGCGGCCCTCGCGGGAGCCACCGTTATCGGCAATCTTTCCGCCTCCAATATTACCGTGGGAAAGGCCGAATACAGAAACAGTCTCGTCATGAACCAGTCGGCCCGCCTGCTGGGCGCCTACCTCTTCGCCGGGTCGGGCCCCGGCGAATCCACTACCGATCTCGCATGGGACGGCCACGCCATGATATGTGAGAATGGAAACCTCCTTGCCGAATCGGAACGGTTTTTGCAGAAACCCCAGATAATCTACGCAGATATCGATCTGGACCGTCTCGTTCAGGACAGGATGCGGATGACCAGTTTCGGGCAGAACGCACGAACCCACAAAGACATCGTCTCCCGGTTCCGCACCGTGCCGTTCCATATCGACATTCCAAAAAAAAAACTGTACCTGAATAGAGAATATCCTCGATATCCCTATATCCCCGCAGATCAGACCAAGCGAGACCAACGCTGCTACGAGACCTACAACATACAGGTAAACGGCCTCTCGAAGCGATTGCAATCATCGGGCCTGCAAAATCTCGTCATCGGCATATCCGGGGGCCTCGATTCAACACACGCGCTGATCGTGGCCGCGCGCACTATGGACCTCCTGGAACGTCCCCGGACAAACATCAAGGCCTACACCATGCCCGGTTTTGCCACGTCGGACAAGACCTATGCCAGTGCCACCGCGCTTATGAAATCCCTGGGTGTGGAAGCCAACGAGATCGATATCAGGCCAAGTTGCCTGCAGATGTTCAAAGATATCGGGCATCCCTTCGCGCAGGAAGAGCAGGTCTACGACATAACATTTGAAAACGTACAGGCCGGAGAGCGCACGTCCCATTTGTTCCGCATCGCCAATCTGAGGAATGCCCTGGTCGTCGGAACGGGAGACCTGAGCGAACTGGCCCTAGGCTGGTGTACATACGGGGTGGGCGATCACATGTCCCACTACAACGTTAACGCGAGCGTCCCCAAAACGCTTATACAATATTTGATTCGCTGGATAGCCCGCTCGGGTCAATTCGACAATGAAACAACGGACATCCTCATCGGCATCCTTGAGACTGAGATAAGCCCGGAGCTGATCCCCGGACAAAATGGAGACCAGCCGGCGCAGGTGACGGAAGAGACCATAGGCCCTTACGAACTGCAGGATTTCAACAACTTTTACACCACGCGATTCGGATATACCCCCACAAAGATTGCCTTCATGGAATACTGCGCGTGGAGTGACAGAGAAAAGGGATTATGGCCGGATGTCCCGGAACACAAAAAAACACAATATACTATAGGCGAGATTAAACGCTGGCTCCAGGTTTATCTCTACCGCTTTTTCAAGACCAGCCAGTTTAAGCGATCCTGCGTTCCCAACAGTCCCAAGGTCGGATCAGGAGGATCGCTCTCTCCAAGAGGGGATTACAGGGCGCCCAGCGACAGCGAAGCCACTGTGTGGCTTGAAAATGCTGAAAAAATACCAGATAAGGATGATTAATCAAAGATGACAGGAAGATCTTACGACGATTTTGACGCCACAGAACTGTACTGCCCCAAATGCAAAAGGGCCGTACCGGTAAGAAAAAGACTGCTCCTCGTGCTGACCGGCGGAGACCAATATGATTACATGTGTGTTTACTGTGGGACATCCATCGGAGATAAAACCGTTTCAAACGGAAACAACTCCGGGATATTGATACACCCATAAAAAATTCAAGAAGACGTCATTGCAAGTCTCGATATAATTGTGGACGAAGCAATCCTTAACTCTGTATAATCATATTAATTTGCTTTGTCGCTACGCTTCTCGCGACAACCCGGTTTATGATTTTTTACAAAGCCGTCAACTTTGATTCTACAGACCTTACCTTACTCTCAATGCGTCCCGATTCACCCTTCCGGTAATCGGCACTAACCGTAACATATACGCGGTCACAATCCTTGTTCATCTCTTCAAAACAGCGGGTTACAACGCCCACAACTTCGTCCCACTCACCTTCGAGGGTGGTCCCCATAGAATTAAGCTTGTAAGCCAGTCCACTGTCCCTGACAATTTGCAACACCCTAGCCACATACACGCTCACACTTTCACCCTTGTCCAGGGGAAATATGGAAAAATTAATCAGTGTACTCATAAAACCTCTCTTTCCCGGTAACGATTTAAAGGCTGTTAATTCAAGAAGATTGCTTTTCTCTAATAATAATGCGGTACCAATCAGAAACAATTAGAACAACGTAACCGATCTGATACCCTTCTTATCCCTCAGTTCCTCGTACACGACAGAGGCGCAGGAAACATCCTGGATGGCAAGGCCGGTGGAATCGAAAATCGTAATCTCTTTGGCAGTTGTTCGACCTTTTTTCTTTTTAGCGACAATCTCTCCCAGTTCTCCGCAAATATCTTTCTTCGAAAGGTACCGTTTCTTCAGCGGAACATTGATTTCACCACTATGGGATGCCTGTGCCCAGTTGTCGATTACCACGGTTGCCCCTCTGAAAATTTTCGGATTAAGTTCCTGCTTCCCCGGGGCATCGGCGCCGATGGCATTGATATGTGTACCCGGTGAGACGGTGTTCACGAGGGGTGTTCTTGATGACGTTGTCGTAATCAGGATATCCACGTTCATTGTCACATCGTCAATAGCCTCGGACAGGATCGTTTCAAGATTATAGGTTTGGCGTGCCCATTTTGCAAATGTCCGGGCGAGAGTTTCATCCGGTCCCGTCCATATCTTTATGGTCTTGAATTTCCTTACTTCCATGGCACATGCAAGCTGTGTACGTGCCTGCACACCGAACCCCACAAATCCCGCCAAGGTTGCGTTCTTTTTGCTCAACAATTTAATTGCTGTCGCTCCGGCGGCACCGGTCCGCATGCCGGTCAGATAGGTTCCGTCCATAATTGTGAGGGGAAACCCTGTTTCCGGGTCGGTCAGAAGAATAACCGCCATCACCGTGGGGAGACCGTACTTCCTGCTGTTTTCCGGATGGACATTCACGCATTTAATGCCGGCAACGTCAAAGTCCTGTCCGTGAATGTATGCGGGCATGGAGCGCATATCCCCTTTCGGGAACATTATATAGCTCTTGGCGGGCATGTCGGTCTGACCCATTCCGTAAGCCCTGAAAGCCTTTTCAACCGTAGTGTTAGCCACGGCAGGCGTTAATACCTTTGCAATCTCTTTCTTCGTGATGATCAGTGTTTTCATTCGGTTTCTCCTCGGGAAAAGGGAAAAGAAGGATAAAGAGATCACACATTCAAGGTGAGTTCAATTAAAAAAAGCGCCTTCTACTTATAAAAAATACAGTACTCAGGCACGAAAACTTCCAGGAACTATTCAGCAGCAATCTTGACTGTTTTATTGCAGGGATCACGAAGTAACCGGCTCAATATAAAATGCAGCTTAAAAATGGATTGACAGAATCTGTAAAATGAACGATGTTAGATAAGTGAACTATGTTCAGGATGATTCTTAACCGAATTCACAACTACTGCTCCATGGAGTAAAATATGCAGAAATCTGCCACAAATGAAAAAGGTTCCATCTCTTCAGCTTATTCCTGGTATGTTTTTGTCCTCCTTTTTCTGCTCTACATGTTTGATTATGTTGACCGCCTTATAATCGTGTCTCTCTTCCCCTTTATAAAGGCTGAATGGGGCTTAAGTGATGCCAGCTGTGGGCTCCTGGTTTCAGCAGTATACTGGTCAATACTTATTTTAACCTTTCCGGTTTCCATACTGATAGACAGATGGAGCAGAAAGAAAACTATCGGTATAATGGCAATTATCTGGAGCCTTGCAACAGCCGCATGCGCTTTTACACGGAATTTCAGCCAGCTTTTTCTGGCCAGGACAATAATCGGGGCCGGCGAGGCCGGCTATGCGGCAGGGGGCACTGCCATGATATCCACGATATTCCCCAAGGAAAAGAGAGCGCGCGTACTCGGTTTCTGGAACGCCTCAATACCCCTGGGAAGCGCCATAGGAATTGCGGCCGGCGGCATCATAGCGGAGCATTTTGGCTGGCGGCACGCACTTGGGGTAGTCGCCATTCCCGGGTTACTGGTCGCGATCCTTTTTTTCTGGGTGCGTGACTATAAGACCATTGATCTCGTGAAAACCCCGGTAAATTCCGGCAGCCCTGTGGAAAAGATGAAGATCGGTGAAATCGCAGAACAGTTCCTCAGGAGCAAGTCCCTTATTCTGGCAAACCTGGGATTTGCAGCGAGCTGCTTTGTTACAACATCCCTCATGAGCTGGCTCCCCTCCTATTTTCACCGTACCGAGGGTATTTCCATAAGCCAGGCCGGGATGAAAGCGGGGGCAGTCATGTTTCTTGCTGTGATAGGGGCGCCCCTGGGAGGGTATCTCGCGGACAAGTGGTACGAAAAAAAACCCGCAGGGCGAATGCTTCTCCCGGCGGTATCAACAGCCCTGACCGGAATAATTCTATTTATCTCCTTTGTCCTTTTCGAAGGTACTGCCCAGTATATTATACTCCTGGCAGCAGGGGTCACCGCAGTTGCATTTGTGCCGGCCGCGGTATCAGTTACCCAGGACGTGGTCCATCCGGGACTCAGGGCGATGTCCCTGAGCATCTGTGTGATTATTCAGCATGTTCTGGGGAGCACACTGGGACCGGTTTTCGTAGGCGTGGTATCCGATCGCTATGACCTTATCACCGCGATGTCCATACTGCCGGCATTTTCGATCCTGGCGGGGCTTCTTTTTTTCATAGGATCCTTCTACTACGAGAAGGATGCCAGCCGGGTCGCCAGTGTGTCAATTGAAATGGAATAGGAGTATACCTTGCTAAATCACGCGCCCCCGCGGGCGCGTGTCTGCACAAAGGGCCGTTGCCTGCCTGATCTGATATGCAGGGCAGCTCTTTACATCAGTATTTCAAATCCTCCAGGGGAAAGGCCATGCATGAGTGGATGTAGCCGAAATCACGGTCCGATTTCCGTACAAGCACGCCTGCGGGCTGCTAAACCCTGCCGGACAGGAGTTTGACCCTGCACATGCTGCAGGCACCTGTACGGCAGAGAGCTGGCGCTACAATGCCGGCGCGTTCCAGTACCATCTCCCTGCTGTGGAAGAGAGGGTTGAAGTAAAAGTTCCCCGAAGGGGAACTGGCTGTAAAAGTCTGGCCCGGTGCTGTATGATCAAGGAGATAGTCCGACACAAAGCCCCCGTCAACCCTCTTAACCGTAATGTCATAGTAACCTGTCTGCCCTGGTGAAGAGGATATACTGTAGGGCCTGCTCGTGCGAACGCCCTTTACTTCGAGAAACAGGTTGATATACTGCCCTGCCTGGAAGGGAGGGAGATAGCCGTCAGTCGAAACAAAACGAATTGTGGAGGCTGTGGGTGTTTCACTGATTATCTGTGATACGCGAAGGTTCAGCCGGGATGGATGGTAAAGGTCCACCACGCTGCGTACCCTGCCGCTTGTCATTGTATAGCCAATGCCGTATTTCCTGCAGACCTCCATGTCTCTCAGGTGTTCATCGTAACCTTCTATCTGCCTGAATATTTCATTTCGTGACATGTGTGACCCCTTATTTTTCAATTTTTTTAAGAATAGCCCGTGCCTCAGCCGTACCGGATGTCAGGGTGGGCTGGAATCCGCCGCTGCCGGACCGGGAGATTATCTCCTGAACAGGGACCCCCTCCTGCTTGATTTAGTTGATACTCTCAGGGATGATGACGATGGCGAGTATCAGTCAGTCAGTATAAAGATAATCCACCACACTATTATCTACGGTGTTCTCTCTATTTCTTTGAGGGGTGATTATGATTTTATAAAAGAAGAGGTGTTGATTATTACAAAGATTGTTAAAATGCTCTCATTTCTTTTGTATGAAAACGAGTCGCGTCATCGACTGAACAATCTTTTTTATACAATGTTTGAAACTACCGGGACAGGGGTCACTCTGATAGAAGAGGACGCAAGTATATCGTATGCCAATAAGGAATTTGAGCATCTTTCAGGATTTTCCAAAAATGAGTTAGAGGGAAAGAAATATTTTACCGAGTTTGTTCTTGAGGATGATCTACAGAGATTGTTGAACTATCATAAATTGAGGCGGATAGAGCCAGACAGGGCGCCAAGAAATTATGAGTTCAAGTTCAGGGACCGTTTTAATGTAATAAAAAATATATTTATGACAGTCGATGTTGTTCCGGGTACGGAAGTCAGTATTTCAAAGCAAACGCTGACCCGGCAATCAGTCAGCTGAGAACCTTGTAGACCCCCCCGAGCCAGTCCGGCATACCCGACACATACCAGCGAGAGAATCGTCTGTCCGACGGCCCGCCGGTAATATTGGTGTGAAGCGCAACCGTATTCATATCCGAAATCAGCCGGTAAGACGGGCTGAAGGTTGTGGTTCTACCGGCGTTCTGGAAAATCTGCCCCTGGGTAATGGTAGCGCGGCAGCCCGGCAATTCGATCGGACCGTGATCAAATCCCAGAAAAGACGGCAGCTGACCGCCAAACAGCATGTGGGACATCGTCACTTTGCGGGTTGAGCCATACGGCGCCGCCGCCACGTCCAGCCCTTTTTCAACCGCCTCTTTGAAAAGCGTGTCCCGTTCCGCACCGTTAAACCAGGCAGCGTTTTCGGTCAGTAAAATCCGGTCCAGGTTGGCATAGTAGTCGTTGAAAAGACCCGTCTCCTTCATGATATGATCGATCACGTCCCTTCCCAACCCGTTATCGCCAAACACCCGGTAAATCAGGGCCATGTACACCGATTCGAACAGCATGGCGCCCTTTGATTCGGATGTGTATCTCAGGTCCCACTCTTTCAGGAGTTGTCCGTTATCCGTATCCGGCAGCAGCGGAGCAATAAGCGGCATAAACAGCTCGGCCTGCAGGGAGTATAGGTCTGCATGAATCCGCTTCATATCGTCAGTAGTGAGCCCTTTTTTCTCCAGCAGCAGCTGCCGCGCCCGGTCCGCTCGGTAGGTGCCCATGGCCAGGTTGATGGGATTGGACTCCCCCAGATAGTTCAGGTCCTGGTTGGCGGTTACAATAACCCCCTCCTCAGGGTTATACTGGGACGGCAGGGTGGCGTTGTCCAGAAATCCGTCAGGGTTATACTTCTCCTCCCAGCCCGGTAGTGGCATTAGTCCGCTGACACCCTCGGGCCGTTTAAAACAGCGCCCACACATCTGGTAGCCGATATTTCCCTCAACGTCGGCCATCACCCAGTTAAAGGGCAGGGAGTCCACCTGCACAAAGGAGTTCATCGCTTCCGTCACCGTCCGGTTCTGCTGCAGCGCCAGCAGGGCGTTGATATCACTGGCACCACACTCTTTGGCGACAGACCAGTTCAAGGCCATGTAAAATCCAGGCTCTTCAGGGTCCCCTTCCAGCAGGCCATGCTCGTTTTCATAAACCTTGTGGATAACCGGCTCACCTTTTTTCACCCGGATCACCTCTTCACGCACACTGAACGGTTTCCAGCCGTCGTCACGCCGGTACATCCCGTCTTTGCACTCTTCGATCCGGTAGTCCAGCATATCTGAAAAGGAGTATGTCGCGCTCCAGGCCAGGTAAGAAGTCCTGCCAACCGCTATTCCCGGCACACCCGGCAGCGTGGCGCCAAGGTACGTGTTCCCGGGAGTTTTCATGACGGTTTCCTGCCAGATAGAGGGCAGGCGATTCACCTCCAGGTGCGGATCCCCGCAGAGGATGGGTTTTCCGGATTCGGTCAGGCTGCCAGAGACCGCCCAGTTGTTACTGGCCACAAATTTTGGTAATTTCCCCAGCCAACGAACCGCTTCCGGCAACAGGGGCGGGGACAGCTTAACTTTTTTGAGCAACTCTGTATCAATGGGATCCGTCAGGTAAGGGAACAGTTCTCGAATCTTGGACGCTTCAACATCGTTCTGCACCATCTGCACCAGAAACTTCTCCATGTTGGACTGGGCATCAGCCAGACCCAGAAAACCGATAATCCGGACAATGAGCAGGCTGTCTTTGATCTCCCAGGGTTCCGGCTTATATCCAAACAGGCGCCACTCGTAGACAGGACCGTGGTCGGACAGGTAGCGGTTAAAACCGGCGGCATAAGCCTCCAAATGGGATTTGGTGTCAGGCGTCAGCTTGGCGATCTCTCCCTCCGCATCCGGTAGAAAATTCATCCAGCGCATGTACTTATCAATTTCAAGCAGCTCAGGATCATTTTTCAGACATTCGGTCATCCGGCCATTGAGAAGGATTCTCATCAGCAATATCTGCATCTGGCGGTCACAGGCATGAACCCATCCCAACCCGT
>CAZINZ010000045.1:0-19753 GCA_964540715.1 uncultured Syntrophaceae bacterium | reverse complement strand
AACAAACAAAATTACGGCGCAATCTGTATAACTTATTTATTCTTGATTCCTAAAGGACAGCTCTGGAATCATTAGCAAGGGATTCAGGTTTAATTGTAAAAGGTCAATTGGGTAAAATACAGAATGAACAATATCGTCAACAGATACATCCTCAAAGAGATATCAATTCCGTTTTTTATGATCATCTTTGTGCTCACCTTCGCCCTCCTTATGGGTCGAATCCTGCAACTAATGGATTTTATGGTAAATAAGGGAGTAGCCTTTACGGATATAGCGAGTCTGGTTATTTATCTGATGCCTTCATTTCTCATAATTACCATCCCTGTATCTCTTCTCATCTCAATCCTTATGGGCCTGGGAAGGCTTTCACGTGACAATGAAATCATTGTGCTGAAATCATCAGGGCTGAGTCTGTACCAGCTTGCGCCGCCGGTTGTATTCGTAACTTTGTGCGCTTTTCTGATAACAGCAATTACAGGTTTTTTTCTCATTCCCTACGGGAACCTCGCGACCAAAAACCTCCTGTTCGACATAGCGAGGCAGAAGGCAAGTATCGGCATCAAAGAACGCGTATTTAATGACGACTTCACAGACCTTATTATTTATGCGGATGAGATTCCACCAGACGGAGATTACATGAAGGGCGTATATATATCAGATAACCGAATGTTGAAAGAACCAACTACGATTGTCGCGCAACGGGGATATCTTATCTCAAATCCGGAATCCATTCAGGTAACCCTGAGGTTGACGGATGGAAGTATCCACACGACAAACACGGATTTAACAAACTATAAAAAGATTGATTTCAGTTCTTATGACATTAATCTCAATCTGTCGGAGTCAATTGGAGTCGAAAACAACCGAATTGAAAAGGACAACAGGGAGATGTCACTTACGGAACTGATCAGAAAAAGTAGAGACCAGGACCTTGATAAGCCTGCCCTGAAAGATTTAATCATTGAAATCCACAAAAAGTTCACCATACCATTTGCGTGCATTGTTTTTGGTATAATCGGAATTCCGCTGGGCATTTCAAAACACAGAAGCGGAAAATCAAGAGGGTTTGTTATAGGTCTTACTGTTATTTTGACCTATTATATCATCCAACTCGCTGGGGAGGCATTGGGTGAAACCGGCAGTCTCTCTCCGGTAACAGGCGCATGGATGTCTAACGCAATACTCGGTGCCACAGGTATTTACATGCTGATAATGGCCGCGAAAGAACGACCTCTTATTCCACCTGATTACATCCGACACATCGGAACATGGATACAGAAATGATTACCCTCGACAAATATATCCTCAAAGAATTTAGCAAGATATTTGCTTTGATACTTGTCTCTCTTATAGGACTGTATCTGATCGCGGACTTTTTCGAACGTATAAGAATGTTCCTGAGCAATCACGCCACTCTGGGTCAAATGGTGTCTTATTCACTCTTGAGTATTCCAATGATACTTTCACAGATGACCCCGGTTGCGGTGCTGCTTGGGACACTCCTTTCATTCGGAATCCTGTCGAAGAACTGTGAGATAACGGCCATGAAGGCAAACGGAATAAGTCTCTATCGCATATCACTTCCAGTAATTATATTGTCCTTTGTGGTCTGTATTGCAGTGTTCCTGCTGAGCGAAGTCATAACGCCATACACAAATCAAAAGGTCAAACATATCAAATTTGTGGAGATTCAAAAGAGGGATGGACTGGGGAGTTTCAAACAAAACCAGGTCTGGTACAGAGGCAAAAACGGAATATACAATTTTTCCATGTTTGATCCCCGGACAAATACACTCAAGGGGATAAAGGTCAGTCTCTTTGACCGGGAAATGAATCTCTATAAAAAGATAGACGCAAAGGAGGCGAAATGGGAAAATGACGGGTGGGTATTCAGAGACTTGCTCGTAACAACCTTTCCCGAGGGGGGCTTTCCATCACTTGAAAAGGAACCTTCAAGAATTATCGATCTACCGGAAAGACCAGAGGATTTTATGGCTGTACAGAAGGACACAGACGAAATGGGTTTGGTCGAATTGAGCAGTTTTATAAAAAAGATAAGTACTGAGGGATATGACACCATCACATACCGGACAGACATGCATGGAAAAATTGCGTTTCCACTGGTAAGTGTTATTCTCGCTATACTTGGTATCTCTTTTTCCTTGAAGTCGGAGAGGAGTGGCGGTATTTCACAGGGCATAGGAACCGGGATTATAATCGGGTTTTCATACTGGATTGTCTTTGCCTTCGCCATATCCATGGGACGAGCCGGAACCATACCACCGATGTTAGCGGCGTGGGCTGCGAACCTCATACTCGGCTTCGCAGCCCTGATTATGTTTATCCGCGTAAGAACGTAATCAGTAACACGCAACCTGAAACCTGCAACCCGTCTATGTTCCCATCTCCCAGGAGTTGAGGTACTTCTCCTGTTCAGCCGTCAGCGTATCTATCCTGACATTCAGCGATTCCAGTTTTAATCGCGCTATCTCTTTGTCGATATCTTCGGGCACACCGTAGACTACATTGTCCAACTCACTCCCGTGTATTACGAGATACTCGGCGGCGAGGGCCTGGTTGGCAAAACTCATATCCATGACACTTGAAGGATGCCCCTCAGCGGCGGCAAGGTTTATCAGCCTCCCCTCCCCCAGGATATATACGTGATTCCCATTTTTCAGCGTATATTCGTCAATAAACTTCCGTATCCTTCCGGTATATTCGGAAACTTCCTTCAGACCTTTTATATCCAGTTCAACATTGAAATGGCCGGAGTTTGAAACAATAGCCCCATCTTTCATTTGTAGAAAGTGTTCCTTGCGGATAACATTGATATCCCCGGTCAGTGTGCAGAAGAAATCTCCCAACTCGGCCGCCTCAGCAATCGGCATGACCCGGTAGCCGTCCATAACCGCCTCCAGGGCACGAAGGGGATCGACCTCTGTCACAATAACATTTGCACCCATCCCGGAGGCCCTCATCGCAAGCCCCCTTGAACACCAGCCATATCCACAAATGACAAAGGCGGAACCCGCTATCAGTCTGTTTGTGGCCCTTATAATTCCATCGAGGGTGCTTTGCCCGGTGCCATATCTGTTGTCGAACATGTGCTTTGTGTTCGCGTCATTCACCGCCACCAGCGGAAAACGCAGAACCCCTTCATTGGCCATCGACTTCAGCCGTATAACACCTGTGGTTGTTTCTTCAGTTCCACCAATAATCCCGTCTATAAGATCCTGGCGGTCTGAATGTATAGTCGAGACAAGATCGGCACCGTCGTCCATCGTTATCGTCGGTTTTGCATCCAGCACCGAATTGATATGCTTATAATATGTAGTGGTATCCTCAGCATTGATTGCATGCACGGCAATATCCTGATATTTTACGAGATAGGCGGCAACATAATCCTGCGTACTCAGAGGATTTGAAGCGCACAGGGAGAGTTCGGCGCCTCCCACCTTCAGGGTTTCCATGAGGCTGGCTGTCTCTGTCGTAACATGGAGACATGCGCCCAGCCTGACACCCTTCAGGGGTTTTTCCTTTTCAAATCTGTTCTTTATACTGTTTAAAACCGGCATGCTCTTGTTAGCCCAGTCAACGCTCGATTTTCCCTCTTCAGCCAGCTTAATATCTTTAATATCGTAATCCATTTTTTCTCCTGATGTATTCTGGTAATATCCCTCCTGTACAGGGACACACATATCGGTACCGGTTTCCACTAAAGCCATAGCTGAATCCCGATCTCTATTTTTCGTTACCTGCTTCTTTTTTCAGCCTTTCCGCGAGATCTGTTTTTTCCCACGCATAATCGTCCATAAACAGGGTCTTTGATATCTTCCTGTAAACATCCCCACTGAGTAGTCCGAAGCCCTCAACCATTCCCTTTGGTGTAAAATCGAAGACTTTTTCCACAAGGACAGACAACTTTTCATCCGAGATAACTCCTGTGCCAAACGTGTTAACATAAATAGACATGGGCTTAGCCATGCCTATGGCGTAAGCAAGTTGAACAGAACATTTGGTTGCAAGGCCGGAAGCTACAACATTCTTGGCCGCATAACGCGAGCCGAACACTGCGGAACAGTCAACCTTTTCTGGCGATTTGTTGACAACCGACCCCCCTCCGAGCTGTGCTCCGGGATATCCTCCATAGAGCTGACAGACAAGCTTGCGACCGGTAACACCGGAATCAGCTGCGCTGCACGAATGAACCGCCTGCCATTCCCCTGTGGGATTAAACATGAAATCGGTCTTATCATTCACCCACTGACCCAGACAATCAAAGGCCATTTTTCTTGCGGTCTCCTCGATTTCTTCGTTTTCCGATACATGGCGATAATCGATAGCATTAGACATCAAGACTTTCGAAACATGTGTCGGCTTTCCGTTCTTGTCATAATTCACCGTAACCTGTCCCTTGCCATCGGGGGCAAATATGGGATTTCCACAGTCTTCGAACGCCCTCATCATCCTGTTAACCAGGACATAGGTAAGGGGAAGCAGTTCAGGGGTTTCATCACAGGCAAATCCATACATTATCCCCTGATCTCCTGCGCCTATCTCCTTATATTTTCCAAGCTCAGCCCGTGTTCCCATATTTATATTAGGTGATTGAGGTATAATTGCATTGAACACGCCCAGCGAGTGACCGTTGAGGCCCACCGCCGCGTCATTGTATCCCAGAGATAATACAGTCTGTCGCAGGCTCTTCTCGATATCTATGTATATCTTCGTTGCAACTTCACCACCAACTATACAGAAACCCTTTCCAAGAAACACTTCCAAACCACAGTGGGGCATGGTATTTACATCCATCCCTGCCTTATTTTCTTCATCCAGGATCCTGGCAATAATATTTGCCGCAATAGTATCAGCCACTACATCGGGATGGCCCACCTTAATTCCTTCAGACGTAATTTGCATGGTTTCCTCCGTTGTTAATTATTTGATTTAATTTCAGTCGGTGACAGGACTCCACCTGATATGATCAGGGTGAATGCATCTTCAACCGTCATATCAAGATAGACTACATCGTCTTCGGGTACCATTATGTAAAACCCTGATGTAGGGTTCGGCGTAGTGGGAACAAAGAGATTAATACATTTCGGTAATGTCTTTGACTGCACCTCTCCACGACTCTCACCTGTAACAAAAGCAACTGAATACAGCCCCTTACGGGGATATTCTAGCAAAACAGCTCGTTTGAAGCTTTCTCCTTTATCGCTGAGCACTGCTTCAACAAGTTGTTTCAACGCGTTATATATGCCCCTTACCAGCGGAATTTTCCCTACAAGTTTCTCGCCGAGAGAAACGGCTTTATTTCCAAGATAACTCTTTGTCACGAGTCCCGCGACAAAGATCAGGATCAATGTAATTATCACACCAAGACCCGGAATATGAAAAGGAAGTAGCTGGTCAGGATGGAATCTCGCTGGAATAATTTTGACCAGATTGTTCATCATCCCAATGATAAGATAGAGGACATAAAACGTGACACCAACGGGAATAATCGCGGCTATCCCCGTCAGAAAAACACCCTTGATCCTTTTTCGGATTTTCTTTGTCATTTCCTGCCTTTCAAGAACAGTGCGTGTATAACAGAAAACATCTCCAAAAGCAAAGGCAGGGCACACGGCCCCGCCTTCGAAGAAATCACAGATCAATAGAATCGTTGCTAAGTCAGCAGGAATAAATAACTCATACACCTTGCTTGTCCTTTTGCTTGCTCCCTGTGTTGTGTCAAAGCTTACATAACCCGTTATGCGTGCTTCAACACGCCTTGAAAACAAACAAAATTGCGGCGCAATCTGTATAACTTATTTATTCTTGATTCCTAACCCGTTGCCTTTTTCTTTACCCTGTTTTTGTCATCAACAAATACGCACGTGGGTTTCCAGTCTTTTGCCAAACCCTCGTCAACCTGCACATAACTTGCGATAATTATGATGTCATTCCTTGAAGCCTTTCTTGCGGCAGCCCCATTCAGACACATAACGCCGGAACCTCTCGCACCCCTGATTGTATAGGTGGAAAATCTCTCTCCGTTGGATACATTGTATATATCAACTTTTTCATAGGAATACAGATCCGCAGCATCCATAAGATCCTCGTCAATGGTGATGCTACCCTCATAATGGAGATCGGCATCGGTAACAACAGCCCTGTGAAGTTTTGATTTAAGCATTGTTCTTTTTTGCATTATTCCACCTGCCTAATTATTTTCACCAAAAACATAATTATCTATAAGCCTTGGTGTACCTACCCAGACAGCCATGGCCAGTACAGATCTTTCTCCCCGAACGGATTCGACATCTGCCATGGTTTCAACATCACATATCTTGACATAATCTATTTTGGTGCCCGGGTGACCCGCAATAAAGTCCTTCACATCTTGTATTATTGCGCCAGCATCCCGCTCACCCCGGTCATACAGATCCGCGGCACGTCTTAGTGAACGACTCACGCTCAGTGCAGACTCCCGCTCGCCCCCTTTCAGATACGCATTTCGCGAACTCATGGCGAGGCCGTCCGCCTCTCTTACCGTCGATATACCCACAACCTCAATGTCTATATTGAGATCGACTACCATTCTCTTTATAACAGCGAGCTGCTGAAAATCTTTTCTTCCAAAAACAGTCACATGGGGTTTTACGATATTGAACAGCTTCGCGCAGACGGTTGCTACTCCCCTGAAATGGGTGGGCCGCGTCATACCACAGAGATTCGTGGTTATATCTTCGACTGTCACAAAGGTATGGTAATTTTCAGGATACATCTGTGGGTTCGAAGGGTAAAAGATAACGTCCACGCCTGCATCCCTGGAAAGCTGTTCATCACTCTCAAAATCGCGCGGATACTTGTCCAGATCTTCACCCTGGCCAAATTGCGTTGGGTTAACATAGATACTGGTTACCAAACAGTCAGACCGTTGTTTTCCTTCTTCCATCAGTTTCAGATGTCCGTCATGAAGATAACCCATGGTAGGAACAAGGGCAATCTTCTTACCCCGGACCCTGAGGGATTCAGAAAAGTTCTGCATATCGTGCACTGTTGTGATAACTTCCATACGGCATTCACTCCATAAAAAAAGCCTCTCCGCTCTGTGACGGGAGGCCTGAAGATCACACACCATACTGCCTTCTTTGACTCTCTTCCGTCCCAGTCCAAAAATGGATCCAAGCAGATCTTCATCGCACCTACCAGAAGACCATTCCTCTGTCAAGGGATTTATGCCCGGGGTAATTAAGGCGCTTGCAATTCTGTTCCGGATAGTTTAGATTCTCGCTCATTACAACGGGTCAGGGTATGCAGGATACGTCATTTTTATCGAGACAGCGGGTCACAAACTATTGACAAACCTGTATCAGATAGTAAGTTAAACAGATGAGATTATCTTCATTGTGAAAACCTCAATCCACTACAGGAAGGAAAAAGGATGTCGACACTATATATATGTAAGAAGTCACAGGATTTCATAGTAGAACCCTGCCCGGACAACACCTGTGAGTGGTGGTTAAATAATGAGACTTTTTGCAATTGCACCTGGGTTGCATGCAACTATGGACCTTTTACACTTGAAGAGGTTGGGGATATGATGGGCGTTACCAGAGAAAGAATAAGGCAGATAGAGGCAAAAGCCCTCAAGAAACTGCAGCACAAGAAGAGAAAAGATCAATTGATCGACTTTGCGGCAATGCAAGGTATCGAATAGTATGTCAGGAGTTCTTCAATTCAACTGTTAAAACACTCTACCACGCAACAATATCTTAAGTTATAACTTTTTTCTTGATTTCAACTTGTCGAAAAATTGCTTCATATGTTTTCTTATTTCTGCCCTCGAAAAAAGAAGCGCGGTTATCTCAAATTCGTATTCCAGAGCCGTGGCCTTATCAAGACGCGGCACAATATCTGATATCCTTTTCACAGCTTCAACCGCCCTGGCAGGTCTTCGAGAAATTTCACCTGCAACAGACACGGCGTCTTCCATGAATTTCTCCGGCGGAGACACTTTATTCACAAGTCCGATCCTGAGCGCTTCCCTTGCCCCAATGGGCTCTCCCAACATTGCAATCTCTTTTGCTTTGGCGGTTCCAACGATTCTCCTGAGCGGATCGAATAATGGATTCAGACCAAACTTCAGCTCCGGATGACCAAATATCGCCGTCTCTGAAGCAATAACCATGTCGCATACGGTAACAAGGTTAAATCCCCCTCCGAGGGCTATCCCGCTTACCGCTGCTATAACAGGTTTGCGGAACGTGTAGATCTTCTGGAGATTTTTGATCATAATTCTCATATAATTTTCAAACTCATCGTCTAACAGGGCTGATATTTCGTCCAGATCAATCCCGGCAGAAAACACATTATCACCACCGGTAAGTATAACGGCCCTAACCAGATCGTCTTTTTCCAACTCATTGAAACAATGCAGCAGTTCATGCCGCATCTCGATGGAAAGCGCATTCATTTCACCAGGACGATTCAACGTCAGAACAGCATGGCCCTCTTCTCTTGTGATAAGTATTGTGTTATATTTCATACAATCAGCCTGTCGTTTACTGTCTCCCCTTGATGATTCAACTGTCCCGAAGAACACGGCATTCCTTCAGGCACACAAAACTTTATTCCTGTCTCTTCGAGCAAATTTTCCCTCATCATACTACATCTCATATGCAGGTTTATACAAATAGCTGATACCGGCTTCGATTCCTCTGAATTCGTCAGCGATGGCGGAAATTGTTTCACTTGCGATATAACGAAGCAGGCTTTTTCGTTTTTTCTCAGGGTAAATGATCTCCGGCCTGCCCTCTATTCCGGCGAGATTTGTCGCTGTATCAATTGCATATTCCATATTGCCAAGATCATCAACAAGTCCAGCTTTGAGCGCCTGCCTGCCGGTAAATATTCTTGCATCGGCAATATTTTCTATTTTCTCCCTGGAAATATCCCGGCATGATAGAACCACATCAACGAACTGATTGTGAATATCATCAATTACACCCTGAACAAGATTTTTATCAGCAATCGTCATTTTACGCACAGGAGACCCAACATCCTTATATCTGCCTGCCTTGACAACGGTGGTCTTCAACCCGATCTTTTCGAGCAAATCTTCTATTTGAGAAAACTGGGCAATGACCCCTATACTTCCGGTTATCGTGCCGGGATTAGCAACAATCCTGTCGGCGGCACAAGCGATATAATATCCCCCTGACGCAGCAACCGTTCCCATTGAGACAACTACTTTTTTGGATTTCTTCAAACGCAATACCTTGTCGTATATCTCCTGAGAAGGTACCACCGCCCCGCCTGGCGAATTAATACGCAGGACTACTGCCTTGACATTGCCATCTTTTTCATATGTCTCAAGTTGCTTAATGATGTCAGCAGAACTGTGTAAAACGCCCTCTATCGTTACAACACCGATCTTGTCTTTGTTTTTAAAGGAAAATTTCTGATTCTCCTCTCCGAAAAACACAAGGACGCGAAGAATC
Source organism: uncultured Syntrophaceae bacterium (assembly GCA_964540715.1). Taxonomy (GTDB): domain Bacteria; phylum Desulfobacterota; class Syntrophia; order Syntrophales; family UBA2210; genus UBA2210. The sequence continues at coordinate 10,259 of CAZINZ010000045.1, read as the reverse complement.
AGGAAGAAGGATACACCGACAATGGCAAGAAGCAGGAAACCTGAAATCACTGGGTGTTTTTTCATTAAGCTTCTCTCAAAAGAGATGATTTCCTGTGAATGGTCAGATTTTTATACCCGCCAGCATGTCACCAAGGTTGGAAACAACTCTTTCATTATTATTTAGATACTGCCGCTTGGATGTGTCATCAGAGGCCTTCTCTGAATCCTTAATACTCAAACCTATTTTCTGACTTACAATATCAACATTCTTTACAACGGCTGACACGACATCCCCAACAGTATAAACGTCTCTGGCAGATTTAATCCTCTCGTGGCTTATTTCGGAGATATGAACCAGACCTTCAATGCCCTCTTCTATCTCGACAAAGATACCGAAGTCCGTAATATTTGTTACCTTTCCGGTAACTATAGATCCCGGTGCGTATTCAGATGCAATTTTCTCCCATGGATTCTTCTCGAGTTGTTTGATCCCGAGGGAAAACTTCTCGGCATCCACATCAATTCCCAAAATCACCGTTTCGATTTCCTGACCCTTTTTGTAGAATTCCGACGGATGCTTAATTCGCTTTTTCCATGAGATATCGGATATATGTATTAAACCATCGATGTCATCTTCAATTCCCACAAAGATTCCAAAGTCCGTAACATTTTTAATCTCACCACTGATAACGGTCCCTTCCGGGTATCTTTCCTTAAGTTCTATCCACGGATTCGGTATTGTCTGCTTGAGGCCGAGCGATATCCTTTTGTTTTCAGGATTCACATCCAGCACCATAACCCTTATGATATCATCTACAGATAATACCTTTGAGGGATGTCTTATTTTCTTGGTCCAGAACATCTCAGATACATGCACAAGGCCTTCAACTCCAGATTCGATTTCAACAAATACCCCATAATCCATGATACTTACAACTCTGCCTTCTACGATGGTCTCAAGCGGATATTTCTCGACAATGACATCCCACGGGTTTTCCGTAAGTTGTTTAATGCCAAGGGATACACGTTCTTTTTCTCTGTCAAAACTGAGCACCTTAACTGTTATCTTGTCGTCCCTGGAAAATGTCTCCGACGGATGTCTTATCCTTCCCCACGACATGTCGGTAATGTGCAATAATCCGTCTATACCCCCCAAGTCTATAAACATACCATAATCCGTAATGTTTTTTACAATGCCCTCTAATATTTTACCCTCTTCGAGGGTTTCAAGCGTCTTTACTTTTTTCTCTTCTCTTTCGATTTCCAGTATTGCCTTCCTGGACAGGACAACATTGTTTCTTTTTCTGTCGTATTTGAGAATCTGAAAATCCATGGTTTGCGCGACATATCTGTCAAGATCCTTTACCGGGTGCGTACTAACCTGGGAACCCGGAAGAAAGGCGGGGAATCCGATATCAACAGAGAGGCCCCCTTTTACCCTCTGTACAATCGTACCGACTATAGTGCCGCCATCTTCGTACACCTTTACGACATCATCCCACATTTTCATCCTGGCGGCTTTCTCTTTCGAGAGGATTAATTCGGCATCTTTTCGGCGATCTATCAGGACTTCAACTTCATCACCAACAGAAATCGTGATATTTCCATCACTGTCTGTTACCTCACTGAGATAAAGAACCCCTTCCGTCTTGTAGCCGACATCAACCATGGCTGCATCATCATTAATCTGAACTATTTTCCCCATTACAACCTTGCCAATGGCCACGTCCTGCAGATTCTGTTCGTAGAGCTCCACAAAGCTTATATCTTCATCTTCGTTCTGAGACCCCACATCCTCCATAATGTGCTCTACTTCTTTCACTTCCGGTTCAGTTGTTAAGTTACCTTCGTTAACCATTAATAAAATACCCCCTGACATTTTTCTGAAAATATATTCAATCTACATCATCTAACATACTGAAAATAAAATATCAAGCCCGGTGATACCCAAAATCCGATACAGATTAATGGTAATCAGCCTGGTATGTAGTCTTTCTCACACAAATAATCTCGACTTGACTATAGCGGCAGTTTGATATAACCAGCAGGCTGGCAGGGGGGGGAATCAGCAGGGAGTGGGTACAGAGAAACGGATAAGATAAGATAACCCTGCTTACCCGCTCCTCCGACCTCAGCTCATTACATAATGCAAAGTAAATCAAACTATCAAACAGCAAAGGAGGTGGTGTGTTAAAATTATAAAAAATGCACATAATATATGCCTATTTTTTAAGTGTAACGATGTTTTTGAAGTCTAATACTTTACTTACTTAATAATTTTATTCACAAAGGAGGTCAAAATATTAGCTACAACAGGTAGATTTTTTGCGGATAAATTCAGGAAAGTGCTGCCGGATTCCTTCATCTTTGCTATATTGCTGACTTTTTTAGCCGCAATTATGGCGTGGGGGTTTGTAGACGCGAAACCGTTTGGAATCGTCCAGGCGTGGTATAAGGGATTCTGGATTCTCCTGGGATTTGCCATGCAAATGGTACTGATTCTGGTTACAGGATACGCAATCGCCATATCACCTCCGGCCGAGAAATTTCTTGACTGGCTCGCTACCAAGATAAAGAGTCCGATTGCTGTGTATGGTATTGTTACGCTCCTTGGTTGTGTCTTCTCCCTGATCAGCTGGGGATGGATCGTCCTTACTGCTGTTCTTGGACGAGAACTGGCCCGAAGGGTTAAGAAAGTTGATTACCGACTCCTTGCCGCTTGTGTCTACACTTCTTTTCTGCCATGGCATGGTGGTCTTTCCGGTACTATTCCTCTTGTTCTCAATACACCCAACAACTTTCTCATTAAGACAAAGGTGCTCACAGAGACGATACCGACTACGATAACATTGCTCAGCCCCATGAATATTGCTGTTGCTTTGGGTCTTCTTATTGTTTTGCCTGCGTTAATGATGCTGATGAAACCCTCGGATGAGCATGTAGTGGAACATAATGATATGCTCTCTGATGAGCACAAGGCAACAAAACCGATGACAGTGGCGGAAGAAGCGGAATCACTCAGCCTTAAGGAATCTAATCTGTCTGATATTCTGAATAACAGCACCATCATTATGATCATCATCTCTTTAGGCGGACTCTGGTTCCTGGTAAATCACTTCTATACAAAGGGATTCGATGTCAACCTTAATATTATGAATTTCCTATTCATCACGATCGGCATGATCTGCCACAAAACTCCGTTCCGATACGTTGTGGCTACGAAAAGATCGTGCAGCAACGTTTCCGGTATCGTTCTCCAGTTCCCCTTCTATGCAGGTATTATGGGAATCATGGTACACACAGGTCTCGGTAACGCCATCGCGATGTGGATTGCAGGCACTGCAACCATTGCGACATTCCCCTTCATCTCCTTCCTGATCGGTGGTTTCGTCAACTTCTTTGTACCCTCTGGAGGCGGAGAGTGGGCCGTTGTCGGTTCGACTATCGTCGGAGCGGCCAATACCCTTGGCGCCAATATGGCACCGGATCAGCTTACCAGTTTCATTGCGCGATGCAGTATGGCCATCGGATACGGTGACGCGTGGACCAACATGATACAGCCATTCTGGACACTGGCGTTCTTCCCGATCATCGCTGCCGGAACAAAAATGCAGGCGAGAGACATTATGGGTTACACATTTGTCTAACTTATCGCATCATTCTTCGTTTTCCCCATATGCGTTACATGGGTACCGGTATAAAAGTTTTAAGGGGGGTTTATAGTGCGTAGCGAATGGGGGCTGTTCTATGAACAGGCCCCATTATCTTTAACAATCTTTCAAGGAGAATCTGATTTTTGAAAACCAAGGCCATTATTACAGCAGCACTGACCGGAAGCATCCATACTCCAACAATGTCACCCTATGTACCACAGTCGCCTCAGCAGATTGCTGATGAAGCGGTTCGAAGTTACGAGGCAGGTGCGGCGGTCTGCCATATACACGCCAGGGATCCCGAAACCGGAATGCCCGTCTCGAAGATGGAACTTTATGAAGAGATCCTTAATGGCATAAAGAGCAGGTGCAATATCGTCGTCTGTATAGCCACCGGTGGCGGATTAGGCATGACTCCGGAACAACGGGTAGAACCTGTAACCAGGTTTAAACCGGAACTTGCGTCATTTAATGCCGGCTCCATCAACTTCGCCCTTTTCCAAGCCCTTGATAAGATTAAGGATTTCAAGCACGAATGGGAACCGCAATATCTGGCAATGAGTGAGGATTTTATCTTTCCAAATACCTTCAAATCGATGAGGGAGTTCAGCATCAAATTCGATGAAAATGAAGCCAAACCAGAATTTGAGGTTTACGATTCCGCCATGATCAATAATATAGCCTTTATGATTGAGAGGGGATATCCCATCAGAAAGCCTGTTTACATCCAGTTTGTTATGGGTGTCCTGGGCGGAATTACACCGGACTCGGAGAACCTGCTGTTTCTGGTTAATTATGCAAAGCGATTAATCGGGGATTTTGAATTTTCCGTTTGTGTTGCCGGGCGCGCTCAATTTCCCATGTGTACCCAAGCCCTTCTACTTGGTGGTAACGTCCGTGTTGGGCTCGAAGATAACCTCTATCTGGATAAAGGAAATCTGGCAAAGAGCAGCGCCGAGCAGGTAGAAAAAATTGCACGCATTGCCGCAGAACTCGGCATTGAACCTGCCACTCCCGATGAGGCAAGAGAGATTCTCGGGCTAAAGGGACTGGATAAGGTGAATTTTTAGTGATTGTCCGTAAAACTCTGGGGCGGCGCTATCGCCACACCTTTAAAAGACCTGACCTGCTCACGCCATAATTATGAAGCTATTAATGTTCTCATATGCTTATATAATCAGGCGTTTGATGCTGGCCTGCGGTATCACCTTGATTAAAATTGCAAAAAGGTTACTGTAAATATAATACCATGAAATCAAAAACGCGCCTTAGCACATTTAAGATACCCGCTGTTATTATCGCCATCCTGTACATTTTTGTAACATCTGGGACGTCCTTCGCCTCTTTTACCATTAAAGATGAAAAAATACTTGGGAAAGAGTTCTATGAAAAACTGAAAGGCAGGGGCGTTTTCGTAACAAATCCAAAAGCAAATGAATATATTGACAGGATAGGCCATCTCTTGCTTTCTCATGGCAGACGACCCCTTTTTGATTTCACCTTTTCCATAATTGACAGTTCCGGGATCAACGCCTTCGCGACGCCGGGAGGTTATGTGTATATCTACAGCGGACTTATTGAACTCACTGAGAATGAAGATCAACTCGCCGGAGTGCTGGCGCATGAGATAGGACACATAAAGGCCAGACATATAGCGCAAACCATCGAAGATTCAAAGAAGATCAATATAGCCACCATCGCCGCAATCCTCGCTGGCGCCTTCCTCGGAGGCAGCAGCGAAATGTCCGCTGCAGTTGCCAGCTTTTCTATGGCGACAGCAACAACTCTCAACCTTAAATACAGCAGAGAGCATGAAGAAGAGGCTGATCGCCTCGGAATGTCATACCTTGTGCAAACCGGGTACAACGGCGAGGGGATGCTGGACTTTCTGAAAATCATGAGAAAGTATGAATTCTATTCAAGTTTCATACCATCCTATTTTCTCACCCACCCCGGCACGGGAGACAGGATAATGTATCTCGACGGCCTCCTTCAAACAAGATACACAAAGGGTGGAGCTGAAAGCATAATAGGTGGTTTGGATAGAATAAAAACGACACTCGTGCTTGACAGAAAAGATCCCAATTCAAGTCTGAAATATTTTCAGAATGTGTTGAAAAAAGACCCCACCGACCCGGACGCGCTGTACGGTCTTGCGGTCATTCAGGGAAAACTTGGCAATACCATAGAATCCTTTGATAGTTTTCGGAGAGCGCTGTCGCTGTCTCCTGATGATGCCGGTATTCTCCGGGATCTCGGAATCAGGTATTTTAACCTGGGAAATATGCCCGATGCGATAAAAACCTTAAAGAAAGCCCATTCAATAGACAAGAAAGATGCCGAGACCACCCTGTACCTTGGAAGGGCCTGCGAGACCACCGGAGATTATAATACCGCACTCAAGCTTTATAAAGAATTCAAGAAGAATAATCCGGATGACATCCAAGTATATTACAATCTGGCAATGCAATACGGAAAAATCAACATGCCAGGAGAATCGCACTACAATTTCGGAATTTTCTTTAAAAAGAGGGATAAACTCAAGAGCGCCCTTTTTCACTTCAAGGCCGCCCAAACCATCTTCCCACCCGGCGGCAAGATGGCCGATAAGATCAGTAAAGAAATAGACTCTATCGAAAAACATCCCGAATCCGCCGAAGAAAATCACACAAATGATTGACCACTATGCTCACACCCCTGACTTTATCCACCTAATACAATCCGCATCAGACCATGAATACATCATCTTACACATTGACATTTCGAATCCATGTGTTATTTCTTTCGGCGGATACAAAAATTTCAGGAGGCACTAATGAATATTACTGTAAAGACGGGAAATCTTGCTGATCTCGATAATGAGATATTACTTGTTGGACATTTCGAAGACAATCAAATCCTGGAAGGGGCGGCTCGTCTTCTTGACGAAAAGTGCAACGGCCTTATTTCCGAGCTGATTGAGCAGAGAGATTTTGAAGGAAAACTCTTTAGTTCTTCGGTTGTATATACCAGGGGATTGCTCCGCAGCAGGAGAATAATGATTGCGGGCCTGGGTAAAATGAATGAATTCAACCTCGAAAAATTAAGAGGGGTATTTTCTAAGGCGTGCCAGAAGATAAGGGATCTCAACATAACGCAGCTGGCCGTATCCCTTGATTTCGGCCGGGCGGAATCCTCCATCAGAGAAACAGCGCAGGCCGCTGTTGAAGGCGCGATGCTTGGTCTGTACCGATTCACACCCTATAAAACCCTCGAAGAGGACAAAAAAGGTGAAATAGGCAAATTTACTATATCAGAAGACAGGCCCGAGCTGTTGGATGATATAAAGAGTGGCGCAAAAACAGCGGAGATTATCTCCCGGGCAGTCTACTGCGCGAGAGATCTCGTCTCTACGCCATCCAACGACATGACACCCACAATCCTGGCGGAGAGGGCCGGTGATGTCGCGAAGGAGGAAAACCTCAAATTCGAGGCATTGGATGAAGCAACAATAAAAGAACTTGGCATGAATGCACTACTCGGTGTCTCGAAAGGCAGCGTCGAAGAGGCAAAACTGATAATACTGGAATATAGCGGGGGCAAAAAGCAGGACAGACCTGTAGTTCTGGTCGGCAAGGGAATCACCTTTGACAGTGGTGGAATTTCCATAAAACCCTCTGAAAAAATGGATGAAATGAAGTCGGACATGTCCGGTGGCGCCGCGGTGATTGGCACACTCAAGGCTGCTGCCGAACTGAAAATACCACTGAATGTGGTGGGCATAATTCCTGCCGCGGAAAATCTCCCAGGCGGAAGGGCGTACAAACCGGGAGATGTACTGAAAACCATGTCAGGCATTACTATAGAAATTAAAAATACCGATGCCGAAGGACGGCTGATCCTCGCAGATGCGCTCACGTTCGCGGGAAGATACAATCCGGAGGCAATAATTGATATTGCCACGCTGACCGGGGCATGCGTGGTGGCATTGGGTGATTTTATCACAGGTATGATGGGGACAGACGGTGACCTGAAAGATAAGATACGCAGCGCCTCGGATACGACAGGCGAAACGGTTTGGGAACTCCCCTTGTGGCACGAATATGATGAACTTATAAAGAGCGACGTAGCGGATATCCAGAATATTGGTGGAAGATCAGGAGGCGCGATAACGGCGGCACTTCTGCTCAAGAGATTTATTAATGATTATCCCTGGGTACACCTCGATATCGCCGGTCCAGCGTTCTTACTGAAAGATAAACCTTATATCCCCAAAGGCGCGTCCGGTACGGGTGTGAGGCTTCTTGTACAATTCCTAATGGACCGGAGCGGGACTTCCAATGCAAATCCTTGAAGTAAAAGGTCTGAAGACACATTTCGAGACCAGAAACGGTACCGTCAGGGCCGTTGACGGGGTTGACATCACCATCGACAGGGGGGACACCCTGGGCATAGTCGGTGAATCAGGGTGTGGCAAGACAGTGCTTGCTCTGTCCATAATGAGGCTTATACCGGACCCGCCGGGACGGATTGTATCAGGACAAATCAACTTTAAGGGCGTCAATCTCCTCGATCTTGACGAAAACGAGATGCGAAGGCTTCGCGGTAAAGACATATCCATGATATTCCAGGAACCGATGAACTCCCTCAACCCCGTACTGAAAGTTGGAGATCAGATCTCTGAAGTGATATGCCTCCACGAGGGGTTGTCAAAAAGAGATTCACGGGACCGCACCATCGACATGCTCAGACTTGTCGGAATACCCTCCGCACAGGAAAGGCTGAACAATTATCCCCACCAGATGAGCGGCGGGATGAGACAACGTGTAATGATAGCAATGGCACTCGCCTGCAATCCCGGACTGATGCTCGCGGATGAGCCCACGACGGCTCTCGATGTGACCATCCAGGCACAAATTATTGATTTGATAAACAAGCTGAAGGATGAAGTCGGAACCTCTGTGATGCTGATAACCCACGACCTTGGGATCATCGCGGAGATGGCCCGGCACGCAGCGGTAATGTATACGGGCAAAGTAGTTGAATACTGCAGCGTACTTGAGCTTTTTTCAACGCCACTCCATCCATATACAAGAGGCCTTATGGAATCCACACCCAAACAGACTTCCGTAAAAAATGGACACCTCAATACAATACCGGGCACCGTCCCGAACCTGTATGATCTTCCCTCCGGGTGCAGTTTTCATAACAGGTGCCGTGAAGCCATGGAAATATGCGCGTCAGAAGAACCACACCTCAGAGAAAAATCTCCTGGCCATCATGTAAGGTGCTGGAAATATGTGTGATATCCAGAAGTCAGGAACCAGAGGTCAGGAGACGGAACAGCGCAGATGAATCCTGTTTTATTAAACATTGAAGGACTGGAAAAATCTTTCCCCGCACGAAGCGGCTTCCTGCCGGGCCACCATAATACGGTGAAGGCCTTGAACGGCGTGGATCTGCAAATCTTCAAAGGGGAAACCCTGGGACTGGTTGGAGAATCAGGATGCGGGAAGACTACGCTTGGCCGTCTCATCACCAGACTCGAAGAACCAACTGGCGGGAAAATCTCCTTCAATGGAAATGACATATTCATGTATTCCGGAAAAGAATTAAAAGCTTTCCGAAGAAAGGTACAGCTGATATTCCAGGATCCATTTTCATCACTGAATCCGAGAATGAGCGCGGGCGCCATCGTTGGAGAACCCCTCACCATACACACCATATCAAGAGGAAAGGAAAACAGGGATAAAATTGCTGATCTGATGGAAACTGTGGGATTGAACAGAGAGCAGATGGGACGTTACCCCCACGAATTCAGCGGCGGACAGAGACAGCGCATCGGAATAGCGAGGGCTCTCGCCCTCAATCCTGAACTTGTAGTCGCGGACGAACCCGTTTCGGCACTGGACGTTTCCATACAGGCCCAGATACTCAATCTTCTGAAAAACCTGCAGAAGGATTTTGATCTCACATATCTGTTTATCAGCCATGATCTCAGTGTCGTCGAGCATATAAGCGACAGGATAGCCGTCATGTATCTTGGAAAAATTGTTGAACTGGCGAAAAAAGAATCCCTCTACACGAACCCTCTTCACCCGTACACAAACGCCCTCCTGTCCGCTATCCCTCTCCCGGACCCCACACGCAGGAAAGACCGGATCATACTTGACGGCAAAGCACCAAGTGCTATAACGCCCCCCTCCGGATGTTCCTTCCATCCCAGATGCCGGTACCGCATGAATATATGCAACAAGGTGGTGCCGAGCCTTAATGACAGAGGAAATGGTCATTATGTCGCTTGCCACATGGAGACCGGATTCCAACCTGAATCAAGAGAAAAACCGGAAAATAATACTTGACGAAAGTTTCTCAAAAGAATAAGTAGTGGTGCAATTTTTTAGAAGCTTTTGTGTCTCTCTATTTAAGTATATCCGACAGCGGTGTTGCCCTAACAAGTAAGAAAGCGCCCGTAGCTCAGCTGGATAGAGTCGCAGACTTCGAATCTGTTGGTCGTTGGTTCGAATCCAACCGGGCGTACCATACATTCGACCGTTTGATAATATACAGGGCCCTTAGCTCAGCTGGTAGCAGCAACTGACTCTTAATCAGTAGGTCGTCGGTTCGAACCCGACAGGGCCCACCA